>NZ_CP163424.1:300000-600000 GCF_041429795.1 Algimonas porphyrae | reverse complement strand
CTTTCGGCGTGATTGCCTGACCTTGAGGCGCTGTGTCAGTCCGGCGAAAGCCCAGCCACCGACAGCCCCGGCGCCCAGTTGCAGGCTCAGGCCCAGAGGGCCGCGCGCACCGGCAATCAGGGTAATGTCGAAAAAGGCTGCTTTCATCGCCAGCAGCATGACAACCATCGCGACGGTCCCCGCTGTGATGAAAACAACCGGACGCCCAAAACCGGCTGCGCGATAAACCAGCAGGCCTGCCAGATAGGCGATCAACGTGCCCGCGAAGATGATAATTCCGTAGATCGAGCCGAGATGGATCAGATCATAAGCTGTCATGGACAGCCGGTCGCCAAGAGTGATCTCCGCCCCGACGGCATTGAGGCGGGCCAGAACGATCTGGGTCTGCCCGATCACGGCCAGCACCGTCGTTACGGACGCGCCAAAGAGCCAGCCCGCCAGAAATCGCAATGTGACGTTCATGGATGTCGTGCTTTCATCGCTGCGGCCAAGTGGTTGTCATTATCTTCGCTACGCCTACTGTGTCCGAGGGGTCAAATCCGAAGGACACTTCATGCTACGACGCGACCACTTCGCAAGCCTGACAATCTTTACCTTGCTAAGCGTCGGCTTGAGCGGATGCCGGGAACCCCAGCCCGCCCCGGATATTCAGCGACTCGGATCCGACTCATTCGTCATGGAAACGGTCATTGACGGGCTTGAACGCCCATGGTCGGTCGAACCCCTCGGGAACGCAGCCTATCTGATTACCGGAAAACTCGGCGTTCTGTGGCTCGTGGAAGGCGGACAGGCGCGAGAGATTGCCGGGCTGCCGGATGTTTTGATCGCTCAGCGTGACAAGCGCATCGCCGTCAAAGGCCACGGTGGATTGCTGGACATCGGGCTGCCCCCGGACTTTGCCGCAACGGGTGATATCTACCTCTCCTACTCCTATGGTGACTGGGACGCGAACGGGACCGCCCTGCTGCGGGCGAGGCTGGATGGCGACCAGATGCTGGACGCGCAGACTCTGTTCGAATCCAGCTTTCCGAAAGCATCAGGTCGCCATTATGGCGGCCGGATCGTCTTTCCTGATGATGGCACGCTGCTGCTGAGCCTGGGTGATGGAATGGCCTTGCGCGAGGAAGCGCAGAAACCGGACTCGCATCTGGGGTCCGTCGTCAGGATCAATCGCGACGGCAGCCCGCCGGACGATAATCCTGACTTCGGCGAGGGCGCGGAGCCCGAAATCTATACGATCGGCCACCGCAATGTGCAGGGCCTGGCCATCGACCCGGAGACGGGCGCGATCTGGTCGCATGAGCATGGTCCGCGCGGCGGGGACGAACTCAACCGTCTGCGCGCCGGCGCCAATTATGGCTGGCCGGTCGTCACGACAGGGCGCGACTATCAGGGTGCCCGGATTAGCCCCGACGAAACCGATCCGCGCTTCGAAGCGCCCGTGCATGACTGGACGCCGTCCATCGCACCGTCCGGTCTGGTGATCTATCGCGGCGCGCTTTTCCCCGACTGGGAGGGGGACGCGCTGAGCGGCGGGCTGGCGTCAGAAGATATTCGTCATGTCGATCTGAACACGGGTATGGAGACCGCCCTGCTGGGTGATCTGAAAACGGGTCCGGATACGTTCCGCGTTCGCGATCTGGCTGTCGATGAGGATGGTGCGCTGCTGATTCTGGTCGAAGACCCTGACAATGGGCGACTGATCCGGTTAATGCCGAAGGAATAGACTCTTTTGGGGACGTTGACGCGTAACGCGCACAAGGAAGGGACAGGGTATGAAAATGGGAACGCGATTGATCCTTGGAGCCGGACTGGCCTGTTTTGCTCTTGCAGGCTGTATGGCCGAGGCCCCCGAAACGCCCGCAAAGGCCAAACTCGTTACGGAGGCGGGCGATCCGACGCTCGCCTTGACCACTGTGCCGGACTGGGCTCGCGCCAATATCCGTTACATGAGCGCCGGGACGGGTCAGTGGATTGCCGATAATGCGACCTACCGTTCAGAGGGCGAGCCGTGGGATTCCTACGTCATCGAATGGACGGCAGGACCAGACGATCTGTCCATGACGGCGCGCATGTATGCGCTCAAAGACGGTCAACCCAGTCAGGGCGACTTCTGGAGTTTCTATCAGTTCTGGGATTACCCGGCGGGCCAGATGCGCATCATCCAGAATGGCTGGGGCGTTCACGGGGAAGGCACGATCTGGATGGATGAAGACGGGGCCACGCTGATCGCGGAGCAGCGTTTCACCCCCGTATCAGGACCGGCCTATAGCGTCCGACACGAGACAGCCGAGCTGTCCGAGACCGAGCATCGCAGCGCATCGCTCAATCCGTCGGATGCGGGTACATGGGTGACGGACCGCGCCTATGTCTGGGTTCGCACCTCGTCAGACGCGGTGGCTGCGCCATGAAAAAACCCGGCCAGAAGGCCGGGCTTATTGGTTCAACCTGATCTCAGGCCTTTCTCGTCGTCGCGAGCTAGTCTTCGTCTTTACGCGGCGAACGGCGGCGACGCGGACGACGGGGCTTGTCATCGCCGTCTTCGTCATCGTCACGCTTGGAGCGCGCGCGTTCTTCGACTTCAACTTCTTCGCCCGTTTCCTGATCGACATGTTTCATCGACAGGCGAACCTTGCCGCGATCGTCAAAGCCCATCAGCTTGACCCAGACGTCTTGTCCTTCTTCAAGGAAATCGGACGGGTGATTGACGCGCTCTGGCTTGATCATGGAGACATGAACCAGACCGTCCTTCTTGCCGAAGAAGTTCACGAAGGCACCGAAGTCGACGACCTTGACGACCTTGCCCTTATAGACCTTGCCCGCTTCTGGCTCAGCCGTCAGCGATGTGATCCATTCCTTGGCGGCGTCGATGGATTTCTGGTCGTTGGACGCGATCTTGATCGTGCCGTCATCTTCGACCGAGACGCGGGCACCTGTCGTGTCGACGATTTCGCGGATGACCTTGCCGCCGGAACCGATGACGTCACGGATCTTGTCGACCGGAATGCTCATCTGCTCGATGCGCGGGGCAAATTCGCCGACGCTCTCACGGCTTTCGGTCAGGGCTTCATTCATCTTGTCGAGAATGTGCAGGCGACCGTCATAGGCTTGGGCCAGAGCCGTTTCCATGATGTCTTCCGTGATGCCGGCGATCTTGATGTCCATCTGCAAAGACGTGATGCCTTCGCTTGTCCCGGCAACCTTGAAGTCCATGTCGCCAAGGTGATCTTCATCACCCAGAATGTCCGACAGAACGGCAACGCCATTATCGTCCTTGATCAAGCCCATGGCGATACCGGAAACCGGACGCTTGAGCGGAACACCCGCATCCATCATCGCCAGTGAACAGCCGCAGACCGTCGCCATGGATGAGGAGCCGTTGGACTCAGTGATCTCGGACACCAGACGGATCGTGTAGGGGAAGTCCTCATTGCTGGGCAGAACCGCCTGCAGCGCGCGCCAGGCAAGCTTGCCGTGGCCATGTTCGCGACGCGACGTGCCGCCCATGCGTCCCGTTTCCCCGACCGAGTAGGGCGGGAAATTATAGTGCAGCATGAACTTGTTCTTGATCGTGCCGGTCAGCTGATCAACGAACTGCTCGTCCTCGGACGTGCCCAGCGTTGCCACACAGATGGCCTGCGTTTCGCCGCGCGTAAACAGAGCGGACCCGTGCGTACGGGGTAGCAGACCCGCCATGGCTTCGATCGGACGCACTTCGTCGGTCTTGCGACCGTCGATGCGCTTCTTGGTCTTGATCACGCTCTGGCGAACCGTCTCGGATTCGACGGATTTGAACACGTCGTTGAAGACGGCTTCGGTCATGCCATGCGGATTTTCATCCGAAACGACCAGTTTGGTCTTGGCGTCTGCCTTGGCATCGCGCAGCGCGTCCTGGCGCTCCATCTTGTCTTTCTTCTTGTAAGCCGCCTTGATGCCTTTCTCGGCGATTTTCTTGACGTCTTTCTTCTCGTCTTCGAGGTTTGGAGTGACATAGTCGTAAGCAGGTTTGGCGCCGGCTTTTTCGACCAGATCGTGGATCGCTTCGATGACGTCCTGACAGGCTTCGTGAGCGAACATGACAGCGCCGAGCATCTGCTCTTCGGTCAGTTCCTTGGCTTCGGATTCCACCATCATGATGGCTTCGTGCGTCCCGGCGACAACGAGGTCGAGTTCGGACTCGACCATTTCGTCGAGCATCGGGTTGAGGACATAATCACCATCGATCAGGCCGACGCGGGCCGCACCAATCGGACCGGCAAAAGGCGCGCCGGACAAGGCCAGAGCAGCAGACGCCGCAACCATGCCGATAATGTCGGGTTCGTTTTCGAGGTCGTGCTGCAGGACCGTGATTACCACCTGAACTTCGTTGCGGAAGCCCTTTGGAAACAGCGGGCGGATCGGACGGTCGGTCAGGCGGGAGATCAGCGTCTCGCGCTCGGTCGGACGGCCTTCGCGTTTGAAATAGCCACCCGGCACCTTACCGGCGGCATAGAATTTTTCCATATAATTGACGGTCAGCGGGAAGAAGTTCTGCCCCGGACGCGCCTCTTTGGCATAGCAGGCTGTCGCCAGCAGTTTGGTCTCGCCATAAGTGGCCATGACGGCACCGTCGGCTTGGCGGGCAACCTGACCGGTCTCCAATGTGAGCTCGCGGCCCGCCCAATCGATCGTGACGGAATGTTTGTTGAACATGTGTGTAGTCTTTCGTTTCGTACGTATGACGTCCGTTGCCCCGCGCTGGTATCCCTCAATGGGCTTGAATGGCGGGTGGACGCTTTTTTCGAATGTGCTGAATGCACGAAAGCCGCCGAAGCCCTCTTCGGCGGCTTTATTCTTATCAGGAACGGGGCCTAGCGGCGCAGT
Organism: Algimonas porphyrae; assembly: GCF_041429795.1. Lineage (NCBI taxonomy): Bacteria > Pseudomonadati > Pseudomonadota > Alphaproteobacteria > Maricaulales > Robiginitomaculaceae > Algimonas > Algimonas porphyrae. The sequence continues at coordinate 595,137 of NZ_CP163424.1, read as the reverse complement.
TCCAGTCGCTTGATCAGGTCCTGATAGCGGGCTTCGTCCTTGTCCTTCAGATAATCCAGCAGGCGACGGCGCTTATTGACCATGGTCAGAAGGCCGCGGCGGGAATGGTTATCCTTGGCGTTGGTCTTGAAGTGTTCAGTCAGCGTCTTGATGCGGTGCGTCAGGATCGCGACCTGGACTTCGGGGGATCCGGTATCACCGGGTTTGGTTGCGTATTCAGTGACCAGTTCGGCCTTACGCTCTGGGGTAATCGACATCGGTTTCTCCATATTGCGTTCAAAGGTTGAACACGCGTTTCGGAAAAAGCTCCTCTCCACGTGGTTGGCACAGCGCAATTGGCAAACCCTCAGCCTCGGCCAATATCCATTCCCTATTCGATAGGGCAGAGGATTGGAGAGATTGGGGGGCGGCGATTGCACGGCCCTGCCTCAAAGCGGTCGTCTGCGGGTCGGTCACGGCCAGCACCGGGATGTCGTCCAGTGCGGTCGAGAGCGGCAGCAACCCCTCATCGGCGCGCGCGCCATCGCATAATTCCGACAGCGCGTCCAGCGTCAATGACCGTTGCAGATCGAATGGCCCGACCCGTGTGCGGCGCAGCCGGGACACATGCCCGTCCACACCGAGGGCGACGCAAATATCGCGCGCCAAGGAGCGCACATAGGTACCTTTGCCGCAATCGACGGTGAAGGATGCCGTGTCGCCGTCAAAGGCTGTCATCGTCACAGCGTCGATTCTGACAAGGCGCGTCTTCATCGCGACTGCTTCGCCTGCCCGCGCCAGATCATAGGCGCGCTTGCCGTCGATCTTGATGGCGGAGTATCTGGGCGGCACCTGCTCCACCGTACCCATAAAGCGGGGCAGGACGCCGGTAACGGCTGTGCGGGTCGGGCGGGCATCGCTCTTTCCCGTGACGTCACCTTCCGCGTCCAGCGTCGCCGTACTGACCCCGAACGCGATGTCGAATTCATAGGATTTGGCCGCGTCCATCAAAAACGGCACCGTCTTGGTCGCCTCGCCCAGTGCAATCGGCAGAATCCCCGTCGCCAGCGGATCGAGCGTTCCTGCATGACCGGCTTTTTGGGCGTCCATTAGCCGCCTGACGATTGCGACGGCCTTGGTACTGCCAAGCTCCAGCGGCTTGTCCAGCACCACCCAGCCATGCACGGCCTGCCCGCGCTTGCGTCGATTACGTCCGTTGGGGTCCATGGGGGGGGGCTTGGCGATGCAAACAGAGTCTGGCAAGAAGGACGGTCTATCTTCATTGAAAATTCGTCATAAACTGAACCGCTTGGTTGAGTGTCTTGTCGCCGCCGACTAGCTGTCATCGAAGGGCGCGGATTATGGGGGACTTTAATGACCATCAGATTTTTGACACTAGCCGCCTGCGCCATCAGCTTGGGGGCCTGCTCCACCGTCGTTAACGGCAAGAACCAGCTCGTACAATTCGATACAGGCTCAGTGACGGGCGCGGATTGCGTAGCAAAAGGTGGATCCGACTTCGCCGTGAACAAGCAATTTCAGACACCGGCAGACGTCAAACTGCCCCGTTCGAGCAAGGCACTGAATATTACCTGCAACAAGACTGGTTATCAGACGGCGAGTCGCACTATTTCCGGCAAGGTCGAGGGCTCTACGGCAGGCAACCTCGTTCTCGGTGGGCCGATCGGTGTCGGCGTCGATGCGCTGACCGGCGCAATCTACAAATATCCTGATACAGTTTCGATCCCGATGGACCCTCTCCAGCCGCCTACCGTCACGGGCGAGCCGATCTCCTAGAGCCAAGTCTGCCTGATGGCAGATCATCCGTAACTGTGAAACAAAAAGCCGCCCTCCGGTGCGGCTTTTTCATTCCTCTTCCGAACCCAGATCGCGCGCGACTTCAGGGCGGGCCAGCAGGCGCGCCATATCGTCAGCAGTATCGAAGGTGGTGTCGAGCCTGAAATTCAGGCGCGGCGTGCTTTTCATTTCCAGTTCGCGTCCAAGACGTCCGCGTAGAAACCGCCCGCAGCGTTGCAGGCCCGCAATGACGGCGTCCGCATCCGCGTCGGTCCCAAGCGGCGCCGCAAAAACCGTCGCCACCTTCAAATCCGCCGATGCCCGCACTTCGGCGATGGTCACGCTGACACCTTGCAGGGCCGGGTCCCGCAGGTCCTCGCGGTTGATAATATCCGCCAGTGCGCGGCGAATAAGTTCGCCTGCCTTGAGCTGACGTTGGGAAGGAGGTCTGTTGCGGGCCATGACGATGCAGATAGGGACCGCGCCGCGAAATTGAAAGATGATCCCGCAGCGTCGGAAACGGAACGGTTTCGTGTCGCCCATCACATCTATGACCTGCGAAATGTCGGACAGGATCCGCGTCAGAACAAGGAGACCATTATGCTGACGCCATCCCTTCCCAGACAAGATTTTCTGAAGTCATCCATTCTGAAGACCACGATGCTGTGCGGTCTGATCGCGGCCCCGTTCATGGTCGCCCCGACGGCCCTGGCCGGATCAGTGGATGATCCGTGGCTCGTGCGGGTTCGCGGCCTGTCCGTCATGCCGGATGAAGCGGGCACGACCGTTCCGCTGGGCGGTACTGTGTCGATCGAGAACCAGATCGTCCCCGAACTCGACATTTCCTATTTCTTCACCGAAAACTTCGCTGTCGAAGCCATTTTCGCCGTCACGCCGCATGACGTCTCGGTCGAGAACTCCTTGCTGGGCGATGTCGATCTTGGCGATGTCTGGCTGCTGCCGCCAACGGTCACCGCGCAATATCACTTCAATCCGCGGGGCAAGGTCCGTCCCTATGTCGGTGCCGGGATCAACTATACGGCCTTCTTCAATGCCGACTCAGGCCCGGTCGCCAACACGATCGAATATAGTGACGAATTTGGCTGGGCGCTCAATGCCGGGGTCGATATTCCAGTTAATGACATCTGGTTTGCCAATATCGACGTCAAGAAACTGTTCCTGGAAACCGACGTTGTCGCCAATGCTGGCGGACTGATCGTCACGTCCGATGTGCAAATCGATCCGTGGATCGTCGGTGTCGGCTTCGGGCGCAGATTCTAGAGACAGTCAGCCCGGACAATCATCCATGTGGGGCGATGGGGGCGCAGTCTGCGTCCCCATCTGCGACCTCTATTCGTCGACCAGACTGATGCGGCGGACTGTATAGCCACGGGCCTGCAACATGGACTGGACCGACTCCGGGCCCACCAGATGGCCCGCGCCGACGGCAATGAAATCACGGCCTGAGCCCTGCATCTCCGCGTCGATAATCTCCGCCCAGTTCGCATTCCGGTTGGTGAACATGGCCGCAAAAATATCTGGATAATCTGCGCGCATTTCGGCCAGCAATTCAGTTTCGATCATTTCGACATCGCCCTTCGACCATGCGTGCGCGACCTGCAAAAGCGTCTCGCCGATGCTGTCCAGATCATCCAGACTGCTCATCAGAAAACCGACCTGGTCGTCACCTTCCAGACTGGCGAGCATGCCGACCTGAAAAGCGGGGCTTTCGAGCCCGCGACGGGGACGATCCGCATAATCGTCTTCCAGCTCTTTCTCGACGCCGTTTTCGGGATTGAACCCAGCCTGTACAAGGCTTGTCATGCTGAGCATGACCGCCGCCAGCCAGGGCCGCATCGGGTCGATCTGCGCCAGCGGAACGCCAAGCGAGTCCAAGGTCGCTGTCAGCGTGGCGAGTTGATCCTCGCTCAGACGCTTGGATAGTGGCATGTCCGGCGACAATCCCTTTTCGCCCATCAGCGCCTGAATCTCGGCCACGGCCTGTGGCGATGTCGCATCCTCGATTTCGAACCAGACTTCATCCGCCTGCTGAATTTCAGCTTTCAGGGCCTGCGTTTCCCAGTCGAGCCCGTCTGGCAGAACGTGGATAGTCGGGAACAGAACGACGCGACTATCCGCATCAGTAATTTCCCAGGCGGGCGGCGCGGCCAGCGCCGGCGTTGCGGTCAGCAAACTGCAAAGCGCGGCGGTTATGAATATGTCTTTCATGATGGTCTCCTCTGGCTGATGATGACTTAGCTGATGAAAAGTTTCACAGTCTGACTGATCAGGGCACCAAGCATCATGCCCATTGCCATCAGGCCGATGATCCGCTGCGGGGCCAGCGCTTCGTGCGAACACGCCTTGCCCGGTCCACGACCCGTAATCGGACGCTTTTCCTGCCAACGCGCGAATATAAGCGGGCCGATCGACAAAGCCAGACCTGCGCTACCGATTATCAGAAAAGGGGTGAGCCGATCCATGACGCCCCATGGGGTGTCATGAACGGCGAACAGTAAGCCCAACAATACGGCATAGCCCCCTAGCGAACCCATAATCGTTGCCCGAAGCAGGTGCGCATTTGACGTTTCGTTTTTTCGATCAAAATGTGTCATCTGTAAACTCCCGTGTTTGACGGGAGAACAGTCGGAGAATGAGGATATTCGTTACAAAAAAGCGTCTTTGAAGATGTTTGTAACATATCTGCTTTGACGGCGACTATGGCCAGTATGACCGGGGTTCTGGATTTTGAGACCATTGTGCGCGAACAGGCGCCGCTGATCGGCCGGATTGCGTCTACCTATGAACGTCGTCCGGCCCTGATCGAAGAATTGACGCAAGATGTCTTGCTCGCGCTCTACCGTGCTCTGCCGACCTTCCGCGGCGATGCGAGCCTGAAAACCTTTATCGCCCGGATTACGCATAATGTCTGCGTCGATCATGTGCGACGAGCCACCTGCAGACCGGCTGAACAGGGCGATGACGCACTGAGTCACATGATCGATCCGTCCCAAAGTGCAGAAGAGGTTACGGACCTGTCCCTGGCACGCGACCGTCTTCTCACAGCTGTACGGAATTTGCCTGTCGCCAGCCGACAGATCGTCTCATTGCATCTGGAAGGATTTGACAATCTGGAGATCGCCGACGTTCTGGGCCTGACACCCGGCAATGTGCGGGTCCGGCTTCACCGTAGCAAAGACACGCTCAGAGACATGATGGAGACAGGACGATGAGCGATTTGCAATCCCTGTGGCAGAGTTCTGCCCCGCCGCTAGACGCCGACAAGCTGATAGCACGGCTACAGAAACAGAACCGGGCGCTGCGCCGGGTCAACCGGATCAGCTTTGCCGTCAGCCTGATTTCGCTGATCGTTATTCTCGCCCTGGAGTTTCTCGGTCGCATTCCGACAAAGGGACTTCTCAGCCTGCTTGGCGCTGGCGGCCTCATCTGGAGCGTATGGAAATACCGCCGTGACAAGGCGCGGCTGATCGCCGCCTATTCCGAAGAACCAGGAAAACTCCTGCCTTTTCTGATTAAACGCACACGGGCCGCGCGCAATCTCGGCCTTTATTTTCTGCTAACACCCCTGCCCAGCATTGGCTTGGGGTATGGCGTCGGTTATCTATTTGACCGGGCTGGTCATGAGGATGCAGCCAATCCGGACATCCTGCTAGCGATCATCGTGCCTGCTCTTCTGCTGGTGGCTGCCTTGATGATCTATGGCTACCGTCTGGCCCGACGCAAATCCACCGAACTGGAAGAGCTGTTAGCCCTGCAGGCCGAACGCCACGCATGAAAAAGGGAGGCCGGAGCCTCCCTGATCCTTTTGTGTATCGATGCGGAAGATCTAGGCGTCTTCGCTCTCACTTGCACTTGCGCTTGCACTCGCGCTTTCCGCTTCCATGTCGGACATGGCGACATCGTCGAGCGAGCGATCGACCATTTCGACCGTGAAGCACTCGATCTGATCGCCCTTGCGGATGTCTTCATAGTTCTCGAAGGCCATGCCGCATTCCATGCCACTCTGCACCTTCTCGACTTCATCCTTGAAACGCTTGAGCGTCTTGAGCGTGCCTTCGTGGATCACGACATCGTCGCGCAGCAGACGCACACCGGAGCCGCGTTCGACACGACCATCCGTGACGCGACAGCCCGCAACCTTGCCCAGCTTGGAAATGTTGAACACTTCCAGGATCTCGGCGTAGCCGATGAAGGTTTCGCGGCGCTCCGGATTGATCATGCCCGTCAGAATGCCCTCAATATATTCGATCAGCTCATAGATGATCGAATAGTAGCGGATTTCGACGCCTTCCCGTTCGGCCAGTTCCTTGGCCTGCTTATTGGGTCGGACGTTGAACGCGATGATCGGCGCACCCGCCGTCATGGCCATCTGCACGTCGGATTCGGAAATACCGCCCGCCGCCGCATAGATGACATTGGCTTTGACCTCTGAGTTTGACAGGCCTTCGAGCGACGCCTTGATGGCTTCGGCGGAGCCCTGAACATCGGCTTTGACCAGCAGTGGCAGTTCGGACACTTCCTTGTTCTGCAGCTTGGCCATCATCTGTTCCATCGACGCCAGAGCCGAAGGCTGCGCTGCCGCATCCTGCTTCTTCTTGCGTTGACGATATTCGACGATCTCTCCGGCTTTCTTCTCGCCATCGACCACGGCGAAGGGCTCGCCCGGCATCGGTGCGCCGTCCAGGCCCATCACTTCGACGGGAACGCTCGGACCGGCAGATTTCACCTGCTTGCCGCGCTCGTCCATCATCGCCTTGACCTTGCCCATATATTCGTCGGCCACGATCATGTCGCCGCGTTTAAGCGTGCCGCGCTTGACCAGCAGGGTCGTGACGGCGCCGCGCCCCTTCTCGAACCGGGATTCGATCACCAGCCCGTCCGGATTGCGTTTCGGATTGGCTTTCAGTTCCATCAGTTCGGCCTGAAGCGTGATCGCTTCGGCAAGTTCGGTCAGGCCGGTCTTCTCCTTGGCCGAGACCGGAATCGCCTGCACGTCACCGGACATGTTTTCCGTGATGATTTCATATTGCAGCAGGTCAGTTTCGACCTTTTGCGGATTGGCTTCATACGTATCCATCTTGTTGATGGCGACGATGATCGGCTTCCCGGCTGCCTTGGCGTAGCGGATCGACTCGATCGTTTGCGGCTTCACCCCGTCATCGGCGGCCACGACCAGAACGACAATATCGACGGCTTCCGCGCCGCGCGTCCGCATCTGCGCAAAGGCCGCATGGCCCGGCGTGTCGAGCACGGTGATCTTGTCACCCGATTTCAGCTGCAACTGATAGGCCCCGATATGCTGCGTGATCCCGCCGGCTTCGCCCGCGGCGACATCGGTCGCGCGCAATGCGTCCAGCAGCGAGGTCTTGCCGTGATCGACATGCCCCATGATCGCAATCACGGGTGGACGCGGCTTGCGGTCCTTTTCCTGGCTCGGCGTGTCGTCGATCAGGAAGTCCATTTCGACATCGGACTCTGAAACCCGTTTGACCGTATGACCGAAATCTTCAACAATGAGCTGTGCCGTATCGGCATCAATGACATCGTTGAGCGTGGACATCGTGCCCTGCTGCATCAGGTATTTCACCACATCGGCGCCGCGCTCGGCCATACGATTGGCGAGGTCGGCAATGGTGATGGTTTCTGGAACGGTGACTTCGCGCTGCACTTTCTCGCGCGAACCGCTACCGCCCATACGGCGCTGACGTTCGCGTTCGCGCTTGCGTTTGACCGCTGCCAGGCTGCGCTGGCGATCTTCCTGACCTGAGAGGGCGGACACGATCGTCAGCTTGCCTCGCCGACGCTTCTGCTCGCCCTTGGAGCGGGTCGGCGGCGGCGTATTGCGTTTCTTCTTGATGCGACCGCCAGCTTTTTCCAGCTCGCTCATCTCGGCTTCGGTCTTGCCGCGTTCGAGCGGCGAGCCGACAGATTTGCGTTGCAGACGCTCCTGCTCTTCTTTTTCCTTGCGGCGGGCTTCGGCTTCCTCTTCCTCGATCCGTTTCAGTTCGGCTTCTTCCTCAGCGCGTTTCTTGGCTTCGAGCATTTCCTGCTCTTCACGCATGCGGGCTTGACGCGCTTCGGCTTCGGCCGCCTTCCTGGCAGCGCGTTCGGCGGCCTGAGCCTGCGCTTTCTGCAGCGCTTCCATACGGACCTTGAACTCGGCCACAGACAGACCCTGCTCGCGCGCAGCGGCGGCAATCTGCTCTTCCGTGAGTGCGGCCGCTTTAGTCGGAGCGGGTTTCGGTGTCGGTGCGGGCTTGGCCTCTGCAGCCGACTTGATCGGTGGGGCCAGGGTCGGTGCCTTGGTCGGTGTGGCTTTTTTCGGCGTCGCGGCTTGCGGTCCGCTGGATGCACGGGCCGTCGCGCCTTCCGGTGCCGGAATGTTCACGGCCTTGGGTTCGGCCTTGGCTGTGGGGGCAGCTGCAGCCGGTGCGTCGACTTTCGGCGTGACTGGCTTGGGCGCAGCCTTCGGCGCTGCCGCGTCGCCACGTGGCTTGAGTTGAATTTTCGGCTTGGCGCCGCTTGCGCCTGTCCCACCGGCACCCGGCTTGACCAGACGCTTCTTTTTCTTTTCCACGACCACAGCCGAAGGGCGCGCCGTCGTGCGGCGCGGGCTGCGTGTGGGTCCACCAGGTCCGCCGGGGCGGCGGGGACGGTTGTTATTATTGTCGCTCATGCTTCACTTTCACTTCGTCAATTCGTCGGGGCGGTCGTCCGGGCTGCCCAACCCATTCGTCCACCTTGGAGACCGCCATCCATGCGTCCCGCCTTGCGACGGGCCGCAACCTAGCGGCAAAACCTATTTATTCAACCGCCTTAAGGCGGTGGTTCCAGCGCAATTTCATGCCGCGCATCGGACCAGGTGGGCGGCAGTAATGGCTCGAAACCGGCCAGTTTCTGCGCGGTGATCTTCACTTCGCCGACCATCGGGCCGGATATTATCGCCGCATGCACGACCGGATCGCGCCCCAGCGCCTGGCCAATCTCGGCGGCCGTAAAACAGCCGATGACCGGCGGATCGGGCCGCTTCACCCCTTGCGAGGACATCTCGCGTGCAGTCGCCAGGCTAAGCGTGCGGATCTTGCCACGCCCATCGGGTGCACCATCCGTGGCCTCGATCCGGATCGCCACATCACCTCGCGAGGCCGGTTCCCTTACGCCCGTTTCGCCAAAGACCAGCCGCCCAGCCTTGCGCGCCATGGTCAATTGACCCAGCAGGCGCCGACGCAACTGCGTCCGGGTCTGATCGATCAACACGTCCGCATCGGCAGAGACCTTGGTCTTGAAGCCCCGATTGAAGCCCCCTTTCTGTACCGCCTGGCGCAGCGCATCTGCATCGGCAGACACCCAGCAGCCGCGTCCCGGCAACTTACCGAGCGCATCCGCAACCACTGCGCCGTCCGGCGAGAGAACATAGCGAACCATCCACGCAGGATCGCGTACGTCGCCGCTGGCGACGCAGCGGCGCTCACGCGACTTGTGGCCACGCTTGTCCCCCTCGTCAGGGGCGTTGATGTCGGTTTCCGCAGTCAGCGGCCCGGGTCAGAGGCGCATTATGCGCCTGTTCCTTCTGTGTTCGCGCCGTCGCTGTTGAACAGCGCTTCGGCGGCATCGATCGGACGTTCAGGAGCCTGATAGGCGTCCGGATCGACGGCGCCTTCTCCGTCTTCCGCATCGCCTTCTGCACTGGCGTAGAGGTCTTCTTCGCTGATCCAGCCCGCGTGAACACGGGCCCGCATGATCAGGTTGGTCGCATCCTCGGCGGTGAACTTCATGTCTTCGAACAGACCGGGTTCGCGGATCCGCTCGCCGTCCTTATATTCGACATAACCCGTCAGATCATCCGGGATGAGACCGGCCACATCCTCGACGGACAGGATTTCGTTTTCACCGAAAATCACGGCCATCGGCAGGGTGACGCCATCGATTTCGAGCACGCCGTCTTCGACACCCAGCTCGGTCCGTTTGGCATTCTGCTCCTCGGCGATCTTTTCGAGATATTCACGGGCTCGGGCTTGCAGCTCCATCGCCGTTTCCTCGTCGAAGCCTTCGATAGAGGACAGCTCGTCCAGTTCGACATAGCCGACTTCTTCCATCGTCTCGAAGCCTTCGGAAACGAGCAGCTGCGCGACCATTTCGTCGACATCCAGACCATCCATGAAGAGCTGCGAGCGTTCGCGGAATTCCTGCTGACGCCGTTCGCTTTCCTGTTCTTCGGTCAGGATATCCAGCGCCCAGCCGGACAGCTGCGAGGCCAGACGCACATTCTGGCCACGACGGCCGATGGCGAGGCTGAGCTGCTCTTCAGGGACGACGACTTCGATCCGTTCGTCTTCCTCATGGATGACAACCTTGGTGACGGTCGCAGGCTGCAAGGCGTTGACGATGAAAGTCCCGAGATCTTCGGTGTAAGGAATGATGTCGATGCGTTCGCCCTGCAATTCATTGACCACGGCCTGCACGCGCGAGCCGCGCATACCGACACAGGCCCCGACCGGATCGATCGAACTGTCATTGGAATAGACGGCGATCTTGGCGCGGCTGCCCGGGTCTCGGGCGACGGCCACGATCTGGATCGTGCCTTCATAGACTTCCGGCACTTCCTGCGCGAACAATTGCGCCATGAATTGCGGATGGGCGCGTGACAGGAAAATCTGACTGCCTCGCGGCTCTTCGCGGACATCCATGATATAGGCGCGAATCCGGTCGCCCGGCTTGACGTTTTCACGCGGCAGGGCCTGATCGCGACGCACGACCGCTTCGGCGCGGCCCAGATCGACAATGATGTGGCCATATTCGACGCGCTTGACGATACCGTTGATGATCTCGCCGATGCGGTCCTTGAATTCTTCATATTGACGAGCGCGTTCGGCTTCGCGGGTCTTTTGCGTAATGACCTGCTTGGCCAAGTGCGTCTGCACGCGGCTCGGTTCGATCATGGGCAGCGGCGTGGAAATTTCCGCGCCGATTGCAGCGTCAGGATCATCCATCTGCGCGGTCGACAGACCGACCTGCGCCTGGGGTTCCATCACCTCTTCATCGGCCACGATCGTCATGACCCGTCGCAGGCTCATCTCGCCCGTCTCGGGATGCAGGAAGGCGCGGATATCCAGCTCAGCGCCGTAACGCATCTTGGCGGCCCGTTCGAAGGCTTCCTCGATCGCACGCAGGACGATCTGTTTGTCGATGCTCTTTTCCTCGGCAACCGCTTTCGCGATCTGAAGCCACTCGAGCTTGTTGGCGGAAACGCCGGCGATACCCACGGTACTATTCCTCTTCTTCGTTGTTCGAAGCAGCAGCTTTCGCTGCGTCTTTCTTGCGTTGACCCTCGGCGACCAGCTCATCCGTGATCAGCAACTTGGCCTCGGCGATCCAGTCAAACGGGATCGAGGTCGTATGCTCATCATCCCCGTCGAGATTGATATCGACCATTTTCGACCCCTGAGGATCAGGCTCGACCCCTGCCAGCACGCCGCGAAAGCGCTTGCGCCCTTCGACCATGCGGTCCAGCTCCAGCCGGGCCAGATAGCCCTCATAGGCGCTGAAATCCTCGATAGCGGTCAGAGGCCGGTCGATACCGGGGCTACTGACCTCCAGCACATAGGCATCGTCCAGCGGATCTTCCACTTCCATCGTCGCCGACAGCTCACGCGACAGCGCTTCGCAATTCTCGATCCCCATCAGGCCGTCGGACAGACGTTCAGCCATGATCTGCACGGTCCGGCGTTTTCCGGCCATGACGCGCACGCGCACGATCCGCAGACCCAGATCTGCAGCAATGGGCTCAGCAAGCGCCAGAATGCGCTCATCAATATGGGTCTTGGTCTTCAAGACGATCCTTCAAAGTCCCAATAAAAAAACGGCCCGCCGTGACCGGGGGCCGCCTGGCTGGCAACTGCCAGATCCGGCGATGTGAGGCTCATATAGGCCTCGCATACCGTCTTGGCAAGTGTCGCTATGCGGTTCAGATCGCGTTGAGAACGAGGCTGAACACGAGGAAGAAACCAAGGATGAGAACGGCCATTGCGGCTGTCAGCCCGAGCGCGCGAAACGTGGACATGGACCCACCCATTCGAAAACACCAGAAATAGACCCACATGGGCAGAGACAGGATCGGGATGGTATTGAGATCGTAGAGGGTCTGCTTGTTCCAGCCCTCCATCGCCACGCCAGCAGCGTCGATAATCAGGCTCGACAAGATGATCCAGCAGATCGCGGTCGCAATGGCGTAGAAGCTGGCCCGCAAGGACACGCGTATATCCCACCATTCCCCCGCGAACCGCGTTAAAGCCCGACCGAGAATACCGAAAAGCACGGCCGCGACGAAAACCGGCGCGATCCGCGACAGGGTCTTCCAGATATCACCCTCTGCGGCGGCGGCCGCGACATCGACAGCCAGTTTCGGACCGATTGCACCGCCATTGCTCTGCACGATTTCGGGCGTGACGAGTGACCCGACAAAGACGAGAATGACGGCCAGCGAGAGAACGAAATAGGCCCCGGGCGACAGGATCATGCCCTGTCGCCCATCAGGATCATCCGCGATCAGCAAAGGGGCCAGCTTCCAGGGCTGAAAGATTGCGACAAACAGTGTCGGAAAGACAGCAATGATCGCCAATCCGGCGCCCGTGACGAGCCGGTCCAGCCCGCCAAGCGGATTACGCTCTTCCAAGTCGATGTTGGGTCCGGACATGGCACTGCCCCTCTCTCAGGTTGGGGGCTTTTCACCCTATTCTGTCAAGAGGTCAAACCCGCGTGAAGGTGAACCAGTAGGGGGTCCGCCCTTCCCGGCGCGCTTTGGCTTCGTATTTGGTGCCCGGCCAGTTTTCTGGTGGCTGTTTCGGATCGCTGCCATCCCAGACAAATCCGCCGCCTGTCTGGCGCGCATGGCTGCGGAAGCGGGTCAGCGCCCAGTCGACATAATGCGGTATATCGGACGCAAAGATCAGCGATCCGCCCGGCGCGATGAGCCGGTGCAGCTCTGTGATAAAGGCTGTCCGGATGAGGCGACGCTTATTGTGGCGCGACTTCGGCCACGGATCGGGAAAGAGGATGTAGACACGTTCCAGGCAGCGATCCGGCATTTCGGTCATCAATTCGCGCACATCGCCCCGAAACAGACGCAGATTGTCCAGCCCCTCTTCGGCGGCTCCACGTACAGCTTTGGCCGTCCCGTTCAGAAACGGCTCCGCGCCGATGATGGACATGTCCGGATGGGTCCGTGCCAGATGCAACACATGCGATCCCATGCCGTAGCCGATTTCAAGCCAGATCGGACCGTCCGGCAGCGTATCGCCCGGTCTGATCTCAAGCCGCGGCCAATGTTCGGTCATGACGGCCTGTTGCGAGACTGTCAGGGTCCGGCCCTTGGCGCGGCCAAAGGTACGGAAACGGGTGTCGTCCGGTTGGGAATTCATGGCGGGCGGCCTAGCGGCGCGTCCGCCTCAAGACAAGTTAGTCGCTCTTGGCAGCACTGTCTTTGGCGAGACTGCGGGCCAGTTCGAGTATCTGGCGGCGCACGGCCTTGTTCTTGATCTGGCTGACAGCTTTGGCGAGTGCAACGCCGTCGGAGCTGTTGATGAAGTCGTACACGATAGGCATCTGATCATTCTCGCCGAACTCGCCCGCTTCGATCTGATCGGTCATGCCTTCGAAGAAATAGGAAACCGGAACTTCCAGCACTTGCGACAGACGCCAGAGCCGGGACGCGCCGACCCGGTTGGTCCCGCGTTCATATTTCTGAACCTGCTGAAACGTCACGCCCAGCTGGTCGCCAAGCTTTTCCTGGCTCATTTTCATGACTTGACGTCGCAGGCGGACGCGCGCGCCGACATGGACGTCAACGGGGTTTGCAGATCGAGGTGCGTGCTTGCTGGTCATGGTTATATCCCCTTCCACCGGGGGCTCTTATTTCTTGTGGAACCGCCGCGAGCCCTAACTACGGCGCGAACCAATCGCCCCTAGTAAGAATAAACATAGATTAATCAAGAGCAGCGCTGCATTGACCTGCCTCATCGAAACAGTTGAGCCAATGGCCATGGGCAGGACTGCATCCAGATGGTCGATCCCTTCCGCTGACAGGACGCGATCGGCGCGTCCGTAGGGATCGAACACGCCGCTAATCCCGTTCGCCGCGGAGCGGATCAGCGGCAGTCCCTCCTCGATCGCGCGGTAGCGCGCGATGGCGGCATGCTGATGCGGGCCAGTTGTCGCCCCGAACCAGGCATCATTGCTCTGATTGAGGATCGCCTGCGGAGCCGGACGGCCATTGCGGGCGCGTGGCGTCAGACCCGGAAAGATGACTTCGTAACAGATCTGCGGCGAAATGGGCGGCAGGCCCGGAAATTGCGCAATCCGCTTTTCCGGTGCCGGCGTGATCGAGCCGAGCGCCGTTGACACGAGCCGCGCCCCGATCTGCTCTACGATTTCCCCACCCGGAATGAACTCTCCAAAGGGGACCAGCTTGGCCTTGTCATTGGTTGCAGCGATCGCCGGGAAGCCCGAAGCGTCAAACGTTACGGCGACGGCACTATTATAGTAGCGCGACTTGGCGACACCGGTGCGCGGGTCGGGGCTTATCTCCATCCGGAGCGAATTCATCAACCAGACCGGCGGGCTGTCATCGGCGCGAACCAGCAGTTCACCCATGATTTGCAGCAGTCTTTCATCCTCTATCGCAAGGCCGTTGACCGCCCCTTCGGGCCAGACCAGATGGGTGACATCCTCCAACCCCGGCGCAAGGCTGGCGCGGATATGATTGTCGATCACCTGATTGGTCGTGGCCGGGTTGATCTTCTCCGACTGGTGGAACGGTGCGTCGACAAGCCGCAGCAGGACACCCGGCTGAATATCGGTCGATGCGGAGGCCAGACGCAGCTGCCCGAAGGAGAACAGGACGACCAGAATGGCCACGCCGCCCACAGCCGATATCGCGTTGCGGGTCAGCAGGGCGATCCCGAACAGGGCCGCAATCCCGTAGGCGATCAGGCTCAACCCATAGACGCCGACCAGACTGGCGCTCTGACTGATCGCGCCGCCCGGTTCGAACGCATAGGCCGCCATGTTCCACGGAAAGCCGGACAGGACATGGCCGCGCGCAAGTTCGGCCAGCATATAGGTCGCAATGAAGAGGCCAGCGGCCCACCATACGGATCGCCCGCGCGCGAAACGGACGGTCAGCGCCCCTGCAATACCCCAGAAGAGCGACAGAAGGATCGCCAGCCCCCCGACCAGCGGCGGGATCATGGGGATGAATTCCGGGCCGCGCTGGATAAAGGCCGATGCGATCCAGAAGCAGCTGGCAGAAAACCAGCCCAGGCCGAATAGCAGCCCGGTTCTGAACCCGGCACGGACAGGGCGGTCCCCATCCGAGACCCCGATCAGCCGGACGAACAGGAGCGACAGCGAAAGAAGTGTCGCGCCCCAGATGTGAAACGGCGCAAAACCCAGCGCCGCAAAGGCACCGATAGCCGTAACGGCGAGTCCCGCCAGCCAGCCGCGTCGGCGAGCCAGGGGCGGGACTGCCACGACGCCGCGACGGCGTTCGCTCATGGGTGGCTCAGAATGGCGGCGACGTCCTCGGCCGTCGGGGCCGTCTGTTTCGGCAGGGTGACACGCAACCGCTTCACCCGGCGCGGATCGGCGTCGACGACTTCCATCTCCACCCCTTGCGGGTGAACGATGATTTCGCCGCGCTCCGGCACGCGTCCGGCCAGGGTGAAGACCAACCCGCCCAGCGTATCGACTTCCTCTTCTTCGTCCAGTGTGGCGAAGTCGCGTCCGATCGCCTCCTCGAATGCATCGATGCTCATGCGCGCATCGGCGTCCCAGCAGATCTTGCCATCATCCCGCACGACCTTGCTCAGCGTGTCGTCCAGTTCATCATGTTCGTCTTCAATGTCGCCGACGATCGGCTCGATCAGATCCTCGATGGTGACCAGACCGTCCGTCCCGCCATATTCGTCGACCACGATCGCCATATGGATGCGCCGAACCTGCATCCGGCGCAACAAATCCTGAGCCAGCATGGAGGGCGGCACATACAGGACGGGGCGCTTGATGGTCCGGATGACTTTCCGGTCCGGATAGGTCTTGGCCGTGCGCCCGCGCGCATCGAACATCAGATAGGGCAGCAGATCCTTGATATGGACCATGGCGATCGGATTATCGAGCGTGTCTTCGAAGACCGGCAGCCGGGAATGACCCGCATCACGAAACGCCTTGGACAATTCCTTCAGTGTCGCTGTTTTCTCGATGGCAACAATGTTGGCCCGCGGCACCATGACATCGTCTACACGAAGCAGGTGGAAGCGCTCTGCCGCGTCCATCATCCGTTCCTGCGCCGCCGCTTTCGCGGTTGGCGAGGCAGCCTCCTCCGTGCCAGCATCGACGGAGCGACGGCGGAAGACCTTGCTGAACAGGGAGGGCTTTACGGATTCTGACGCCGGGTCGGGTTGGTCCGAAGGCGACGATGGATCGGTGGTCATAGCGCGCTAGCCACTATCCGAGCTGTAGGGATTGTCAATCGACAGACACGCCAAGGCCCGGACTTCGCGCGCTTCCATATCCGCCGCATCCTGATCGGCCTCATGGTCGAAGCCCTGAAGATGCAGCACCCCGTGGATCAGAAGGTGGACAAAATGGTTGGGGAAGGACTTGCCCTGCTCCCGCGCTTCGCGCGCAATCGTTTCGCGTGCCAGAACGACGTCGCCCATCATCGCGGTTTCCGGCGGCATTGGAAAGGACAGGACATTGGTCGGCTTATCCCGTCCACGAAAATCCCTGTTCAGCGTCCGGACCTTATCGTCATCGCTCAGCACGATGGACAATTCGCCCAGCAGCGGGGCATCGACGGTGGACAGGGCGGCCTGGACAGCCGGGCGGATCAGATCGTCGATATCCGGCCAGGCTGCGTCCAGCCGGGCAATCTCAATCGTCAGGCCCGGTCTATGCGTCGACTTCGGCATCGACCTCCGGCGACCATTCGCCCTTGGATGCCAGACCATTCATCCGCGCGCGGTGCGCGAAGGCCGCCTGCGCAGCATCGTAATTCGCCGCCTTGCCCTGCCAGGCAAAAAGTGCGGATTGCTGCAAGGCGCGCCCGTAGGAATAAGTCAGTTTCCAGGGGAAGCCGCCGATCTTGTTCATCATGTCGAGATTGCGGGTCGCTTCCTCATTCGCCTGCCCGCCAGACAGGAAGGCGATGCCCGGCACAGCCGCCGGGACCGTATCCTTCAGCACCTTGATGGTGCGCGCTGCAATATCTTCGCGCGATGGCTGATCCGCACATTCCTTTCCGGCCACGACCATGTTCGGCTTCAGGATCGTCGCTTCCAGCGCCACGCCTTGTTCATAGAGTTCGGTGAACAACGAATTGAGGCAGCGTTCCGTGACTTCGTGACAGCGCTCGACGCTATGCGCGCCGCCCATCAGCACCTCCGGCTCGACAATCGGCACGATACCCGCTTCCTGACACAGGGCGGCGTAGCGACCGAGCGCGTGCATATTGGCCTTGATCCCGCCTTCCGTAGGCGTGCGGCCCACGGCCACGTCGGGATGGGAAATCTCGATCACGGCCCGCCATTTGGCGAAGCGCGCACCGAGCGCATAATACTCCGCCAGCCGTTCGCGCAGACCGTCCAGACCTTGGGTGATAGTCTCGCCCGGACGTCCGGCCAGAGGGGTAATGCCCTTATCGACCTTGATGCCCGGAATGGCACCGGTCGCCTTGATCAGATCGACCATGGAGGTTCCGTCCGAGGCTTTCTGCCGGATGGTTTCGTCGAACAGAATGACGCCGGAAATATGGTCGTCCATGGCGGGACGCGTGCGGAACAGCATGTCGCGCCAGTCGCGGCGATTGTCTTCCGCATTCTCCGTGTCGATCGAAGCGAAGCGTTTGCCGATCGTCCCGGTCGACTCATCCGCCGCCAGAATGCCCTTGCCGGGCACGACCATGGCGTTTGCCACGGCGACCATTTCATCCATCTTGCTCATCTTCACGCGCTCCCTCTTGTCACAATTTTGATGCCGGGAAGGGTCTTGCCTTCCATCCATTCCAGAAATGCGCCGCCTGCGGTCGAGACGAAGGTAAAGGCGTCGACGACATCGGCTGCGTTGAGTGCCGCAACCGTGTCCCCGCCGCCAGCAACCGCGATCAGCGCGTCGGCGCGCACCCGCCGCGCCGCATATTTCGCCGCTTCGATGGTCGAGGTGTCGAAAGGCGGCGTTTCGAACGCGCCCAGCGGTCCGTTCCAGATCAGCGTCTTGGACTTGTCCATCGCGTCCATCAACTCGGTCACAGTTTCGGGTCCGACATCAAGGATCATCTCGTCCGACTTGACGCCGTCGCTGCCGGGATCGGGTATGGCGCGGACCTGCGTCTCTGCACCGGCTTTGAATTCGGTTGCCGTGACGACATCGACCGGCAGAATGATTTCGCAATTCGCTTTCTGCGCCGCCTTAAGAATATCAGTCGCCTTGCCGATCAGGTCGGGCTCGGCCAGGCTTTTGCCGACATCGTGACCCTTGGCCAGCAGAAAAGTATTGGCCATGCCACCGCCAATGGCGAGGCGGTCGAGCTTGGTGACCAGATTTTCCAGCAGATCGATCTTGGTACTGACCTTGGCTCCGCCGACAATGGCCATAACGGGCGTTTCGGGATGATCCAGCGCGGCCGCCAGATGATCCAGCTCACGCGCCATCGCCAACCCGGCATAGGTCGGCAGATAGTCCGCAATGCCGGCAGAACTGGCATGGGCGCGGTGGGCGGCGGAAAAGGCGTCCATCACGAACAGATCGCCAAATTCGGCCAGTTCCTTTGCCAGCGCGGGATCGTTCGTCGTCTCACCCGGCTGGAAGCGCGTATTTTCCATCAGCAGCACATCGCCGGAACCGAGATCATCCAGCGCATTGATATTCGGCGCAGAGAGAAAACGCACCGGCGTTTCGAGCGCTTCGGCCAGCGGCGCCGCAACGAAACCCAGTGAAAGGGCCGGATCGACCTTTCCCTTGGGACGCCCGAAATGCGACAACAGCACGACCGCTGCGCCCTGTTCGCGTAGATAACGGATCGTGGGGAGTGCAGCCTGAAGCCGCGTATCGTCGCTGATCGATCCGTCCTCACTGCGCGGCAGGTTGAAGTCGACGCGCACGAGCGCGGTCTTGCCGGACAGGTCTGCCTCTTCGAGACGTTTGATATCCATTGTCTAGGCGAGCCCGAGCCGCTGACCCATGACGCGCGCGACATCGATCATCCGGTTCGCAAAGCCCCACTCATTATCGTACCAGGCGATGACCTTGACCAGATCGCCGTCCATGGATTTGGTCAGCAGGGCGGCGTAGGTCGCACTGTGTGGATCGTGATTGAGGTCGGAACTGACCAGCGGGTTTTCCGAATAACAGATAATGCCTTTCATCGGGCCCTGTACGGCGAGTTTCATGGCGGCGTTCAGCTCTTCGGCCGTCGTGTTCTTTTCGGGCTGGAAGGCCAGATCGATCATGGAGACATTCGCTGTCGGGACACGCACGGCGGCGCCTGCCAGACGACCATCCAGTTCCGGAATGACCGTGCCGACCGCCTTGGCCGCACCCGTACTGGTCGGGATCATGTTCAGGCCGGCCGCGCGGGCCCGGTACAGATCCTTGTGCGAATTATCGAGAATGCGCTGATCCTGCGTATAGGCATGAACCGTCGTCATGAAGCCACGCTGAATGCCGACCGCGTCCAGAATGACCTTGGCGATCGGAGCCAGACAGTTGGTTGTGCAGGATGCGCAGGAAACGAGCCGGTCTTCGCTGCCCAGCAGATCGTGATTGACGCCGTAGACGATGGTTTGGTCGACGTTCTCGCCGGGGGCTGAGATCAGCACGGCTTTCGCCCCGCCATCGAAATGAGGTTGGCATTTTTCACGCGATCGGAACAGGCCGGTACATTCCATGACCAGATCCGCCATCTCCCACGGCACGTCAGCCGGGTTGCGCTCATGCGTCATGCGGACCTTGCCGCGCCCGAAATCGATCCAGTCGTCGCCTTCCTCCACGGTCGCCGCGAATCGGCCATGAACGGAGTCGTAGCGCAGCAAATGGGCGGAGGTTTCAATCTTGCCGGGCGAGTTGATCAGAACCAGCTCGACATCGGAAATGTCATATTCATGCAGGGCACGCGCGACGAGGCGGCCGATGCGACCAAAGCCGTTGATGGCGATCTTGAGAGTCATGGGCGGTTGGGTCGATCCTGAAATCTGGCCCACCGGAACGGATCCGGGCGGGCATGAGCCATTTGGGCCGGCGCGGGTCGCCAGCGTCTTGAGGTTGGACCGCCGTTACGCGGAACGACCCGTCGGGGCAATGCGCCAGAGCCAAAAATACCCTTGTTGAACGGCATTTCTTGCGTCATTCAGTCAGCAAGAAGAGGACTTTACCCCGATTGCGATGATTGACAGCGCTGACATGGAACAGACAGGTCTTACCGATGCGGCGCGCGCCCTGTCGGATGCGCTCGGCGCGCTGGAACGCGCGCTTGATCCGATGCTGGCCAGACTGTCCCAACTGGAAACACAGGTGACGGAAGCCGGGGCCCTGTCCGAAGACCGGGCGCGGCTGGCGGCGGAACTGGATGATGCGCTGGAAGCCCGGCGTGTGCGCGAAGCGGAATTCGAGACCCTGTCGCGACAGACCCGCGCTGAGCTCGACGCCACGATCAGTACATTGCGGAACGTTCTGCAAGGCGGCGCGGAGCCGCAGGGAGACGGCCATGGGTAAGGTCAGCTTGAATATAAATGGTCGCTCCTACGGGTTGGGCTGCGAAACCGGCGAAGAAGAACGGCTGATGCGGCTGGGACAGCGACTGGATGCCAGAGTGGCCGAAATGGCCAATCAGTTCGGACAGATCGGCGATCTGCGCCTGCTGGTCATGGCGGGGATCACCCTGCTGGACGAAATGGACGACCCCAAGGGCAATGTGGATGCGCAGGTGAATGCGCGGCTGGGATCACTCCGGGCCGAAGCCGACGATGCGTTGAAAGCCAAGGCGTCGGCGGAAGTCAAAGCGGCTGAAAGCCTGATGTCCGCCGCGCAGCGCATCGAGCGGCTGGCCGAACGCCTCTCGGACAGCGACTGAACGCAGCCCGTCCGTTAACCGCACCCGACATTGAGGCTTGCGCGCGGACGCGCCCCGCCCCACATAGTGCCGGACGGTTTCTGCGGGTTGCGTGAGCAGCACTAATCCACCGGACCTTACTGTATCCTTCGGGAGCTGGCTCTGTTCGGACCGTGGTCCGTTTAATTCCGGCACCCACCTCAAATTGAGGTTCACGAGGATTTTTAAGCCGCCACGGGCTTTGTGGGGCCGTCACTTTACCAACCCCAATATCTGCTCCGAGCGCAGCGAGGGGTTGTCGCGATACTTACCTGACTGCCGCCAGGCAGAGCGCCCTCTAAGTCTCATCCAGAGCCCTCATTCCGGCCCCGGCAGACGCGCGAGCGCCCCACGGCCCAGTATGGCGTCTTCGATCGAGCGTGGCAGACCCGCGACGAAGCCGCGCAGCACGGGCGCGATCTCCGCGCCGCGTTCGCGGATCACATCCGCAGGACCGCCGACCCCGACGCAGAGATGGCGCCGGACGGTCCGCGACGGCAGAGCCACGGCAATCCCCCCCGTACTTTCATGGGACGGGCCGACGGCAATGGCATAGCCCTGTGCCCGTGTGTCCTGAACCCCCTCCAGCGCGGCGCCAGCCGTTTCCTTCCAGAAACTGTTTTCGACCTCATGTACGGTGCGCCGGATCAGCTTGCCGATATCCGCATCCGCATCGCCGCTCAGCATGGCATAGCCGGTCGCCGAACAGACGAGTGGGCGCACCGATCCGGTTTCGACATGTTCCCGCACCGGACCGTCATGGTGATGCGTGTAGATATATTGCGAATAGATCCCGTTGCGCATCGCCAGAAAGACGGTCTCGCCGATGGTTTCGGACAGTCGGGCCAAATTATCCGTGAAGTCATCCGGCAGGGCCGCCATCCGGACCAGCCAGTCGCCTAGAAAGCTGAGGCGCAATGTCGGATAGAAGGCCCGGCTTTCGACGTCGCGCTCCAGATAGCCGCTATCGAGCAGGGATTTGGTCAGGGCCGAGGCCGAGCTTTGCGGCATGTTGAGATTGTCAGCGATCTCGCCGATCGAGGCCGGACGTTTCGCGTCGGCAAAGAATTCGAACAGGGCCATCGTCCGGAAACTGGACTTCAGCATGTTTTCCGTATCATCGAGCCGCAAGACCTGCCCCGGCACATCGCCGCCCGTCGCAAGCGGGGGCAGACCGGTCCGCTGATCCGGATGATCGCGAGGGGTCGTATCGAGAGGAGCGCTCATGCCGCTCATCTGCCATGCAGACGCAGATAGCGGAAGGGCCGTGCCACAGTCGGCAGGCTTTCCCGGTTCAGCCCCAATCAGGGCAGGCTCGATACAGGACCGCCATCAGCCGGGAACGAAAGCGGCAACCCTGTGTTAGTCACAGCAGCACGGCCCGTTCCGGGTCACCACGCTTTCAGGGAGCCCATAATGAGCCGATCACGACACACATCACATCGACTGGCCTTGATCATGTGCGCCGCCATGCTGGTGCCGGCCACCGTGACGGGCTGCGCGACAGCAGCCTACACGATCCAGGAACAGTTTGGCATCGAGAAGCGTGACATACTGGTCGACCGTGTCGGCGATGTCGCCAAGTCGCAGGATGAGGCGAAGGAAGAGTTCGAAGATGCGCTGAGCGCTTTCCGCGCGGTCGTCGCCGTCGATGGCGGCGAGCTGGAAGACCGCTATGACGATCTCAGTCGCGCCTATGACCGGGCCGACGCTCAGGCGTCCGAAGTGCGCAACCGCGTTGAGTCCGTGAAACGCGTCTCGCGCGATCTGTTCCGGGAATGGGAAGCGGAACTGGATGATTATTCCGACGCCGGGCTGCGCCGATCCTCCGAACGCCAGCTGCGGCAGACCCGGCAGACCTATGACGTTCTTGCCGACAAGATGGACCGCGCCACCGAATCGATGAACCCGGTTCTATCCGTCTTCCGTGACCGCGTGCTTTTCCTGAAACATAATCTGAATGCGCGCTCGATCGCCTCACTGGAAGGCGAACAGGCCGATCTGGAAGATGATGTGGCGCGCCTGATCGCCGAGATGGAACAATCCATTTCAGCGGCTGACGACTTCATTCAGTCAATGCGGGGATCGTAACCCGCCACCCGAATTAGGATTAGCGGAATAGGCGGGCTGAGTAGCCCGCCTCTAATTTTCGTCAGACACAAAAAAAGCCGCCCGCAGATTCTGCGGACGGCTTTTTTGGTAAATGGGCTCAGGCCGTTAGGCGGCCATCGCTTTTTCGTTGATGGATGCGTGGGCCAGTTTGGTAAAGCGCAGATCGCCTTCCATCGTCTTTTCCTTACACTCTTCCAGCGTCGCGGCGTTTTCGAAATCGCCGAGGCGCTTTGCAAAGGCTTCGACCGTGCCGTAACCGGTGATCGCATAGTGGGCCATGCGCTGATACTGGCTGATCAGCATGGCATCGCGAACACTGTCATCGCCGAATTCTTCATCCAGCACATGTTCTTCGGCTTCCTTGGTCAGGCCTTTCATGCCCTTGCAGGTCGCGTTTCCAACACCTTCGCCGTGGCTGTCGAGGATCGACTTGATCGCCGCATTGCCTTCCTTCGTGCCCTCGATGGAGCGCTTCAGCGCATCCTGCAGGTCCGAACAGCTGGCGGCGTCGATCAGCTTCTCGACGGTCGCATTCGCCTGTTCGTTAGCGTCATACAGGTCCTTCAGTTCAGCGATGTAAAGTTGTTTCAGATTTTCGATAGCCATGTGTCGTTTCTCCTTGGTTTGCGGGCGGCCCTGCCAGGCGGGCAGAGCGTCGGGTTCACCAAAGCAACGGGGGCGAGGGGCGAAATGTTCCGAGACTCTTCGCTAAATCACAGACTTTAAACGACTTTTATCCAAGATAGACCTTACCTTCCGGATAATGCAGGCGCGGCGGTGTCTTGGTCGCCAGCATGAATCCAAGTGTCAGAGGGCCCAGCCGTCCGAGGAACATGACGACGCAGATGGTCAATTTGCCAAGCGTATCAAGCGCGCCCGTCGCGCCGCGCGACAGACCGACCGTCCCGAAGGCCGAGAAGACTTCGAACGCAGCATCAAGAAAGTCGAGCTCCTGCGTGAGGATCAGCACGAACAGGGCGGTGAAGATCAGCATCAATCCGACGAACAGCAACGCCATGACCTTGAGCCCGGCGCTGGGGCCGATTTCATTGCGCTGCACATGGATGACGCCGGATCGGCGGAAAAAGGCGATCGTGGCAAGCAACAGCACGAAAGCCGTCGTGACCTTGATCCCGCCCGCCGTCGACGTCGCGCCGCCCCCGATGAACATCAGCACCATGGTCAGCAGGGCCGTTGCGTCCGTCACGCCCGCCGTATCCATGGCGTTGAACCCCGCCGTGCGCGGCGTGACCCCTTCGAACCAGCTGGCCTGCAACCGGGCAAACGTACCGTCGAGGCTCCCGAGGGTCGCCGGATTGGTCCATTCCAGGGCCGCATAACCGCCGACACCGACAATAATGAGCAGCGGAGTCCCGATCAGCATCAGGCGCGTATGCAAGGACAGTCGCCGCCAGCGCCGGATCCGGAACAGTTCGGAGAGCACCAGAAACCCCAGACCGGACAGGATGAATTGCAGACTGATCGTCCAGATGATGACAGGATTGCCGACCCACCCCATCAGACTGTCGGAAAAGGTCGAAAAGCCCGCATTGTTGAAGGCGCTGATGGAATGGAACAGGCTATGCCAGAGGCCCATGCCCCAGCCATATTCCGGCACGAACTGCGTCGCGATCAGCGCCATGCCGAGCAGTTCGCAGACGATGAAAATGCCGAGAATGCGCTTCACGAATGGGATCAGCCCGCCCATCGTATCGACATTCAGCTCCTCGGCCAGATAGCGCTGCTTCGAGACGTCGATCCGCGCTCCGATAGCCGCGAGCACGAAGACGGCAAAGGTGATCAGGCCCAGGCCGCCAAACTGGATCAGCGCCATGATCACGCCCTGACCGAACAGGGTCCAGGCACTGCTGGTATCGACCACGATTAGACCGGTCACGGTAACGGCGGAGACGGCGGTGAAAAACGCATCGATCCAGCTGACCGGCTGATGGGCGGCGATGGGGAGCTTCAGCAACGCCGTTCCGAGCGCGATCCAGGCCCCGTAGACGAGCACGAGCCAGGCCGGAATGGACAGTTTGTTCACAGCTTAGCCATGCAGGGCGAAACGGCGCAAATCGGCCCGTTTTCCCGCCAGGATCAATCGGTCGGAAATTGTCAGCGCGTGTGTCGCCAGCTCGCCAGTCAGGATCCGCTCGCCAATATCGACGCCGATACAGGCCAGATTATATTTCGCCAGCGGCAGATCGGCGACCGTGCTGCAGGCCGTGCCGGACGGGGCATTGATGGTGGCAATATAATTGCCGTTTCCGAGATTGAGAAAATCTACAATGTGCGGATTATGCAGCAGCTGCGATAGATGCAAGGCGAAGCTCGCTTCGGGCTCCAGCAGGTTGTTGACGCCCATGGCCTTCAGGATACGGGCATGTTCGGGCGTCTGGGCCTTGACATAGACATCGGTACATCCCGCCTGCATGACCGCCAGCGTGGTTAGAAGGCTGCTCTGCATATCGTCCCCGATGGCGACGATGACGCTGTCGAAATTGCCGATCCCGGCGTGATTGAGCACTTTGGCGTCCGTGGCGTCGGCCTGCATGACGGCATCGATTTCGCCGTCCATCGCGCCCACGCATTGCGCGTCCCGGTCGATCCCCGTAACCCGGTCGCCCATTCGAGACATTTCGCGGGCCAGGGCCGTGCCGAACGTCCCTAGTCCGATCACGGCAATATCGCGTCTGTCAGGCATATATTGTCCTTTCCGGTTGACCAGGACCTGTGCGTCATCGATCCGTGTTCGATCAAGCGAAACTATTTGCCGATGATCGTTTCCATGATTTCGAGCCGGTCGGCCTCATGGGCGGGTTTGTCCCATCGGATGCGGCTGATGCGCGGGAAGCGGAGCGCGTAGCCGGATTTGTGACGTGCGCTGCGGTGAGCGGAATCAAACGCGACTTCGAAGACGAGCTCTTTTTCCACTTCCTGCACTGGCCCGAAACGCGCGACCTTGTGACGTCTGATCCAGCTGTCGAGCTGCTTGAGCTCTTCATCCGTGAAACCGAAATAGGCCTTGCCAATGGGCAGAAGCGTCTCTTCGCCGTCGACCGTCTTCCAGAGCCCGAATGTATAGTCGGAATAAAAGGATGAGCGCTTGCCCGTCCCGCGCTGCGCATACATCAGAACGGCATCGAGCAGGAAAGGGTCGCGCTTCCACTTGTACCAGGCGTGTTTGGGCCGGCCCGCGACATAAGAAGAATCGCGACGCTTGATCATCAGCCCCTCTTTAAGGCCCTCTGAGGCGGCGGCGTCTTCGCGCAGAGCCTTCAGATCCGCAACCGATTTCCAGTCCAGCAATTCGGACAGCGAATAGCGATCCGGGTTCCGTTCGGCGATGAATGCGCTCAACGTGTCACGCCGTTCGTCCAACGTCTGCTCGCGGAAGCTCACCCCGTCCTGGCTGATGATGTCATAGGCGATCAAATGGGCGGGCAGACGCTTCATGAGCGCAGCCGAAGGTTTCTTCTTGCCCAATCGCTGTTGCAGATCATTGAACGACCCGATCGCGCTATTGGGTCGGACCAGCAACTCCCCATCGATCACCGCGTCCCAATTCACGGTGGCCGCGAGATCCGGAAAGCTGTGCGAGATATCGTCGCCCGTGCGCGAATAGATGCGTGCCGCGCCGTTCATGCCCGCCACCTGCACGCGGATACCGTCCCATTTCCATTCCGCCGTATGGGTGTCCGGCGACAGGCGATCCAGATCAGCCTCTTCGTCGATCGGATGGCTCAGCATGACGGGCGAGTAGGTCAGCACCTGACTGATGTCTGGCATCGCCGCCGTCCCGTCGATCCATGCGAACAGGTCCGCATAGGGCGGCGAAATGCCGTGCCACAGCTCCTCGATTACGCCGACATCGACGCCTTTCATATTGGCCAGCGCCTTCTTCACCGTCCGTGCGCTCATGCCGATGCGCAGTCCCCGCGTGCCGAGCTTGAGCAACGCCCAACGCTGGTGCGGCGCCATATTGTCGAGCAGGGTGATCAGATAGTCCCGGATGCCCGCCTTGTTGCGGACCTTGAACTCCTCGATCACCTCATGGAGGTCCGGCAGACGGTTGAGGCGGACGGGATCCGGGCTCTGCGGCCAGGCCAGCGCGACGGTCTCGCTCATCTCGCCGACATAGTGGCGCGAGAGCTGGAAGAGGTACGGGTCCATCCGCTCCTCCATCAGCGTCTTGACGAGATTGCGCTTGAACAGGTCGAAACTGAGTGTCCCGCCAATCGCCGCCAGCGCCCACCCCCGGTCCGGGTCGGGCGTCGTTCGCAGGAACTCCGCGAGGATCGCTTCCTTGGCGAGATTGGAGTTAGTGAAATAGAGGTCGTCGAGCAGGTCGGCGAAGGCGGGAAAGCTCATTCTCCGATCTCCTCTTCCATACCGATCAGGTGCAGCCCCTTCGCGTTGATGCCTTCCTTCTTCAGCGCATATTCCAGCGCTTCCACACGGCCATGCGTGATCCACACCGTCTTCGCTTGGGTTTCGCGGCACGTCCGCAGCAGGTCGTTCCAGTCGGCATGGTCGCTGACCACCAGACCCAGCTCGGCGCGCTTCTGGCGGGCCCGCGCTCGGATCTGCATCCAGCCGCTGGCGACCGTCGGAAGCGGGTCGGCGAAGCGGCGGGACCACCGGTCATTGATCTGGGCGGGCGGGCAGAGCACGATCTTTCCCCGGAACAGGTCCCTATCCTTGCGCGGGATCTCGCTGACCAGCTGCCAGTCCCCGAAATCCTGCCCGTAGCTCTCATAGAGTTCGGTCAGGCGTTTCAGCGCGCCGTGCAGATAGAATGGGTGCTCATACCCCGCGAGCCGCAATGTTTTCATCACGCGTTGGCATTTGCCGAGCGCGTAAACGCCGACGATGTGGGTGCGGTCTGGGAGCGTTCGCATACTCCGCATCAGCTTTTCCACCTCTTGTTCGAGTGGCGGATGCTGAAACACCGGCAGGGCGAAAGTGGCTTCTGTGATGAACACGTCGCAGGGCACGACCTCGAACGCCGCGCAGGTCGGATCGGGATGGCGCTTGAAATCGCCGGCCGCCACGATGCGCTGGCCCTGATATTCGAACACGGCCTGGGCGGAGCCGAGAATGTGGCCGGCGCTGGCAAACCAGAGCGTCACCCCGCCGCCAAGATCATGCCGCTCACCATAGCGCAGCGGCACGCGCACCGTATCGTCGGAAATGTAATAGCGCGTATCCATGATCGCCATGGTTTCCGGCGTCGCCCAGACTGTACCGTGCCCCTTGCGCGCATGATCGGCATGGCCATGGGTGATGACGGCGCGCGGGCTCGGCTCCATCGGGTCGACATAGACGTCGGCGGGCGCGCAGTAGAACTGCCCGTCGCGGACTTCCATCCAGCTTTCGGAGTCGATTGGGGCCGGGTCCATCATGTCACTCCTGACGGGCGGCGCGACAAAACGTTCCCCTGCGGAACGCAAAACCGGTCCTGCCGTTACAAACACGATCTTTCATACGCAGCAGAAGCCGCCCTCATGTCATCTTCCAAAAGCCGTGACCAAATCTGGGACGAATGGCGCGACCTCGTCAATATGGCGCCCCAACAACTGGATGACTGGCTGGATACGGACGAATCCAGGTCAGTCGGGGATCGCGACAATGGCGAGAGTACCGGTCATAAATCCGGTCGCCGCATCGTCACCATAAAACGTACCAAAAAGGACGATCTGAGCGACGATCAGTGGGACCATATGGCTAGGGTCGTCGGCTATATCAAACGCCATTGCAGTCAGGGCGCGACGGAAGAGGATGTCGAAACCAGCAACTGGACCTACTCGCTCAAGAACTGGGGTCATGACCCGTTAAAAGATGATGGATGCGCGTGAGAGCTGAAGGCGCTCCCGCATGCCGGGACGGAATGAGACCTTCGCCACCGTTCATCCTCTGATGCAGATTTCTCCGTCCTCTCCCCCTCCACCCCGTCGCTTCGTTCGCTCACGTTCACTCCCGCGTCGCGGTCCCCCTCCCCCTGTCCGGGGGAGGTGGCTGAGCGTTAGCGAAGTCGGAGGGGGAGAGGACGGTGAGGGTTTTGAAAAAGGGCGCGTTTTCTTTCCCGCCATCACACAACTTGATTGTCTGATCCATGGCCTCGATCTCTCGGCTAGCCTGACGGCCCCTGCCATGGATCGCACAATCGCGCTCTGCAATGACGGAAGAGAAGAAATAGACTTTCCTCCCCTTCTTCCGCTGTCGCCGACTTGACCGGCGAGCCTATCTCCTGCCGTCTCGGCTGGCGGAAACAGGTGGGAAATAGGCAGGCCGATCAAGTCGGCCTGAGCGGAATTATAGAGACCTGCTTGGATTGATCCCCGCCTATACCTTTAACGCCGCCGGTGTTTTCAGAGGCTTGTCAGAAAGTCTGCCAATTCCGTCCACCCCTTCATTTCCCATGCTTTTCTAGCTTCACCTGCTTCGGACACGAGAGAGTGTATGGCTTTTGGTATGAGCGGGGGCTTGGGGGTTGGGCGTTGCGTGAGGTCATACGGCACGCAGGGCCCCACCCGGCGAAGCGACCAATGGTGAGGCGGGGGCGAGATACGAGTCCCAGGTCTGGTCTGTTTCGGACCAGGCCCCGGATGCGCCCTCCCGCTAAAACCGGGATGATGAGGCTGTCCTCGAAAGGGGCAGCTTCGTCTATCCCGCTCCGGGGTGAGGCCATGGTGGCCCCTCGGGGCCACGGCGCTGACGACCGGATGCGCTCCTCAGGCGCGCGGACTGTGTTCGCTGAAAATGGTTCTATTTCTCGTTCCCCATCAGGGAACACAGTCCGCGCTCGTGTCACTCACGACGCAGAATGGACGAAGGCCGCGGCCCCGATGCCCGGTGGGACAATGGCGCCTGGGCTGAAATGAATCGGAGCGGATCGACGCTTTCATACGTATCCAATCTTGTGTCCGTCGCGCCTACATCGTCCGAACCACTGATTCCGTCTGACATTGACGGCTGGTTCGCCGCGCAGGGATGGCGCGTGCGCGATTATCAGCGGCGCATGGTGGACCAATTCGCACAGGGACGCGACACGCTACTGATCGCACCGACGGGCGGCGGCAAGACGCTGGCCGGGTTCCTGCCATCGCTCTGCGATCTCGCCAAGAAAAAGGAAGACAGACCCAGCGACGCTGAACCCGCCCTGCATACACTCTACATCTCGCCGCTGCGGGCGCTGACCAATGATATTGAGCGCAATCTGATGCGGCCCGTGACGGATCTGAGCCTCCCCATCGAGATCGGCATTCGCACGGGCGACACGAAAAGCTATCAGCGTAAGAAGCAGCAAACACGCCCGCCGGACATTCTGCTCACAACACCGGAATCGCTGATGTTGCTGCTCTCCTACGACAACGCGCCGAATTATTTCGCGTCGCTGAAATGCGTGGTGATCGATGAAATGCATAGTTTCACGACCGGCAAGCGCGGCGATTTCACGGCGCTCGCTCTGGCCCGGCTGCAGACGCTGGCCCCCGATCATGTCCGTTTCGGCCTGTCGGCAACAGTCGCTC
This sequence comes from Algimonas porphyrae, assembly GCF_041429795.1. NCBI lineage: Bacteria > Pseudomonadati > Pseudomonadota > Alphaproteobacteria > Maricaulales > Robiginitomaculaceae > Algimonas > Algimonas porphyrae. The sequence continues at coordinate 564,558 of NZ_CP163424.1, read as the reverse complement.
AGCCGGACAAAGCCGCCGCCTGGCTCGGTCCGACAGGCGCACCCGCCGACCGGATCGAGGTGGCGGGCGATACGCCGCCGGCGATCACCATCATCGAGCCGGAAGGGCGCTTCCCGCTGGGCGGACATTCGTCGCGCTTTGCCGTGCGCGACATCTACCAGATCATTCGCGATCACCGGACAGCCATCGTCTTCGTCAATACGCGCGCCCAGGCGGAAGTGCTGTTCCAGCAGCTCTGGGAAGCCAATGAGGACGGGCTGCCGATCGGCGTCTATCACGGATCGCTGGCCCGCGATCGGCGGCAGAAGACGGAAAGCCTGATCGCGTCGGGACAGATGCGCGCCGTGGTCTCGACTTCGGCGCTCGAGATGGGGATCGACTGGGGCGATGTGGATGTAATCATCCAGGTCGGTGCACCCAAGGGCGTTTCGCGCCTGCTGCAACGGATCGGACGGTCCAACCACCGCATCGACGAAGCCTCCAAGGCCGTTCTGGTCCCGACCAATCCGCTGGAGGTCGTCGAATGCGACGTCGCCATTCAGGCGATCGAGGGCGGTCATCGCGACGGCGAGACCTATTCCGACGGGGCGATGGATGTGGTCGTGCAATATCTGGTCAATCGCGGCTGCGCCGGACCGCTGAAAAAACGCGAAGCGCTCGCCGAGATCCGTTCCGCCTGGCCCTACCGCCATGTCACCAAGGCGGATTTCGACGCCATTCTCGCCTTCGCCGTCGATGGTGGTTATGCGCTGAAAAATTATGAGCGGTTCAAGCGGTTGAGACAGACCTCACGCGGCTACATGATTGCAGATAAATTCGCCGCGCGGCGACACCGCATGAATATCGGCACCATCGTCGAATATGCCAAGCTGAAGGTTCGCCGCATTCCATCACCCAAATCCAAGCGCGGGCGCGTCGTCGGCGAGATCGAGGAACGGTTCGTCATGAACCTCAACCCCGGCGATACATTCGCCTTCGCTGGAGAGACGCTGCGCTATCAGGGCATTCGCGACATGGCGGTCGAGGCCGTTCCCGCCCCGCGGGCCCGACCGAAAATCCCTGCCTATGCGGGCGGAATGATGCCGCTCTCCTCCTATCTGGCGGACGGGGTGCGCGCCGTGGTCAGCGATCCGGCACAATGGCACCGGCTGCCCGATCAGGTCGAACAGTGGCTGACATTGCAATCGCTCTTCTCCGACCTGCCTGGACCTGACGGATTGCTGGTGGAAAGCTTCTTCGACCGCAACGATCATGTGCTGCTGGTCCACACATTCGAGGGGCGGAAAGTCAATAATGCACTGGGCTTCCTGCTGACCAAGCGGATGGAGACACAACGCCTCGCCCCGATCAATTTCACCATCACCGATTATGCGCTGACCATCACCAGCCTGGAGCCGGTCAATTCGCTCGACGGTCTGCTCGATACGGATATTCTGGATGCCGAGCTGGACGACTGGATCGTCAATTCGCCAATGATCAAGCGCAGTTTCCGTAAGATCGCAACCATTGCCGGACTGACCGAACAGCGCCTGCCCGGTCAGCAGCGCACCATGAAACAGGTCACGTTCTCGACGGACCTGATCTATGACGTGCTGCTGAAATACGAACCGGATCACATATTGCTGCGGATCGCGCGGGAGGAGGCGGAAAGCGACCTGCTCGACATTGGCCGGTTGCGCGGCTTCCTGAGCGAAGTTGCTGGCAAGACTGTATTCCGGACTTTGCCCCATGCCAGCCCCCTGTCTATTCCGGCCATGATGCAAGTGGGCAAGGAACGGATTCGCGGCGAAGCCCAGGACCGGCTCATGGCAGAAGCAAGCCATGTTCAGGACTATATGAACGGGGTCGGCGACTCGCTGCTGGATCAGGTCAGAGATTATGTGGACAGGGCGGCGAAACAGGAACCAGACGGCGGCGCCAGAACGCCCGCAACCCCAACGACGCCGGGTCATGGAACGGCTTGAGTTCGCAACCCGCGCGGGACTGATCGTGTTCGACTACCGCAAGGCCGCCTTCCTGCCGGACTGCGAGACCTTGCTGGTCGCCGATCTGCATTTCGAAAAGGCGTCCTATCTGCAGGCTATCGGCGGTGCACCTCTGCCGACCTATGATACGATGGACACGCTCGCGCGACTGGACGCGCTGATCGATCACTTTCAGCCCCGGCATGTTGCTGCGCTCGGCGACAGCTTCCACGACATTGCTGCCGGAGAGCGCATGAGCGCGCGCGATTTTGACGCGGCCAATGCGCTGGTCGCCAGGGTTTCACGCTTCACCTGGATCCTTGGCAATCATGATCCCGACATTCCGGACGGGCTCATCGGCGGGCGCGAGGATCATCTGCAATGCGGCGATTTTCTACTGACCCATCTGCCAACCCATCCATTCGGTACGGTGGGCGTCAATCTATGCGGACATCTGCATCCCAAAGTACGGGTCCAGACCCGGCGCGGCGGAGTGGCCAGGCCCTGCTTCGCTGTCAGCCGACAGCGTATCATCCTGCCCAGCTTCGGAACCTTTACGGGCGGGCTCGATGTGGGCCATCCGGCGATTGCCGACGAGCTGGACGGACCACGCGCCTTCTTCGCGACGACGCCGCGCGGCGTCATTCCGCTGGACGGTTGAGCGGGTCTTTCATGGAACGGCTTTGGTCTAGCCGGATTAACGTGCTATAAGTTTGCATCATTTGTGGGAGCCTCTGTCATGAGCATTATCTGGACTATTATCGTCGCGGCGCTTGCCGGATTCGTCGCCAAGATCATTCTACCGGATCGTCATGAGCCCAAAGGGTTGATCATGATGATCCTTGCCGGAATCCTGGGCGGGTTGCTCTTCACCTGGCTCGGACAGACGCTCGGCTTTTACACAATGGGCGAAGTCGCTGGCTTTATTGGCACGGTCATCGGCGCCATTCTCGTGTCCATCATCGCATCGAAGATTTTCAAGCGCGGCTGAAAATCCGACCATCTGTCACAAGAAGACCGACGCCGATCAGCGCCCCACCGGCCAGCTGCATCGGCGTTAATCTTTCCCCGAGAAACATCGCCCCCAAGGCGATGGCTGAGACGGGTATCAGATAGGCGACGAGCACCGCATTGGTCGCACCAGCCCGGTCGATCAGGCGGAAATAAAGGATATAGGCCAGCACCGTCGACAGTAGTGCCAAAGCCAGCAGCGCCAGCCAGGCGTCGCACGGCGCGGCGGCGAGCGGAGCCAGACCATCTGTTGCTATTGCGAGCGGGACCATCAGTATGGCGGCGAGACTACATTGCCCCGTCGCAACCATGAGCGGAGAGATGCCGATCCGTGAAAAACGTCGCGAGACGATGCCGGCGACCGAATAGCATAATGCGGCCAGTATGACCGCGGCCTGACCCAGCGCGGAGCCATTCGCATTGAGAATCGCCGACGGCCCGACCAGCACCCCGACGCCGAGCAGACCGATTGCAACGCCCCCGAATTTGGCCAGCGTGATCCGCTCATCGGTCAGAAACAGCCCCGCGATCACAACGGTGAAGAGCGGGGCTGTGGCGTTGAGTATGGCCGCCAGGCCACCCGTAATGCGGGTTTGTCCCCATACGATCAGCATGAACGGCACGGCGACGCCGATCAGTCCGACCGTGGCGAGCGTCGCCCAGCCGCCTGCGTGTCGTGGGACAGGTGTGCGTGTCACCGCCACCAGCCCCCACAGGACTGCGCTGGCCAGGGTCAACCGTACGGCAATGATCGAAAATGGCGGCAGGCTTTGCAGCAGAATTTCGACGAAAAAATAGGACCCGCCCCAGAGCAGGCCCAGAACGAGAAGGATCGCAACTTCGGCACGCCCCATCCGGGTCCGGATCGCAGATAAAGTGTCGCTCATGTCAGCCACACCGGGTCTTGTGCGAAAATATTCGCAGCCAGTTGAGCGCTTACGCGAAATCCGGCTGCGACCCAGGTTTTCAAGATCCTGAAAAGTATCATCTGCCCAGTCCAGCCATCAAGTCAGAAACCGCCGTCCCTTGGGCAGGCGCGCAGCCAGATGGCGCGCCAACGGGATGTCAGCCGGCAAGAGGGGCAGCCGAACAATATCTTCGGCCCAAGCCCATTTCGTCGCCTGCCCTTCGCGCGGGCGAACCATGCCGTCCCACTGCCGACAGACATAGGTCGGCATGATCAGGTGGAAATCGGGATAGGCATGGCTGGCGAAAGTCAGCGGTTCCAAGCAGTCCAGACACGGCTCGACCGATAGCTCTTCATAGAGCTCGCGCACCAGCGTCTCTTCAGGCCGCTCACCCGGTTCGATCTTGCCGCCGGGAAACTCCCACAAACCGGCATGATCCCGACCGTCGGGACGCTGCGTCACCAGCACGCGTCCGTCCGCATCGATCAGGCCGCAGGCGGCGACCCACAGAACAGGGGTTTTCACGATCGGTAATCCGCATTGATGTCGATATAGGCGTGGGTCAGGTCGCAGCCATAGACGGTTGCGGCCCCCTCGCCGAGCGCGAGATCGACCCCGATCCGGATCTCCGATTGCTTCATATAGGCCGCCCCCATGGCTTCACGGTAATTCGGGTCAGGCTGGCCATTCGTGGCCAGGCAGTGCGGACCGATATGAATGCTGAGCCGGTCCCGCTCGGCCGGTTCGCCAGCCTTACCGACCGCCATGATGATCCGGCCCCAATTCGCATCTTCTCCGGCGACGGCCGTCTTGACCAGAGGCGAATTGGCGATGGACCGGGCAACCGCGTCGGCGCTGGCATTGCTGACCGCGCCCGTGACGACGACCTCGATCAGCTTGCTGATGCCTTCGCCGTCGCGCACGATCTGCTGCGACAGATCGAACATTACACGGCGCAGAGCCTGTCGGAAATCCGCCAGTGCGGGATCATCGCTTCCCGTCACTTCAGGGTGATCGGCTGCCCCGCTGGCCAGTAGCAAGAGTGTGTCGGACGTCGACGTGTCGCTATCGACGGTGATCGAATTGAAGGTCGGCCCTGTCAGATCCGTCAACAGAGCCTGCAGGCTTGCCTGATCGAGGCGTGCATCCGTCGCTATATAAGCCAGCATCGTCGCCATGTCAGGCGCGATCATGCCCGACCCCTTGGCGATGCCGTTGATCGTAACCCGGGTCCCGTGGATCATCGCCGTCGCGCTCGCCCCTTTGGGATAGGTATCCGTCGTCATGATGGCGCGGGCCGCCGCGTCCCAGCCATCGCTGCGCATCCGGCTGGCCATGTCCGGAAATTGCGCCACGACCTTGCTGGCGTCCAGCGCGACGCCAATGACGCCCGTGCTGGCGATCTGGACCGCGTCCGCATGACCGCCGAACACCTCCACCGCACCTTGCGCCGTCAGCTTGACGGCGTCCCGTCCGGCCTGACCGGAAAAGACATTGGCCGTCCCGCTATTGACAACCACCAGACGCGGGCCGTCCGGGCGGGCCGACAAGGCCTTGCGCGACCAGTCCACGGGCGCACCGGGGCAGCGATTTTGTGTGAAGACGCCTGCCACAGATGTGCCCGGATCACAGCGTAACACCCAGAGGTCGGTCCGGCCCCGATATTTCACCCCGGCCTCTGCCGTCGCCATGGTGAAACCGTCGAGCGGCGGCAGCGTCGGAAAATACTCTGGCGCAAATGGGCTGATAGCTGTCGTCATAAGGCGTTGGAAATCTTCAAGTTCGGCGTGCGCACTGTCAGGGATCGGGCGTTTCAGACGCGTCCGGCGCCATATCGGATTCATAGACGCGTTCGATCGCAGCATCCTCCCGCAGATCCGACATCAGGCCGTCAATCGCTTCGAATGTCATGAAGCGCGCAATGTCTTCGCGCATTTCCTCGAAACTTCGCTGATTGGGGATACGACGATCGAGAACTTCCAGAACCACCCAGCCGTCCTGCGCTTTGATCGGCCCCACACGGCCACCGATCGGCGCCGCGAAGACGGCGTCGCGCAAACCGGATTCGACCATATCGCGGCTGAGCCAGCCCCGTTCACCGCCCGATTGCGAAGTTTGCGCATCGATCGACAGCTCTGCTGCCAAGAGCTCGAAATCCTCTTCGTCGCGCAGCCGGTTCAGCACATTTGTGGCCTGTTCTTCGTCCGCCACGACAATCTGGCGGATGCGCCGTTCCTCACCCCGTGAGCCGAGATTGTTCTGCGCCTCGTAAAGGGTCCGGATCGTTTCCTCGTTCACCGTCGCCGCCAGATGGGTCTCGATCCGGTAATTGCCCAGAATGCGCTCTCGCGCCGCGGCCAGTCGCCGTTGCGCTTCCTCCTGCTTCATCAAGTCCTGGCTGATCGCATCGAGTGCCAACAGGCGCTGATCGATCAGTTCGTCGACAGTCACCTTGAACACATTGCTACCCGTCGACAGGGCATCGCCCTGACCGATCAGTCCTTGCGCGACCGCGGCGCGTTCCACATCGGACCGGTAGATCACGGTCTCTTCGACCCGCGCCACAACTGGATCATCGGCGCGCTGTATGGCACTTGTCGGCAGATCAGCATTCAGAGACGTCCCGGATTCATCCGTGCCGGAACAGCCCGCCAGAACAGCACTGAACAGTATCAAACTCAGCCCTGTCGGCATCACCCGTCTTATCGTCATCATATTGCAAACCCCATCATCCTGTCTGCCCGCCTGCGTTGACTTAGGCGAGGGCCGTTCCTAAGTCACGCCCAAGCAAAGACGGAACCGCAAAACCCACTTTACGCAGCGCGTTCCGCGCCCCTGCCTCAAGGACCTCTCAATGCTCGGCATCGCCAAGAAGCTGTTCGGTACGGAAAACGACCGCAAGCTCAAGAAGCTCCGTCCCATCGTCGCGCGCATCAACGCGCTCGAACCAACGATGGAGGCGATGAGCGACGATCAGCTCAAAGCCCAGACCGAAGCCTTCAAGACCCGGCTGGATCAGGGCGAAACGCTTGACGAGCTGCTGGAAGAGGCCTTCGCGACGGTCCGCGAAGCCGCGAAACGCACATTGGGGCAGCGCCATTATGATGTGCAGCTGATCGGCGGCCTGACCCTGCACCGCGGCGAAATCGCGGAAATGCGTACGGGCGAAGGCAAGACGCTCGTGTCGACACTGGCCGCCTATCTCAATGCGCTGACCGGGCGGGGCGTCCATATCGTGACCGTCAACGACTATCTGGCGCGCCGCGATGCGGAATGGATGGGGCAGATCTACACGTTCCTCGGGCTGACCGTCGGTTGCATCAACAATCACGATCCGCAAAGTCCCGGTCGCAAGGCGGCCTATGACGCCGACATCACCTACGGCACCAATAATGAGTATGGCTTCGACTATTTGCGCGACAATATGAAACTGTCGGTCGAGGAGATGGCGCAACGCGGCCATGTCTATGCCATTATCGATGAAATCGACTCCATCCTGATCGACGAAGCCCGGACACCGCTGATCATTTCCGGACCGACGGAAGACCGGGCGGAACTGTACCGGACGCTGGATGGGATTATCCCGCTGATCGACGCAGACGGTTACGAGGTCGACGAAAAGGCCCGTACAGCCACCTTCAACGAGGAGGGCAATGAGCAACTGGAGCAGATCCTCCGCGAGCGCGAACTGTTGGAAGGCGAAAGCCTCTATGACATTGAAAACGTCACCATCGTGCATCACGCCAATCAGGCGTTGAAGGCTCACCGCCTCTACGTCGCCGACAAGGATTATATCGTCAAGGATGGCGAGGTCGTGCTTATCGACGAGTTTACCGGACGCATGATGCAGGGGCGTCGCCTGTCAGAAGGCCTGCACCAGGCGATTGAAGCCAAGGAAGGCGTGAACATCCAGTCCGAGAACCAGACCATGGCCTCGGTCACGCTGCAGAACTATTTCCGCCTTTACGAAAAACTGTCCGGCATGACCGGCACGGCTGAGACCGAAGCAGGCGAATTTGCCGAAATCTACAAGCTTGAAGTTCTGGTTATCCCGACAAACCGCCCGATCCAGCGGATCGACATCGAGGATGTCATCTACCGGACAGAAGACGAGAAGTTTGCGGCAATTGTCGACGAAATCGCCGCCTGCAAGGCTAAGGGTCAACCCATGCTGGTCGGCACGGTCTCGATCGAGAAATCAGAGAAACTGTCGCGTTTCCTGACGGAAAAAGGCGTGGAGCACCGCGTGCTGAATGCGCGCCATCACGAGCAGGAAGCCGAGATCGTCGCGCAGGCCGGTGTGCCGGCGGCCGTCACGATCGCAACCAATATGGCGGGCCGCGGGACGGACATTCAGCTTGGCGGCAATGCCGACATGCGGATCGAAGCCGAGACCGAAGGTGTGACGGATGAGAGCGAAAAAGACCGGATTGCGGATAAGATCCGGGCTGAAGTCAAGGCACTCAAGGACACGGCGCTACAGGCTGGCGGTCTTTACGTTCTGGGGACGGAACGGCATGAATCCCGACGGATCGACAATCAGCTGCGCGGCCGGACAGGGCGTCAGGGGGATCCGGGCACATCGAAATTCTATCTCTCGACCGAAGACGATCTGATGCGTATCTTTGGCGGTGACCGCCTGAAAAGCATGATGGGCAAAATGGGCTGGGAAGAAGGCGAAGAGCTGACCAACCGCTTTATGACCAAGGCCGTCGAACGGGCACAAGGTAAGGTCGAGGCCCGCAACTTCGATATCCGCAAGAACTTGCTGAAATTCGACGATGTGATGAATGATCAGCGCAAGACGATCTTCGAACAGCGCATGGAATTTATGACGGATGAAGACGTTTCCGACGTGATCGAGGATTTCCGCCGTCAGCTATGCGAAGATCTTATCGAAAAGCATGTGCCCAAAAAGGCCTATGCCGAACAGTGGGACATTGATGGTCTGAAACAGGCTGTTCAGTCTGCCGGTCTGATGGGGACATTCGAGATCGATGGTCAGCCTGCCCTGACCAATGATTTCCCGCTCGAACAATGGGCTGCCGAGGAAGGCATTGCCGACGAGGAAATGACCAAGCGTCTGAAGGATGTAACCGATAGCGCCTATCAGCAGCTGACCGTCGGGATTGATGATACGGACATGCAGCGTCTGGAAAAACAGGTCCTGCTGCAGGTCATCGATCGAAACTGGCGCGAGCATCTGCAACAGCTCGATGCGCTGAAATCCGTGATCGGTATGCGCGCCTATGGTCAGCGCGATCCACTCAACGAATACAAGTCCGAAGCCTTCACCCTGTTCGACAAGCTGCTCATCTCCTTACGCGAAGACGTGACAGCAGCCATGTTCCGCACGCTTCTGAATGCTCAGCTGCAGCGTCAGCAGATGGCGATGGCTCAAGCGCAATCTCAAGCCAAAAGCCAGGGCGGAACGCGGGCGCAGCCATCGGCCCTGCCACAAGCGCTTAGCGGGGCACGCTCTCCGATGGAATTGATGGGGGCCGCGCCTGGTCTCGGCGAAGCGACGGCTCCGACGCAACCGAAGGCGACACCGGAACAGCTGGACGGGCTGTCACGCAATGCCCCGTGCCCGTGCGGGTCGGGACTGAAGGTCAAACAATGCTGCGGGAAAATCACTTAGCGCGATTTACCCGCAACTGATCGCTTGCGATTGATCAACTGACATTGCGGGCGGAAGCCCGGTTTCGGTGCAAACAGGCATATTATTGCGCCTCATTCCGAGGCGTCAGCTGCATAAGACACATTATTTCATCATGTTCGGTCGAGGCGATGAAATTCGCCTCCTACCCCCTGTCTCGACATTGCAGGGAGATCGTCATGAAAAAATCCATCATCGCCGCTAGCGCCATATGTACCGCCAGTTTGTTCGCCTCAGCGCCAGCCTACGCGCAGGACAGCGACGTCAGCGTTTCCGTTTCCATCGACTATGTGACGGAATATGTCTTTCGCGGGGTCAGCTTCGAAGACGAAGCCATTCAGCCGGGTGTGGAGCTGGGCTTCGGCAACTTCACGCTGGGCACATGGGCCTCGACCGGGCTGGGATCGGACAGTCTGGCCGATACAGACGAAATCGACGTCTATGCCGGTTACAGTTTCCCGCTATCGGACCTCGTCTCCGGGAGCGTCGGGGCGACCTGGTATCATTTCCCAGACGGAACGGACACGTATGAAGGCTATGTCGGATTGGGTTTCGACACAGCACTCGCGCCGTCATTGACAGCCTATTATGATGTCGAGCTGGAAGCCTTAACCTTGGAGGGCGGGATCGGGCACAGCATTCCGACCGGCGACAAGACCAGTTTCGATCTGGGTTTGGTCGGCGGTGTAGTGACGGTCGACGGGCCAGGCGACTATGAATGGGCAACCGCGTCAGCCGCCCTGACCTACGCCATTAATGATGTGGGATCGGTCTATGCGGGCCTGAACGTCACGCTGAATTCCGAGGACGTGCTGAATTTCAGCGCCGGTACGCCGGATGACAGCCTGATCTGGGCCGGTGTCGGTATCGCCGCAGGCTTCTAAGCCCTCGTCACACAGGCCATCAGCCTACCGTCTTTGCTATGGGAGGACACACTTTGGTGCCAGCAAAGACCGCCTGGACGGCTCGTCCGTCCAGGTCTGGGTTCGGTTCCGGTTCTCGCTTCAGCTCTTCTTCGCTACAGGCAGGGCGCGACCGATCTTGAGAAACTTGTCCCGACGGCGGTCAACCAGACGGGCCGTGCCCAGAGCATTGAGGATATCAAGTTCGGAGATGATCTTCGCCCCGACCCGCTTGATCGCTTCGTCCGGGGTCCGGTGAGCCCCGCCGACCGGTTCCTTGATGATCCCATCGATGACGCCGAGTTTCTTCAGGTCCTGCGCTGTGATCTTCATCGCCTTGGCGGCATCTTCGGCCCTTGCCCCGTCGCGCCACAGGATCGACGCGCAGCCTTCCGGCGAAATCACGGAATAGATGGAATGTTCCAGCATCAGAACCGAGTCCGCCGTCGCGATCGCAACCGCGCCGCCTGATCCGCCCTCGCCCGTTATGATGGAGATGAACGGCACTTTGAGCGACAGCCCCTTATCGATGGATCGGGCAATGGCCTCGGCCTGACCGCGTTCTTCCGCGCCCCGGCCGGGATAGGCCCCCGCCGTATCGACGAAGCTGATCACGGGCAGGTTGAACCGTTCCGCCAGCTCCATCAGGCGCACGGCTTTCCGGTAGCCTTCGGGCCGCGCCATGCCGAAATTATGCTTCAGCCGCGTGTCGAGGTCCTTGCCCTTTTCATGGCCCATCACGATCACGGAACGCCCACGAATTTTGGCAGGCCCGCCCAGCAAGGCATGATCATCGCCGAACTGCCGGTCCCCGGCCAGCGGGGTGTAATCCGTCGTGAGAAGTTCGATATAATCGGAAAAATGCGGACGGCCAGGGTGACGCGCAACCTGCGTCTTCTGCCACGATCCGAGTTTCGCGTAGAGCTTCTTGAGCTCTACCGCAGCCCGGGCCTCAGCATCCTTCGCAGCCGTTGCGTCTGTTTCCGCAAGGCTTATCGCCTGCTTGTCGAGCTCGGCTACGGGGCGTTCGAAATCGAGATAGGTCTGAACCATCTGCGCCTGATAGCGTCCCTTGCGCGTGTGTAAACCGTCTTGCGCGCCCGGCATGACGGTCAGACTGGCCTAAAAGGGACGATAGTCCCGACGTGTGACGGCGTGACCGTAGCGCTGAACGAAGCGCCGTTTGACACGGCGCTCCCAACTGGCGCGATTGCCCGGCAATTCGCTTTCGGCGTCCAGAACGGCGTCCGTAAACTGTTTCGACGTCAGCGGTTTGGCGCCTTTCACCAAGTCGGCACCGCGCACCCCGGCACAAAAATCCCAATCCGCGCAAAGCGCGTCGAGCAACAGGTCGAGATCCCGGATCAGATCAGTATCGCGGTCTTGAGAGATCGGCATGATCGTCTCTTAGCCTGTCTTCGGGCGGGTCGCCAGCGGATGCGCGGCTTCGAGCAGCGCTTTCATGCGCGCATCCAGCACATGGGTGTAGATTTGCGTGGTCGAAATATCAGCATGACCCAGCAATGTCTGAACGGCACGCAAATCCGCACCCCCTTCCAGCAGATGCGTGGCAAAAGCGTGACGCAGCACATGCGGGCTGATGCGCGATGGTTGCAGTCCTGCATCACGCGCCAGGTCCTTCAAGGCCTTGGCAAAGGCTTCGCGTGTAAGATGTCCCGACTTGGCCGCGCCGGGAAACAGATAGGGCTTTGCTCGCTGCGCCGCATCGACCCCCTTCGGCAGCGTTTTCACGCGAACAGATTTCCACGCCTCGATCGCCCCGATGGCCGGCGGGGTCAGCGGCACGAGCCGTTCCCGTCCCCCTTTGCCGCGTATCAGAAGGCAGCCATCCCGCCTCTGCACTTGGGACAGAGTCAGGCTGACGAGTTCAGACACGCGCAGCCCGCCAGCATAGAGTATCTCCAGCATGGCCTGCATGCGCAGGCCTTTTGCCGACATGTCCGACGCTGCCTGAGTCAGCAGCGCGTCGACATCGGACTGGCTCATCCCTTTGGGTAGGGGTTTGGGTGCTTTCGGCGCGCGCAGGCGATGAGCGGGATTATCCTGACGCAATCCCTCCGTCTGGGCGAACAGGCAATATTGCTTTAACGCGGACAGTTTGCGGGCCGCCGTGGACGCACCCAGTCCAGCCCGCGCCCAGACCGACAGAACGCCTTCCAGATGACCGGTCGACGCATCAGTCAATGTCCGGGGGTTGAGCGCCGCCTGCCAGTCGCGAAGGTCCCGGCCATAGGCAGCCAGCGTATTCGGAGCAGCGCCGCGTTCCGCGCTCATCATTTCCAGAAAGGAGTCGATGCTCACGATACGCGCCTAGAGACCGCGCAGAAATTCATAGGCTGCCAGACGGTTCGCCAGATCGGAAAACCCGCTTTGACGCAACGCTTTGAGGACCCTGTAGAGCCTGACCGCCTCCTGCGATCCGCGATCCCCCGCCGTGCCGGCATCCGGGATCAGAGTGGCCAGCCTGAGCAATGTTTCGGCCTGCGCGCCACGGTCGAGCGCCTGATCCACGGCAATCCAATCCAGCAGTGAGGATATATCAGAGCCGGACAGATCATAGTCGCGTAGCGCCGCATCGGCTCGCGCACTAAGGCGCGCACCCAGTCCGAGCGCAATCATGACGTCGCCCAGCGCGGCGGCATCCCCTGTTTCCAGATCCATTTCGAGCCAGTCGCCCAAGGGCTTATCGTAATATCCACTCCCCAGCGCATCCGACGCCAGCGCCAGTCTTTGCTGCAGCTCCAGATCTTCCGTCGCAACGAAGAGCGCCTGAATGAGCGGAATATCACCTGTCGCCACGGCGTAGCGGGCAAAGAGCGGTAGATCGACGACCGCCATCTGTGTCGGATCCAGTAAAGCCGGTATGCGGGCCAGAACGCGGTTGGCATCGAGCCCGGCAGCTTTCGCGCGGCGGACGAATTCGGATACGGCTTTGGCATCCCCGTCCAGACCGAGACGGAATAAGCGCGCCGTTCCACGATCCGTCTCATCGGTCAGGACTGCGCCCAGATCGATGGCGGACGCCGCTGCGGGCGGCACTTCAGGCTCGGCCTCGCTTTCAGCGTCGTTATTCAGGTCCAGGACTGCCAGATCGTCAGCTGGTGGCAATAGATTGATCGGCGCCTCTGCTACCACATCGTCGGCAGGCAAGGCGTTCAAATCAATCGGGTCCGATGCTTCGACTTCAGGCTCGATCACAAGCGGCAGGGCTGGCGCGGGCCAGTCGGCGGCAACGTCCATGAAGGCGATCAGCTCAGCCTCACCCAGCGCCATCACTTCGACCCAGAAGCCTTTCGGCGGTTCGGGCACGACCAGCTCGGCGGTTTCGCCACGGTCTCGCAACAGGTCGCGCGCCAGTTCCGCAAGCGCTGTCTCCCCGCGGTGCTCATGACAGGCCGCGCGGAGACGGACCCAGAAACTCTCGCCCCGTCCCTGAGTGATCGTGTCGGAAATGGTGCAGGCGGTCTCGAGATCGCCCTGAGCGATGGCGGCCTCGGCGCGCAGGCTCGGATCGCGCGCTGCCGGATTGCGGGCGGCGAACAGCTCATATTCATCCGGCGTGGCGAGATCTTGTGCCGCTTCGATGCGGGCACGATCAAAGGCGTCCCCGGCCCCGGCCGGCGGAGACAGTCCGGCGAGCACAACCCTGCGCCGCATATTGCTGACGATGGGATGATTGCTGTCGCCTTGAATAGCCTCCAGCAGCGCTATCGCCGTGTTCGCATCAGTCCCCGTCCAGGCTGAACGGGGCAGTTCGCCCGCCACATCGATGCCCGGCGCGAATGCCTTGGCGGCGTCCAGACCTTCGACCTCGATCGTCTGCGCAAAAGCGGGCGACACCAGAGCCATGACGGTCATGGCCGCGAGGCCGACACCGCAACGCAGAGGCCAACGGACCGCGCGTCTGCGACTTGGCACGCTAGCGGTCATACGGGTTGGGCAATTCGATCGTCTGGACATCCTGCGGAGCCGTATCCGGGCCGACAGAGGCTGCCAGCCAGACCAGGATCAGGATAAGGAGCAGCAAAACGCCACCTGTAATGATCAGCATCTTCTTCATAGCGCACCTTATCGCGTTTAAATGTTGAGTGGGGGTTGATAAGACCCCATACTTAGTACCGAATATGACATTCTGCGGGCAGTCCGCAGCACTGAGAGACAGTTTGGCAGACACAAGCACGGAAGATAAGGGCGCAACTGCGCCGAAATTGATGCCTTGTCCCTTTGCGGACCGCCCCATCGCGCTGGTGGGCCTGATGGGTGTGGGGAAGACCACTGTGGGTCGACGCCTGGCCCGGGCCCTCGACCGGGATTTTTTTGATTCGGACGAAGAAATCGAGCGCGCCTCGGGACGTACGGTTGCCGGCTATTTTCGCGATCATGGTGAGGCGGCCTTTCGCGACGGGGAACGACGCGTCGTCGAGCGGCTGCTGACAGACGCCGCCACGGTTCTGGCGACGGGCGGCGGCGCCTTCATCCATCCTCCGACGCATGAGCTGCTGAAGGAGCGGGCGCTGGTGATCTGGCTGAAAGGCGATTTCGAAACCATCATGGAGCGCGTCTCCCGCAAGGATACGCGGCCCCTTTTGCATGTCCCCGATCCGCGGACCCGCATGCGCGAGCTGATGGATGAACGCGAGCCTATCTACAGCCAGGCCCATATCACCGTGCCCGTTGCCAAGGGGCCGCATATGCGCACGGTGGCTCGGGTTGAACGCGCCATTCGTGCCTTTCTGGCCGCGCGGTCGAGCCCTGACAAGCCGTCTCCCAGACCCGGACTTCGCCAGAATGGCTGATCCCACCCAAACAGATACCAATCAGGCTCACGCCATCGACACGCCTCTGCACGAAGTCCGCGTCGATCTGGGGTCGCGCGGCTATGATATATGTATCGGCGGCGGCGCACTCGCCCACCTTGCAGACCGGCTACGCGCCGTCACGCCCTCAGGCCGGGTTGCCGTGGTCACAGACGAGACCGTTCACGCGTTGCATGGAGAGGCACTGGCCGGAGCCCTGTCAGATTTCCAGACACATATGATCGTGCGGCCCGAAGGCGAAGACCAGAAGAGCATGGAGGGGCTGGACGCCGTGCTGGATTCGCTGTTTCGCGCAGGCTTTGACCGGTCCGATACGGTGCTGGCCTTTGGCGGCGGAGTGATCGGAGATCTGACGGGCTTCGCCGCCAGCGTCTTCAAACGCGGTGCCCCTTTCGTGCAGGTGCCCACCACATTGCTGGCACAGGTCGACAGCTCGGTCGGCGGCAAGACGGCGATCAATAATGCCTATGGCAAGAATCTGGTCGGAGCCTTCTACCAACCCCGACTGGTTCTGATCGACACGGACCTGCTCTCGACCTTGCCGCTCCGCCAGATCAAGGCGGGCTATGCCGAGATCGTCAAATACGGGCTGATCGATCGTCCGGAGTTCTTTTCAGCCCTCGATGACGGGCTGGGAAAGCGCGTGCTGGACCGTGATGCGGACGCCCTGCGGGAGGCCATTTCCGTCTCTTGTGCAGCCAAAGCCGATGTCGTGGCACAGGATGAACGTGAAGGCGGGGTCCGGGCCCTGCTGAATCTGGGTCACACCTTTGCGCATGCACTGGAACGGGTGGCAGGCTATGGCGGCGCATTGCTGCACGGCGAGGCCGTCAGTGCCGGTCTGGATATGGCGTTCGAATTCTCAGCTCGCACAACGCTGTGCCCGCAACTGGCCGCCGACCGGGTGCGTAACCATCTGACCCGTCTGTCCATGCCGACGCGTTTGGACATGTCGCATTTCCTCGGCGATCCGGACAGCGTGATGTCGCATATGCGGCAGGACAAGAAAAATTCAGGCGGGCAGATCACACTGATCCTGTGCCATGATATCGGTCGCAGCTTTGTCCATCCCGGCGTCGATGAAGCCGAACTGGCCGCCTATCTGGAGGATATCGCCCCATGAGCGCCCTACTGGAACCGGACAATCTGATCCTGATCGGCGTGATCCTGACACTGCTGGTCTGTTCGGGATTCTTCTCTTCATCCGAAACCGCGCTGACGGCAGCGTCGCGCGTGCGCATGCACGCAGCCGAAAAGGACGGCGACCGGCGCGCCACCATCGTCTCGCGCCTGATCAACATGCGCGAACGGCTGCTGGGCGGAATCCTTCTGGGCAACAATCTGGTCAATATTCTGGCGTCGATTCTGACCGCGCGCCTGTTCGCCGAACTGTTCGGTGACGGCATCATTGCAACTGCAGTGGCAACGGGTGTGATGACGGCGCTCATCCTGATTTTCGCAGAAGTACTGCCGAAGACCTACGCCATTTCCCAACCCGACAAGCTGGCCCTGATCGTCGCGCGCCCGATCAGTCTGATCATCCGTTTTCTCGCGCCGATTGTTCTGGTCGTGCAGGCCATCGTCAATGGCGTGTTGCGTCTGTTCGGTGTCGACACCAATGCCAGCGCCTGGACGGCCGCCGATGAAATCAAAGGCGCGGTCGATCTGCACCTGCAGGAAGGCGGAGTCGCCAAGCGCGCCCGCGACCAGATTTACGGCGTGCTGGAAATTGGCGAGCTGACGGTCGAAGATGTGATGATCCATCGCTCCAGCCTGTCCATGGTCGACAGGGACAGCCCGACGGACGAACTGATCAAGGAGGTCCTCGCATCCGGTCATTCCCGGCTACCCGTTTATTCGGGCGACAGTGATAATGTCGTTGGCATCATTCATGTCAAGGATCTGCTCGCATCGCTGACCAAATCCGGCGAGGTTGCCACCGTTGACGTGAAGAAATTGCTGCGTCCACCCTGGTTCGTCCCGGAGACGACGTCGGTCGTGAAACAGCTCCGGGCCTTTCAGAGCAAGCGCGAGCACTTCGCGCTGGTCGTGGATGAATATGGCGCGCTGATGGGCGTCATCACGCTGGAAGATATTCTGGAAGAAATCGTCGGCGATATTCAGGACGAATATGACGAGGAACTGGCCGGCGTGACCCGGTCCAAGGATGGCGGCGCAGTCGTGCGCGGCGACGTGGCCATCCGCGATCTGAACCGGGCCATGGACTGGAAACTGCCGGACGACGAGGCGGTAACCATTGCCGGGCTGGTCATCCATGAAAGCCAGACCATTCCGACGGCGGGGCAGACCTTCGCCTATCACGGCTACCGATTCGAAATTCTGTCGCGTGAGCGCAATCAGATTCAATCCCTGAAAGTCCGTAAGACGTTCGAGCCCGATCAACGGAAGCTTCCGTGAGGCAGATGCGCTGGCAACCGGTCGGATTTGCCGTTGCCATGGGAATGATGCTCGGCGGATGCGCGGCAGATGCAGTGATTCCCGATGCGCAGCTGATCACGGGCGCGACATTCATCACGATGGAAGACGGACCCGCGCCCGGCGCTATGCTGATCGAAGATGGCAAGATCACGGCGCTCGGCACCGAAGACGCGCTGCGCGTCCGCAATCCCGGCGCGGTGCTGAGCGACTTTTCCGGGCGCACGATCATGCCAGGCATCGTCGACAGCCATGCGCATGTGCGTGAGCTGGGTCTGGATGCGCTGAAGGTCGATCTGGTCGGCGCGCGAAGCGTCGAGGCCATAATTGCCCGCATTCGGCAGCAGCGACCCGACGCGCAACCCGGTGACTGGATCATCGGGCAGGGCTGGGATGAAGGCGCTTTTGCCAGCTATGACGGAACGGATGCGGTGGGCGGCTATCCGACGACGCGAGATTTGAGCGAAGCTTATCCTGACAATCCAATCGCCTTGGAAAGTCTACACGGTTTTGCTGCCATGGCCAATGACGCCGCCCTGATGCGCGCGGGTATCACGGACACGACGCCTGATCCGGAGGGTGGCACGATTTTGCGAAGTCCCTCAGGCCACGCCACAGGCGTGCTGCTGACGCTGGCGCAAAATCTGTTGTTCGACGCTGTCCCTGACCCCAGTCCGGACCAGCTCGAAGCTGCGATCATCGCGGGTCTGGGCCGCCTGGCAGAAGCTGGCGTTACGAGCGTTCACGAAGCTGGTATGCAGACCGGGGATGTCGCCGCTTTCCAGGCGCTCGCCGAGGCGGGCCGCTTGCCGATCCGCGTGTTCGGTATGCTCAATGGAAATGATGCAGCGCTGATGGAGGACTGGTTCGCGAGCGGTCGGCAGGACGATCCGGATGACTGGCTCGATATCGGCGCGATCAAGGTCTTTTATGACGGAAGTCTGGGGTCGCGCACGGCGATCCTGCATGCCCCCTATACGGATCGCCCCGAGGCTGCGCGCCCGACGGCGCGAATTTCACTGCCGCAGGTCGAACGACTGGCCGAACGGGCGCGACAGACCGGATTTCAGATGGCGGTTCACGCGATTGGCGATGCCGCCAATGATCACATTTTGACCAGTTTCGAGCGACGCCTGGCACCCGACGCCAACGGCCCGGTTCCGGATCACCGCTGGCGGATCGAGCATGCGCAGCTCGTGCGACCTGATTTTGCACAACGCGCGAGCGCCTTGCGGCTCATCGCCTCCATGCAGCCCAGCCATGCTATGGGGGATAGTGACTGGGCCGAAGACCGCGTCGGCTCTCGCCGCATTCGCCGGGCCTATGCCTGGCGGATGTTACAGGACGCCGGGGTCCCGATCATTTTCAACTCGGACCTGCCGGGCGAACCCTGGGAACCGATGCAGACGCTGCATTTCGCAACCACCCGAACCAAGCGGGACGGAACGCCGGAGGGCGGCTGGTATCCCGCGCAGGCGGTCGATCGAGAAACGGCACTGCGGGCGATGACGATCGACGGCGCGCATGCGGCTTTTCAGGACCAGGCTCTGGGCAGTCTCGCCCCCGGTAAGTGGGCCGATTTCGTCGTGCTGAGCGATAACCCCCTGACGGCGTCCGATATACAGGCGATCACGGTCGAGGCGACCTATGTCGCCGGGACACGAATGACCGATCAGGGCGCCAGCTCACCCTGATTGAATTTATGGACAAGCGTAAAGATCGCAACCGCCAAGCCATGACCGGAAATACCGACCGTGCACCAGGCGGCGGGAACAAGCATAGTGAAACCGTCACCGGGCTGGCTCAGGTCGATCGCCAGAAACACGATCATCACAAAGACATAGCTCGCCAGATGGATCCAGAACGAAAGTCGCAACCCTGCGAGCCCTTTTGAGGCTTCCGTTATTTTCTCTGCTTTGGCCTGCTCGTTCGGATCGACCGTCAGGGCCACGACATCGACATTGAACGCCGCCGCCAGTGCCATGACGGATTCGTAGGTCGCGGCCTCTCCTTTTTCGATACGCTGTACGGTGCGCGTGCCGATCCCGGCCAGGTCGGCGAGATGGTCCTGTGACCAGTGTCGTTCTTCGCGCCAGCGCTTTATCTTCGAAGCATCAGGGTGAAATTGCATAACTGTCTCCTCGGCCCGGAATAGGCGATTACAGAGTTCAGACAATCGCAACAGCCTCTGGTCCGCAATGTCATCACCCCGTCAGCGACACGTCACGACCCCGCCAGCAAGACGCCAGACAGGGGTCTGGATCACCTAGTCATTCACCGTCAGACGGATGGCGTGCAAGCGTTTCACCTCGTCTACAATCGTGTCCATGACGGCCCGGTGCCGCGCCAGTCGGGACAGGTCTTCCAGCGCGGCAGCCGTAATCCGGATATGAATGTGGCTCGGCGTGTCGCCAAATTCGGCCTTATGCTCAGCCGCTCCGCCATGACCGGCATGCTGATGCGATTCGTCTTCGACCGACAGCAGCGACGGCGCGAAAGCCAGAGTCAGTTTCGTCTGAATTGTTGCAAGAATATCGGTCATAGCCGTCCTTAGACTGTTTTGCGGCCCTGCGTCGACCTTGCGCGGTGATCGTGACTTGATTTGAGGCCCGCATATCGCCATGTTGCGCCGTTCGAAATTTCATTCTTTTCAACGACCGGAGTATTCCTTGGCCTCTTCCTGGAAATCCAAAGGCATCGATATCAGCGCCGCGAAAGCGAAGAAGAAAAAGGCGCCGTCGCAGGAGCCCTGCGAATGGGCCGGATGCGAAAAAATGGGCGGCTGCAAGGCCCCGAAGTCGCCGGACCGCCTGCGCGAATATCATAATTTCTGTCAGGCGCATGCGCGCGAATACAATAAGAACTGGAACTTCTTCCAAGGCATGTCTGATGCCGACATTACGGAATGGCAGGTGGGTGCCCGCCATGGTCACAGACCGACCTGGGACGTGCGCAAGAACACGGCCGAGCGCGCGCAGGCGAACAAGAAACGCAAGGCGGGAGCAACGGCGGCGACGGCGGAAGGCTACACCATTTTCGGCGATGGCGGCGATCCCGGCAGCGTCGACGCCGCGCCGCGCCGCAGCGTATCCAAGATGGCGCTCAAGGCCTTGCATGATCTGGGTCTGGATGAAGGGGCCACACCAGACGAGGTCCGCAAGCGCTACACCAAGCTGGTCAAACAGTTCCACCCCGACGCCAATCAGGGTAAGCGCGACGCCGAAGAAAGCTTCCAGCGCGTGCTCAAGGCCTGGAAAATCCTCAAAAACGCCAATCTCGGCTAGCGATCATGCGCTCAACGCATGGTGGTCAGTCATCGCTGTGCTTGGATTGTAAGCCAGCAGGGGCTAGAGCCGCTTCATATTCCACTCTTATCAGATAGATTGCCATGAGCACCGACCAGTTTCCGCTGTTTCAACCCGACATCACCGTTTCCGCCCGCGAAACATTCGGCGTCGATTTCGACATGCAGGTTCCGGCCTTTTCGCAGGCATCGGAATTCGTCCCGTCGATTGACGATGCCTACCGCTTTGACGGACCGACGACGCAGGCGATTCTGGCCGGCTTTGCCTATGATCGTCGGGTGATGATTCAGGGCTATCACGGCACGGGCAAGTCGACCCATATCGAACAGGTCGCCGCACGATTGAACTGGCCGATGGTGCGCATCAATCTGGACAGCCATGTCAGCCGGATCGACCTGATCGGCAAGGATGCGATCGTCCTGAAGGACGGCATGCAGATTACGGAGTTTCGAGAAGGCCTGCTGCCATGGGCGCTGCAGAACCCGGTCGCGCTGACATTCGACGAATATGATGCGGGCCGTCCGGACGTGATGTTCGTGATCCAGCGCGTACTGGAAGCGCAAGGCCGCCTGACGCTGCTGGATCAGAACAAGGTTATCACGCCGCATTCCGCATTCCGCCTGTTCGCCACGACCAACACGGTGGGCCTCGGCGATACGTCCGGCCTCTATCACGGCACGCAACAGATCAATCAGGGCCAGATGGATCGCTGGTCGATCGTTTGTCAGCTCAACTATCTGCCGCATGACGAAGAAGAAAAGATCGTTCTGGCCAAGAGCCCGTCTTATGACAATGCGGAAGGTCGCGACGTGATTGCCAGCATGGTCCGCGTCGCCGACATGACCCGTAATGCCTTCATCAATGGCGACATCTCAACGGTCATGAGCCCGCGCACGGTGATGAACTGGGCCGAAAACGCCCGCATCTTCGACGGTGATCTGGCCCAAGCCTTCCGCCTGACCTTCCTGAATAAATGCGACGAGCTGGAACGCCCCGTCATCAGCGAATTCTACCAGCGCGCCTTTGGTGAGGATCTACCGGAGAGTTCAGCAAGCGTGATGGTGGCGTAGAGCAACCACCACTTGATTGAAGGAGAGCCGGCGATGCGCATTCTGGTTCTCGGCGCCTACGGCCTGATTGGACTTCCTCTATCCCGTCGTCTGTTAGAGGACGGTCATTCGATAGTCGGACTGGGCCGGTCCCGATCACGAGGGAAGGCCCTGCTGCCAGAAGCCGACTGGATTGGAGCCGACCTGTCGGTGCTGAAAGAGGCCTCCGACTGGTTGCCACATCTGGAGGCCGTCGATGTCGTGGTCAACGCATCCGGCGTTCTGCAAGGCGGGCTGAACCGCCGCGTGTCCGATACGCAGCATAGCGCCATCGTCGCCCTGATACAGGCATGCGAGACGGTGGGGGTCGAGCGCTTCGTTCAGATATCCGCAACGGGTGCGAGTGAGGGTGCAACGACTGAATTCTTCCGTAGCAAAGGTCGGGCCGACAAAGCGATTCAGGAATCCGGCCTATCTTGGACAATCCTGCGGCCCGGTCTGGTCCTGTCTCCGCAATCCTATGGCGGGACGGCGCTTATACGCATGCTCGCGGCCTTTCCCTGGGTGCAACCCATCTTCATGGCAGACGCCCAAGTTCAGACCGTTCATGTCGCTGACGTGGCGCAGGCCGTCGCCCTGTCCGTGGCGGGAGAGTTGGACCGGCACGATATCGACTTGGTCGAAACCAAGAGCCATGACCTTCTCGACGTCGTTCTTGCCTTCCGGCAGTGGCTCGGTTTCGCACCGCCGCGTCATGCTTGGCATGTTCCGTCTTGGCTGGGATGGATGACCGTCCAACTCGCCGATCTCGCTGGATGGCTGGGATGGCCGTCCGCTCTCAGATCGACTTCCTTGACCGTATTGGCCGATGGCGTCCGAGGCAACGCTGCGGACGGGACTGCCTTGCACGGTGCATCCTTGCGGTCTCTGCAAGCCAGCCTGCAGTCCCTGCCCTCGACACGGCAGGAGCGGATCGCGGCGCGTCTCTCGCTCGTCTATCCGGTCATGGTCGCGACCCTGTCATTATTCTGGATCGTTTCGGGCGTGATCGGAGTGATCAGGCACGAAGTCGCTCTGGACGTTCTATCCGAGGTCGTACCGGAAGGTCTGTCTCGTCTTGCGGTTTTTGGCGGATCCCTCGCAGACATTATTGTCGGCACCATGATCGCCTTTCGTCCAACCGTGCGCATGGGTTGCGCTGTAAGCTTCGTCCTGGGAGGGGCCTATCTGGTCGCGAGTGCATGGCTGACGCCGACTCTCTGGGCCGATCCGCTGGGACCGATGGTCAAAGTCTTTCCCGCCCTGACCCTCGCACTCGCTGTGGCGGCCATGTCGGAGGCGCGGTGATGATGATCGACTTCGTCCGGTGGCTGCACGTGATCGGCGCAACCGTCCTGCTGGGTACGGGGGCGGGAATCGCCTTCTTTATGCTGATGGCGCATCGGACGCGAAGCCCGACCCTGATCGCCCATACGGCGCACATCGTCGTCATCGCAGACTGGGTCTTCACTGCCAGCGCTGTCGTCATCCAGCCCCTGACCGGATTGTGGCTGGCCCATATGATTGGCTGGCCTCTAACGGAAGGATGGATCCTGCTCTCCGTCGGGCTCTACGTTCTGACAGGTATTTTCTGGCTGCCCGTCGTCAGGATTCAGAAGAAGATGCGCGACTTGGCTCTGCAGGCCGTCCGTGAGAGAACGGATCTCCCTGCACGCTATGACCACCTGTTCCGAATCTGGTTCGCCTGCGGTGTTCCAGCGTTCTTTTCAGTCCTTGCTATCCTCTGGTTGATGATCGCGCGACCTGTTTTTTAGGCCAGCAAGCCACCTACCAGAATCCCTGCCCATGCGAAAATCCCGATGGATACGCTGAGCGCTATGAGCATCAGCACGCCGTCGCGCGCGATCAGGGCCAGCCCCATCAACCCCAATATGAATGCCGCCGGGACGACACCGAAAGGGATCAGGCCCAGCGGAACCATGGTCGCCGATAGCAGGATCGCCACGAGCGCGGCGAGCACGAGCATGGGGCCTTCCGTTGCGGACGGCAGACGCGGCCGGATGACATTGTCGATCCTGGCGAGCCACGGCGCGACCTTGGCGTGAGCCTTTGCAACGCGCGCATGCGGAACCTGCACCTTGGCCAGGATGTCAGGGACCCACGGATAGGGCCGCCGTGCCAGCAGTTGTACGGCAAAGGCGATATTGATCAGACCGAATGCCGCCGGCAAGCCGGGTATTGCGCCGATCGGCGTCATCAAGAACAGGCCGCACAGCACCATGACGGGACCGAAGGCGCGGTGGCCCATGCTGGCGACAATGTCGCGCAAATTGCTGTCTTCGCCGTCCATTTCTGACAGGACATGGGCGAGCACACCTTGCAACGGCGCTTCTTCGATCGGGGGGTCGATATCGTCAGACGCTTCGGTCACAGCGGTGACAGATAGGGCGGACGCTGTTAGGGCGCTAGCGCTAATATGAGGGGCATCGCGTTGGATTTCGAAACATGGCTGAAACTGGTCGTGCTGTTTGGTGCGGGCGGATTGACACCGGGACCGGCGGTCATGCTCGTGATGGCGAGTTCCTTTCGCTATGGGTTTCGCCCTGCCATGCTGGCCGCTTTCGGGATTGCGGCGGCCAATGTCCTGTGGCTGCTGCTGGCGGCCAGTGGGACGGGCGCCCTGCTGGAGGCCTTTCCAGCCGTCACCTTCGCGCTCAAAATGCTCGGCCTGCTGGTCATTCTCTATCTGGCGTTGTCCGTTATTATCGGGCCCTTACCCGATATGTCGGTCGGCAGCGAAGATGCGCCGCGGCGGTCGCGCCTGTTCGCCAAGGGGCTGGGGCTGCAGATCAGCAGCCCGATGCCGCTCGTCTATTTCGGCATTTTGCTGCCGGTTTTCTTCGATCCGGCCAAACCCATGATTCAGCAATTTCTGATCATGCTGATCACCGTCACCGTAACAGAGATTTGCGGGCTGGCCGTCTATGCCGGCTTCTCGCGCTGGATCCGCACGAAGCTGCAGGATCCTCGCGCTGCGAAGGCGTTCAACTGGATCATCGGAATCGTCATGATCATTTCGGGCGGCTGGGCGATCCTGGGGTGAGGCGCCGTCAGGCAGAGGGACTGCGAAATCCGGATGACTTGACTCCAGACAATGGCGGTCGTCTCAAGCGCGGGTAGGCCTTGCGGAGCGGCGCAGAGGCTTCTATGGGCGGCGCGACGTTACTGGTCTTTTGGGCCAGCCCCTTTAATCGTTTAGCGACCCAGCCCCGATGAACCTCTCAGCCATTTCCGCCGGTGAGAATCCGCCCGATGACATCAATGTCGTCATCGAGGTCCCGCTTGGCGGCGAACCGATCAAATATGAGCTCGACAAGGCCAGCGGAGCCATGTTCGTGGACCGCTTTCTCTATACGTCCATGCGCTATCCCTGCAATTACGGCTTTATTCCGCACACGCTGTCCGATGACGGCGATCCGACGGATGTTCTGGTCGTCGGCCAGCGTGCGCTGATGCCGGGTTGCGTCGTTCGCGCCCGTCCCGTCGGTGTTCTGATGATGGAAGACGAAGCGGGTCTGGACGAAAAGATCGTGGCTGTGCCGCACACTAAATTGACGCCCTATTATTCGCAGATCCAGACCTATCGCGATCTGCCGCAGGTCCTCCAGGACCGGATCCCGCACTTCTTCGCCCATTATAAGGATCTGGAAGAGGACAAATGGGTCAAGGTGCTGGGCTGGGGCGGTCTCGACAAGGCACGCGAATTGATCGCCAGCGGCATTGCCGCAGGCTGAGTGAACCCGGAGTCGATGTCATGATGCGATCGATCCTTATCCTGACCAGCGTCCTTATTCTGGGCGCGAGTGGTCTGGCCGCCGCGGATGAGCCTGTGGAGACACAGGCCACGCCCGCCGCGCTTCTGCTGGACGCTCTGGCACAGCAGGGCCTGACCGAAGACGCGTCCACCCCGGCCCCATGGTCACCTGACCTGAAACAGGGCCTCAATAGCTTTTCCGGTCGCGCGCCCGTCTGCCTGCGCCAGTGCGAAATCAAATTTGTCGATGGCTATGAGAGCTGCGCAGCCCTGTTCGAAAAACTGGCCGCCAAGTCGCCGCAGACAACACAAACGCCGCGATCCGAAATGTGCGGACGCGCGGCCCTGTCCGGCTTGAACGTCTGTCGGTCCGACTGCGAACAGCTCAATCAGCCCGAGGCTCAAGCCAGAGACTGACTCCAGAGACATAAATCTCAGTGGCTCTCGTAGCGTCCAGCCTTGGGACTATGCCGAAGTCTGCGTCTATGCGACAAAGTCACTATGACATGTCACTCACCCGACAGCCGCCGAATTGGCTCGATGCGGTTCCTGCCGGCTTTCCTGCTCTTGACCCTGCTCCCCGGAGCCTGTCTCTCATCTGATGTGGTCCCTCAAGCGGACGATGCCACGCCCGAAACTTCACTGACTGCGGAGCAGCAGCTGGCGCGCTTCGTCACGATATTCCCGGGTCGCTATGACAGTACCCGCCAATGGCTTGACGAGGCGAGATCAGATCAGCGTAACTATCGGCGGCACTCCATTTTCCGACGGGTCGAAGTCCCGGCTCTGGGTGACATCGTTTTTCTGGCCCATCAATATCGCGACGGCGATCCGCAAAAAGTCTACAGGCAACGGCTCTATACGTTAAGCCTCGCAGACTCGCGGGAGGATGCGGCCTTTCGCCTGCGGGTTCATGTCCCCCGGACGGACGACATGTTGGCCGGGGCCTATCGCGATCCGTCGCCCCTATCCGTCTTGGGGCCGGATGACTTCACCGTCTGGGAGGGCTGCGATCTGTTCTGGTCGCTGGACCGGCGGGACAATCAGGACCGGTTTGTCGGCACACTCGACGAAGGCGCCTGCCGTTTTTCATCCGACGCGTTCGCCCAAGACATTGTCCTGGAAGAAACGCTGACCCTCACGGCTGACGGGATCACCTTTGCCGATCGCGGGCTCAGCCTGACGGGCGACTGGCTGTTCGGCATGCGAGGGGCGGTCCCGAACATATCGCTGAAAGTCCGACCCTTTCTCTGTCAGTCGGGCATCAGGACGGCGTGGCTGCACGATCAGGGCGGAACCTCGGACGCACTCGGCTTTCCGATCCGGCTCGACCGCTTGCGCTCTGCGGACATGACGGGATTGCGCCTGACAATCCCGTTCGCGGAGCAAAGGGATCTGACAGTGCTGGACCGATGGGACGCCGAGCAGATCAGCTTGGACGCCCAAGATAGACGCGTGGTTTGCCGACATGCGCCGGAAACGCTTTATTCCGAGACGATCTATTCCGAAGCCGACTGAGTTTCCGGGCCGATATGTCGAAGAATGCGGGGATAATAGACGCCCAAGGTTAGCGCGCGCACCGCGTAATAGAACAGGAACGCCAGCCAGATACCAGCTGGACCTGTCAGCGGGACCAGGACCGTATGCGCGCCGATATAAAGCACGACAGCAGCCACTCCGGCGTTGCGCATCTCCGCCGTGCGGGTCGTTCCGATGAAGATACCGTCCATCTGATAGGCCGCGAAGCCGATGATGGGGGCCAGTGCAGCATAGGGCAGATAGGTTCGCGCCATGTCCCGCACGGCCGGATCGATTGACAGACCGTCGATCAGGAAGGGCCCCAGCCCAATGATCAGCGCGCCGATAATCAGCGCGAACAGGGCCGAAAAACGCGTCGTCAGGCGCACGGCACGGTTAAATCGCCGTCTGTCCTTAGCTCCATAGGCCGCCCCCGTGACGGCTTCCGCCGTATGCGCAAATGCATCCAGCACCAGCGCGCTCATCGTGATCAGCTGCATGTGAATATGGTTGGCCGCCATGAAAAGCGATCCTTCCGACGCGGCGGCATTGCTGAAGAAGTTGAATCCAAGCGTCAGCGCCAATGTACGGATGAAGATGTTGGAATTGGCCACGCCGAGCCGCCGTAGCTGGACCGGGTCCAGAAGGTTCGAGCGGGTCACAACCCCAGGCTGTAGCCCGCCCCGCCGGATGAATTCGCGCCGCATCAGCATCAGCCCCATGCCGAAGCCCGCCCATTCCGCGAGAGCCGACGCCAGTCCCACGCCATACAACCCCGCTCCCAAGCCGATCACGAACAGAGGCGACAAGACGATATTGACGAGGTTAAGGACGACCTGGAGCTGCAGCGCCAGACCGGCCCGGCTGATCCCGACGAACCACCCCATCAGAGCGATGGTCCCCAATGTCGCGGGCAGACCCCAGAGCCGGGCCTGAATATAGGTCGAGGCTTCTGCTTCGAGAGCCGGATCTGCGGTAAAGATGGCGAAGGCGGCGGGAAGCAGTAATAGCTGCAAGGCAAAGACCAGCGCGCCGATCAGGAGGCCGAGTGGCACGGCCCGTAATATATGGCCCTGAACGCCTTCGACATTTCCGGCCCCGTCATCCTGAGCCGCCAGCCCTGCCGTGCTCATGCGCAGAAAGCCAAAGCCCCAATAGACGATACCGTAAATGACCGCGCCCAGACCAATCCCGGCCAGCGCCTGGGTCCCGACAAAACGTCCGATCACGAATGTATCGACCAGCCCGACGACCGGCGCAGCCGCATTGGCCAGCATGATCGGCCAACTCTGGTTGAAAACGGCCCTGGCCGTAAGCGTGTGCGTGGCGGCCACAGTGTCTAGCCGCGCTATGCTGCCCTAATCGTCTTCCAGACGCGCGGCAGCTTCATCCGTCATGTCGAAATTGTGGAAGACGGACGACACGTCATCCAGATCTTCCAGCGCGTCATTAATCCGCATGACCTGCGCAGCAATGTCCGGGTTATCGATATCGTTCTGGGCTTTCCAAACCAGATTGACCGATTTGGCTTCTCCGAACTTGGCTTCCAGATTGGATGCCACTTCGCCCAGATCATCGCGCGCAGTCCAGATCGTGTGAACGGGTTCATATTCATCCCACTGATCTTCCGCTGGGTCGTCATGTTCGACATCGTCCGCACCCGCTTCGATCGCGGCTTCCATGACCGTATCTTCATCGGCTGTTTCCAGCGCATATTCAATCTTGCCAACCTGATCGAACATGAAAGCGACGGAACCGGTTTCGCCCATATTACCGCCATTCTTGGAAAAGGCGGTACGGACTTCCATAGCCGTGCGGTTGGTATTGTCCGTGCTGGCTTCGATGATGAAACCGATACCGCCGGGGCCGAAGCCTTCATAGCGCATCTCTTCATAGTCTGCGCCGTCACCGCCTGCGCCCTTGTCGATCGCGCGCTGGATATTGTCCTTGGGCATGGACTGGCCCTTGGCGTTGGCGATCGCTAGGCGCAGACGCGGGTTCATGTCCGGGTCGCCGCCGCCCATTTTGGCAGCCACGGCGATATCTTTGGCGAGTTTTGAGAACAGCTTGGAGCGCAGCTTATCCTGGCGACCCTTGCGGTGCTGGATATTGGCCCATTTGGAATGGCCTGCCATGGTGAACCTCGTTTTGAAATCGTCTCTGGCGGTAAAGTTGCGCCCCTGTAACCAAGCAAGGCTTTGGCGGCAAGCCAGCGGATCGCCCCGAAGGCACCCTGTTCCCATCATTCTCACACATCCGTGACGTGGCGTGATAAACCGTTACTGGAACGATCGGTACACATGTGGCTTGAAGGTGGTGACAGGCACAACCGTCTGCCCCCGGACCATAAAAATAACCGGGATCACAAGAAAAAGAGAGAGAGAGCCCATGTCGCAGGACCATACATTTTCCCACCTGTTTACCTTCGCCATTCTGGGCGGGATCACGGGCAGCCTTGTCTACCTGCTGCTGACCACAAGCACAGGTCTCTACTAGGCCGCCGTCCCGCTCTCGCTGGACCTTTTCCTTTTCTCCCGTCACAAGGACCAAACCCATGAAGACCAATTCCGATATATCGCGCGCCGTGCGGGCCCGCCTTGCCACCGTCGCCGCCCTCGGCGTGATCTACCCAGTCGCCGCGCTCGGCGCAGCGCTCTGTGCAACAACCATGTTCTCCGGCGCCGCCTTTGCCGCCGAGGCCTCTGCGGCTGTGCAGGTCGACCATACCTCGTCCGCACCCGCTGAGTTTCAAAAGAAAAGCTTCTCGCTGAAAGGCTCCGTGACTATCGAGCAACGCGGCGATCGCACCGTCATCGTCTTTTCCGATGATTTCCGAACCAAAAACGGCCCGGATCTGAAAGTCTTCCTGTCGCAAAACACTGTTACGGACGCGACTGGCCGCAACGCCACACAGAGCGCGGTTCGGCTGGGCGTCTTGACGTCCAACAAGGGCGGGCAGGAATATGTGCTGCCGGCAGGCATCAATCTGGCTGACTACAATTCGGTGCTTGTTCACTGCGAAGCCTACAGCAAGCTCTGGGGCGGTGCGGATATCTGATGAACGATACTGGCGCAGACATGACTCCGACCAAAATGGGCCGCCCCGCCCTGTTCGACCCCGACCGCGTTGTCGAACAGGTCGCGGACCTGTTCTGGGCGCACGGTTATGACGGCGTGTCCCTGTCGGACATTACGGCGGCCACAGGCCTGTCGAAATCTTCGCTTTATAATAGTTTCGGCGGCAAGGACGCCCTCTTTGCCAAGGCACTCACCCACTACCATGACCAGACCGTCCAGGCCGGGGCCGACTGGCTCGCGCTGGATGATGGGACCGACCCGATGGAGAAACTCGACCAGTTGTTATCTGGCCCGGCTGATGACGTTCATGGCCAGAGCGACCTGCGGGGTTGTTTCCTTTGCAACACATCAGCCGATGGCATCGGGCGAGCGCCGGATGTCGATCGGCTGATCGGCAAAGGCTTCGCCCAGCTCGAAGCCGGACTGATGGCTCTGTTCCGGCGCTTCTCCCCCGACGCCGCGACCGATACATTGCACAATGCAGCGCGCCTGGCGCTGACGACCTATACCGGGCTGCGCGTTCGCAGCCGGACCCAACCCACACGCGCCGAGTTTGACTCCGTGCGGATCGCGACGGTTCAGGCCGTTCGCGCCATTCTGAAAGAAAGTTGACCCATGTCCATCCTCAAGAAATATCTGCCGATTGGCCTGAGCCTCTTCAGTGCCGCCATCTTTATCGACAGCTTGCGCTTCAAATTCACAGACGCGCCTGAAACCCAGACCATATTCGGAAAACTTGACGCCTGGGCGACCGGCTTCGGTGCCGACGGCATTTTCGACAAAACTGGCATCTTCTCGCAATATGTCATCGGATCGGCCGAACTGGTCGCCTCGATCCTGCTGCTGATTGGCCTGTTCTCACGTTTCGTGAAATGGGGCGTCGTCGGCAATCTGATCGCGCTCGGCGTGATGACGGGCGCTGTAAGCTTCCACCTGTTCACGCCGCTCGGCATCGACCCGAACAATGATGGCGGACTGCTCTTCGTTATGGCCGTTCTGGTCTGGCTGTCGCAAATCATCATGCTCTATCTGCGCCGCGACACGCTCGGCGGACTACTCAGGAACCCGCTCAGCCTGTTCAAGGCACCAAGTCAGACTTAGGCTGGAAAAGCGGGATAGATTGTCATGCTGGAACACCTCCTCGAACAGGCGCCCTGAGGCGCTCCTGTGCCGGATCGCCAGAACGCTATGGGCGGGTTTGCAATGAGGGGCTCGACAATTCCGAGACGAAAATCAGAGAACCCTTCCTCTGATCGTTTCACCCTTCCGGGGCGGCTTCAATCAGTTCGAGGTCGCTCACGCTCAATTCCATGACATTGGTGATATTCTTGCCCAAGGCCGTGACCTGCACATCCATGGAAAAACGCGACACATAGGGATGACCGTTAGGCGCGATGGAACAGCCTTGTTCCATCCGCATTTCCCGGATCTTCGCGATCAACAGAACCGTCATCGGTCGCGTAATGTGGAAGGCCGCTTCCTGTATGCGGCCAGACGGCTTGTGATAAACCAACTCGCCCTCCAGCCGATCAGACAGTTTCTTGGCCATGGACCGTTCCTTGCGGTCCAGATCCCGGTCGCCGGTCTGCATGAAGAGAGACACCATGCGCTCCGCCGTCGGACGTAGACGGGCCATGGCGTCCGTCTCTTCAAGAACGGTAAAGTCTTCAGGATTCGGGGTCGCCCCTGCCGGGTTGCACCAGAAGCTTTGCGCCTGCGCGGCAGGCGTTCGGTCTTCATCTTCGATCTCTTCGATCATTTCGCGCAGAGCTTTCTCCATCTCGCCACGCGCATCCTCGGTCTGCTCCAGCACTGTGACACGCTCACCCGGCGGCTGCGACGGATCGATGCGCAGTTTGGCAATAAGCGGATCGTGAACATCGTCACCTTTCGAGCCCGACACGACCACATCGACCGTATGCCGATAGGGGACGAAGTCCGGCGCCGCGGCGCGGCCCACAGCATCATTGCGGGCCAGAATATCGAAAATATCCTCAGCCTGCGCCGGAACAACCATGACCCCCGCCATGAGAACGGCCATCACAAGAGAGTTGAGGGCGCCAATGGGCCCGGAAGCAAAGGATCGAGTGGTCATGACAGGCTTCATGCCATGCGAGCCAACCTCATCAAGGGTTGATATGCAGCACGCGACGCGAATAACCGCGGCAGTCACGACGCTCTGACTGATCAGGCCGCCGGCACCTGATCGGCCAACTGTCCCCCGATCCGGATCGGTTCAGCCCGCACAGCCAGCCCGCGCCCATCGGTTTCGACGAAGACACCGCAGAGCGTCCCGGTTCCGGTCGCTGGTTCGAACCGGGCGGACCGCATGCGCGTGGTGAAGCGACGCAGCGGCTCATCGATTTCCATCCCGATCACGGAATTATAATCGCCGCACATGCCTGCATCGGTCTGATACGCCGTGCCCTGCGGCAGGATCCGCGTATCGGCTGTGGGAACATGCTGATGCGTGCCGACAACCAGCGAGGCGCGGCCATCGCAGAAATAGCCCATCGCGTTCTTCTCGCTCGTCGCTTCGGCGTGCAAATCAACGACGACGATGTCGGCGACTTCCCCCAAAGGGGCGGCTGCCAACTCACGCTCGGCGGCCTGAAACGGATCATCCAGCGCATCCATGAAAACGCGACCATGCAGGCTGACGACCAGCATTTGATAGCCGTTCACATCATAGAGATTGGCCCCGCGCCCCGGCGTGCCGGGCGGGTAATTGGCCGGGCGCAGAATACGCGGATCATTATCGATCAGGCTGATGCCCTGCGGTTGATCGAATGTATGGTTGCCCATCGTCAGAACATCCGCACCTGCATCGAACAGCTGCTCCGCCGTTCCAGCCGTAATGCCGAAGCCGCCCGCCGCATTCTCCGCATTGATAATGACCGCATCCAGCTCCAACCGTTTGCGCAGGCCTGGCAGATGATCTGACACGGCCCTGCGCCCCGACCGTCCGACGACATCGCCGAAAAAGGCGAGTTTCATTCCTCTTCGGCCTTGTCGGCGCTGCGGGCGATCGTTTTCGTCACGCCGTCGCGCTCCGATCCTTTGACGGCCCGGGTCGGGCTGTCGGCCTCATAGGCGTCGACAATCTTGCCGACCAGCGGGTGACGGACCACGTCTGCGCCCTTGAAATGGATCTGGCTGATGCCGCGAATGCCCTCCAATATATTGAGCGCATGCGCCAGACCGGAGGGTTGGCTGCGCGGCAGATCGGTCTGAGATGGATCGCCCGTCACAGCATATTTGGCCCGCTCGCCAAGGCGCGTCAGCACCATCTTCATCTGCGCGACCGTCGCGTTCTGCGCTTCGTCGATGACGACGAAGGCATCGGACAGCGTCCGCCCGCGCATGAAGGCCAGCGGCGCGACTTCGATGTCGCCAGCGGCGCGGCGGCGATCCACCTCATCACGGCCCAGCACCATGTGCAGCGCGTCCCAGATCGGCTGCATATAGGGATCGACTTTTTCGTTCAGGTCGCCGGGCAGGAAGCCGAGCTGTTCGCCCGCTTCGACCGCCGGGCGGCAGGCGATGAACTTGTTGACTTCACCGCGCGCCAGCAATGACGCGCCATAGGCTGTCGCCAGAAAGGTCTTGCCCGTGCCTGCCGGACCGACGCCGAAAGTGATGGTATCGTCGCGCATGGCATTGATGAAGGTTTCCTGCCGCGGCGTCTTGGGCACAATCGGACTGCGGCGCGGAAAAGGAATGATGGCCTCGGCGCTAGCCGCCTTGACCTTACCCTGCCCCATGGCGCGGATCAGCGCGCGAATGTCGGACGGACCACATGGCCAGCCACGCTCCAGCCGCTGGTAGATTTCCTTGACCAGTTCGCCTGCGCGCGCACGGCTAGGCGTGTCGCCATTAATGTGCACGGCGCTTCCCGGCGCTTCGATATAGACGTCGAACGCGTCTTCGATCAGCGCCAGATTGGCATGGTTCGGGCCACACAGTTTTCGCACCAGCGAGGCATCGGAAAATTCAAGAATATCGGTCTGTTTGCTCACACTGTAGGAAATAGAGGCGGATCACGATAAAAGCGACTGATGATTGTGACGGAAACGAACCTTTATGCAGACAAAGCGCAGAATTTCGCCGGTCGCGGCGCGTCTGGCGGCTGGCCTGACAGTCGCCGCATGTTTGATACTCACGGCTTGTGGCTCCAGCCGTAACACCGCGCCCGTCAATAACGTTGTGAATACCGATATCCCCGGAGCCACTGTGAACCCCTCGCCAGATCGGGAGCTCATCATTCTCGGCGCGCCGGGTCGCGACGGCTATTATGATGCGGTCCTTGATGAGATTGTCGATTTTCATATCCATTACGCCGAGCAGATCAGCCGTCATGACGATGTGATCGTCCTGACCGGGCCGCAGCTGTATGACCTTTATGTCGACGCGCTAGGAACTGACCGCGTTGCCAATCGCGCCGTGGCCGATATCTGGATGCGGGATTTTGCCCCGCTCAATAGCGAAGCCCCTGTCATGATGCGCTATTCGGCGGCTGGACAAGGCGGCGGTCGCAAGAGCCAGCGCGAAGCGGATTACGTTCAGGCCGGTCTGGCCCGCTTGCTCAGGCGTGCCGGGATCGATGTCGCAGATAGCGAGCTGATCAATGATGGCGGCAATTTCGTCGACGATTATCATGGCCGCGTCGTGATCAGCCGGAAATTCCTGCGCGATAATAATCTGAGTGAAGATCAGGGCCGGTCCGCCATTGGCGCGGCGACAGGCGCCGATCACATCGCCTTTATCGATGCAGACGAACAGGGCGGTCTGGAACATGCGGACGGGGTCGTCGCCTTCATTGCGCCCAATGTCCTGGCCATTAACAGCTATCCCGAAGACCCCGCCTATGCAGCAAAGCTCAAGGCGGACCTGCGGACCGGGCTTCCAAATGTGACGCTGCATGAAATCGTCACGCCCTATGATGGGGACCGGATCTATGATGCCCGCTTCGGGTCGGCCTGCGGACTCTACACCAATATGCTGGTCACGATGGACCGCATCTATGTGCCCCAATTCGGTATTCCCGAAGATGCAATAGCGATCGCGCAGCTCGGCGGCTGGACGGACAAGACGCTGATCCCCGTATCTTCCGCGCAGGTCTGCCGCATGGGCGGTGGTGTGCGATGCATGAGTTGGCAAGTGCGCGGCAACATGGCCGCACAGCTAAAGGCGTGGTTGCGCCAATAATCGCCTGTTCGTTCACATCGGAGAGGCCGGAAGACAGCGCTTCAATGGCCGACGCGCTTACTCGGTCTTTACACTTTTCTCCGCCATCCTGACGGTAATCTCGGCCGGGGCGCGTAAATTCAGATCGCGCTGCGGGAACGGGATTTCGAGCTCATACGCCTCAAGAGCCGTATGCAGCGCCCAGTTGTAATCCGCCATGACCCGACCCGGACGTTTGACCGCACGATCATTGAGCCAGACGACCAATTCATAGTTCAGGCTCGAATCGCCAAACTCGACAAGCCACACCTGCGTCTCTTTACCCGGCTCCTTGACCGTCCATTCCACAGCTTCCGCAGCCTCAAGCGCCGCTTTTCTGACGACCTCCTTATCGGTGCCATATGCGACACCGAAAGGCACGCGCAGACGGCGTCTGGGATCGCGTAACGTCCAGTTGATAACCTGAGCCTTGATGAACTCCTCATTTGGAACAAGAATATCGACGCTGTCATTGGTAGTCACCAGCGTTGACCGGATATTGAGCTCCTTGACCTGTCCGCGCACGCCGGATTGCAGCTCGATAAAATCTCCGACTTTGATCGACTTCTCGAACAGAATGATGATGCCCGAAATGAAGTTGGAGAAGATCGACTGCAGGCCAAAACCGATACCGACGCCGATCGCGCCGGACACAACGGCAAAGGCGGTCAGTGGAATGCCGATACTCTGCAGGGCGATGATCACGGCCAGGATCATCAGTCCAATCTTTGCCACCTGTCCCAGCAATCCGGACATGGATGGTGTCAGCCGTGGCGAGGATCGAAGGGAGCTCTGCGCTGCATCGCCTAGAATGCGCCCAATCCAGAGCGCGGCAATCGCCAGGATGAAACTGGTCAGCACATCCAGAATCGATATGCGTGTACCACCGATCGAGAGGGCAGCGCTGTCCAGCGCGCCCGTCAGCGGGTCGAGCAGATTGAGAATATAAAGCGCGGCGACACCCCAGGCGGTAATGGCAATGAGCGTCCGCAGCGGCCCGGCTTCCATGTTCCGCGTCAGCAAGCGGACGATGATGGCCGCATTGGTCAGGCTCGCGGCGATCCTGAGAATATTGGACGGCAAGCCGGCTGCCGAGAAAATAAAGGTGGCCAGCCAGAGCAGAAGCACCACGAAGAGCGGCCACATGATGCCAGCAATGGCATTATACGCTTTATGGAGAAACGCATCCGGTTTGCGCGCAGCGCGCATCGCCTCGACACGCTGTTTTGGCCCCCGGGAGAGAATAAAACCCAGAATGGCGGCCAGCAGAATAGCCAGCAACTGCCACAGCGATGAAAGCGAAAGAAGCTGGTCCAGGACACTCAGCCCCCAGTCCTGCGCCTCAGTCAGCATATCCTGAAAAGACCGACTGACTTCGACGTCGACTTCGTCAAACACTCCCTGAACCGTATCGGGGGTCGGGTCGGCATCCTGCACATCGGGTTCGGCCTGCGCTGGCATATCTTGGGCTGGCATATCTTCGATCTGCTGATCCTGCATGACGATCTCCCCTGACGATGCCCGAATGCCGGGTCCTCGTACTGAGCAACCCTATATGGGATCAGCCGGAAAGATACGACTCATCTGTTGCGACCGATCCCCGGCCTTAGCCTTTTACGAAGGCGGCGATCGCCGGGACGACACTGTCGGCCAGCGGCAGGTCGGGATCGGCATAGGTCGCCAAATTACCCCCACGGTCTGCGGGTGCGTCCTTGAGAATGTGATTGACGCCGGGCAGCACGACCAGCTCGGCCCCGGCATCCGCCAGGCGCTGCGCGTCCTCGACCGTCACCTGAATGTCATGCTCGCCTTGCACCACAAGAACGGGCGCATCGATCGCTGCGACCAGTGTGGCCGGGTCAGTCGCAAACATCGATTTCAGGAAGTCTTGGACCATGGGGTTGAACAGGCCCTGCAGCGCAGGATGCATGCCGGAGACATCAACACTGTCCCCCGCCTCCAGACTGTCGATCGTCGACAGCGCATTCGGTAGAAGTGGCGCATTGGCAGGATTGGCCCGGAGCTGTTCGCGCAGGACATCGCCCAGCATGCGACCCGGCGACGCGACGAGGATCACGCCGCACAGGCCCTCATCCATCTGCGTCGCGGCGGCGCTGACCATGAGACCGCCTTCGGAGTGACCCAGCAGATAGACGCAGTCATTGCCGCTTTCTTCGCGTAATAGCCCCGCCCAGTCGCGATAGTCCTGGGCATATATGTCGACGCTCACCGCATTTGGATCGCCTGCGCCCGCACTGCCGAACATGCCGCGCTTATCGATCCGCAGTGAGGAAATCCCGGCATCCTGAAGGCCGTCGGCGAGTAACTGATAGGTCTGCGTCGGGCCAGCCATCGGGTTGTTCCCGTCTCGGTCCGTTGGGCCCGAGCCCGGCACGATCAGGATGGCTGGCGCACCATCGCCGGCACTGCGGAACGATCCGGCCAGATTATTGACAGTCAATTCCCGGTCGGTCCGGGCCACCGCGGGCGCACTCACTTCCGTCGGAGCGTCTGCCTCGGCCGCAGGGGCATCCGCCATCATCTCTTCGGAGGCTGTGTCGACTGCGGACGGGCCTTCGGAACAGGCGGAGAGCATCAGTGCCGTTAGCGACATGACGGAGGCAGCGAAAAATCCGGGGCGATATTGTCTTGGGCGTTGTCGTTCGGACATGGGGTGGTTCTCCTTTAAGTCGGTTGAACCCTATCCCATCGATGCAGAGCGTCAAATTCATTCCGAAACGAATGCGCCCTTTCATGATTACCGACATGCGCGGTCCTGACGGCGCAGGACAATGAGATTCAGGGCGTGACTGTCACATCCAGCTTCATCTTCGGGTGGATGGCGCATCGCACCTCATATCGGCCCGGCGCGTCGAACTGAATGTCGCGAGTCTCCCCCTCCTCCATCGAGCCGGAATCAAATCGCAGTGCCTCGCTATCGACGAAGGCGTGATGCAGGAAAATATCATCATTGATGACCCGCAGCGTATCTCCCGGTTTAATCGTGACGGCACCGGGCGCATAGGTACGTTTTTTCTGTGAAATCATGACGACACTGGACGATTGCGCCATCACGCCTGCGGGAAATGCAATCAGTGAAATGATCAGGGCTTTCGTCAGGGTCGACGGGGCTTTTCTCTGTCTGGACATCAGGCGGCTTCTTTCCGGCTGGTGGTTCGGGGCGATTGCGTCGATTGCGGCAACGTCACTGTAAAGACGCTGCCCTTGCCGGGAACGGACCGGACAGACAGGTTTCCGCCCAATCGGCGGGCTATTCGATCGACAATGCTCAGCCCCAGACCTGTTCCATCAACAGCGCGGCTATAACCCGCATCCAGCTGGATGAAGGGCTGGCATATCCGGTCGAAATCGTCCGGTTTGATTCCGATCCCGGTATCGATGACATCCAGCCGAAGCCTGCCGTCCGGGCGAACATTGATCTGAGCCTTGACCGCACCGCCAGGTCGATTGAACTTCACGCCATTATCGAGCAGTTTGAAAACCAGCTGCGACAGATCATCCATCTCGCCCTTCACCTCGCAGGCATGGTCGGGTCTGTTCCAGATTAGCTTTACCGAACGTTCCGCGGCGAGGGCCGTCAAATCCTTCATGCCCGCATCGACCGCCGATCGCAGATCCGTACTGGGTAGTTTTCCAAGATCGACAGGGTCGGTTTCGCCATTGGCGATTTCAAGCATGTCGCGGACGATCTGCGCGATCTTCCCGCCGCTTTCCGAGATCAGACCCACCATACCCGCATATGACGCATGACCGTCGTCTTTTGAAAATTCACGCTGCAGTACATCCGACAGGCCGACAATCGCATTGAGTGGCGTATTCAGTTCATGCCCCATCGCTGCAAGAAACATCGTCTTGGCACGGCTGGCCGCCTGGGCGTCTGTCAACGCGATTCGCAAACGTTCGGACCGATCGCGCGATTCCGTAATGTCGCTCCAGATGAACAGGCGTCCGCCTTCGCGGGTCGTGGAGGCATTGACCCGCACCCAGCGACCGTCGGGCAACTGGAAATTGTTACCCTCTTGCAGTCCAGCGCTCCCGATCGTCCGCGGGACACCGTCAATTCCGAAATGAGACTCGCATGGCGACCCGACAATATCTCCTGTCAATTGGGCGTCGAACAGGCTCATCACACCGGGATTGGCAAGTATGATGCAGCCATCGACATCTGTCAGCAGGATCGCGTCCTTGGAATTTTCCAGTGAATCTGCCAGCCGATGCTGAGCCAGCGTCCGCAGGTCCTGCTCCATTTCCATGCGTTCGCGGATATTGCTCTGCATGTCGCGCATGGTGCGCAGCAACTGTCCCGTCTCGTCGTCCCCGCCTTTCGGGATCAGCGTATTCAGGCGTCCGGCCGAAATCTGTTCTGCGACCCGCGCCGCAGCTTTCAGCGGTCGCACGATCGTCAGGGCAAGCCAGATGCTGAGCCCCACAGTCAGAAACAGGGCTGCGCTGAGGGCATAGCCCGTATAGCGACGGACCAGCGCCATGGCACTCAGGGCAGCTTCCCGGTTGCGAAAGCTCTCATTGGTCTGCAGTTCGACGATAATGTCGAGATTGGTCTCGATCGTAAGGGCCAGCGATTCCAGATCCTGATCTATGCGCCCCGCAGCCGTTTGCCCGCGCACGCGATTTTCCCAAATCCGGAAATCCTGCGCGACATCTTCGAAGAAATCATCGGCCCGGGGCGCAATCGATCGTTCGCGGGCAACAGCCAGATCTTCCGTGAACCGGACACTCAGCGTATCGAATGCCGCGAACGGGTTATCTGGATCGGATGGTCGGAACACTTCCAACTCAAGCGCGGCGAAAGCCTGACTGGCCGAGCGCGCAAAGTTAATGGCCATCAACGGCCTATCGAACGTGTCTGTCACGACTTGGCCCGCATCATTGATCGACAGAAGCGCATAGCCACCGAGGCTTGCGATCAGCACCGTCATGGCCAGAAATCCCGCAAACAGTTTCTGTTTGACCGAGACAAGCAGTCGAGGGGCCTGAAGGCTCACCGGTTCCCCACAGGCGCGCGTGAATGGCTATTGGGCTTCCCGTTGCGTGGCGGAACGGCTGAGCGCTCCGTCACATCATTATGAAACGGTGCCAAGCGAGCGAGCAGCCGGTTCTGGGTCCGGAACGCAACACCCTGTTCGTCCATCGCGTCCTGCATATATTCGACCAGGCGATTGAAATGTCGCGTTTCGATCCCCAGACCGTCATGCGCACGGCGCATATGCTGACCATCGTAAACGCAGGGACCATCAGCCAGATGGCACATATGAAGAACCAGCATGGACTGGAGCCGGTCCATGTCGGAATTGGCAAAGATCGGTGCCATCTCCGGATCGGCCAGCGAACGCGCCAGCATATCAGAAATGACCGCGCTCAACACGGCGTAACCGCCAAAATCGTCATAGAGCGTTGTGCGCTCACCCGCGAAGGCCGGGATCTGGATCAGAAGCAGGCCCGACGCCAGAACGAACGACGCCCCTCGTTTTAATCCTTTGAAGAGGGGCCGCGGTAGGACGGACATCACCTAGAACCCCAACTGAACAGATCCGTAGACACCCTGCTGTCGACCCTGCAGGGCGATCGGCCCCAGATCGACGGCGGCCAGGGTGAACGATACAGACTTGTTGGGGAACCAGGCAGCGTAGGCGGCCATGGCATCGCCTTCTTCGGCAAAGGCCAGATTGTCAGGCTTCGTCCGATAATCTGCGCCCAGCACCAGATGGCGCGACACCATATAGACAGCTGAGCCTTCGACCTGCAGCGAATAATCATTATTGTTCGGACCGCCAAACCCTAGCAGCCCCAGCTGATTGGCCTTGGTTCCGCGCAACGACGCACTGAGCAGGAGGTTTCTGTCGAGCACCAGCTTGGATGCAGCAGCATAGAGATCGACACCGGACCGACTGGTTGCGCCGAGCGCGCCGACAAGCTCGCTATTGGCTGATGATTTGAACTGCGCCCCGACGGAAATCTGCGGCATCAGACTGTTCTGATCGAAGACCAGATCGCCGGCCACTTTCACCTTGGCACCGACGATATCCTGATGAAATTTGTAGCCGTCTCGCAAGCCCAGTTTTGGCCCCGTCGCGCCCGTGTCGAAGGTCTGGCGTGCATAGGACAGCTCGATGCGGTTGCCGACCCCCACTGCAGCCCCTGTAACCTGCAAGTCGAAATCATCGAGCGCGGCCCGCGAGTGGAAGGCCGTCGCCCCGTAACTGTCCCTGGATCCATATCCCGTAATGGTGGCCCAGCTTGCAAGACCGGCCCCGCCTGTTCCTTCGACTTGGCTTACCCCACCCGTCGCCAGCAGTCGTCCCTGATCGGGGCGCGCCAGGTCCGCCATAGCGCAACCCGTCACAGCAAGCCCCGCAGCGACCGCAATCGCGCGCAGCATCTCTCTGCGCAGGTTAGCCAAATGCGGCTTCGTCTGTGTCGAAGATCTCGATGTCATGATGCAGTCAGGCTCTAATTATTGCTGGTTAATGAGCCGTTGATCCATAGGCGCCACTAAGATTGGCGATCAGATGTTTGCTTTTGCGTCAGAGCCTCATAAGGTCGGGAAAAGCCACCCGATTGATGAGCCCGACATGACCGACAGTACCGTTCCGACAGAACCGCCACAAAAAGGGTTTCTCTCATGGGTCGAAAAAACGGGTAACCGCCTGCCGGACCCTGTCTTCATCTTCTTTTATCTGATCGCCCTGCTGTTGATCATATCGGTTGTTCTGAAATGGATGGGCCTGTCCGCCCTGCATCCCACGCAGGTCGGCGCTGACGGATCGCCCGAAGTGATCCGGTCTGCCTCTCTGCTCTCGGCAGAGAATATTCAGCTGCTCTGGACGGAAATGCCGAAGACCTTCACCCACTTCCATCCGCTCGGCTATGTGCTGGTGGTGATGCTGGGCGCGGGCGTGGCGGAACGCTCGGGCCTGTTTGCGGCGGGCATTCGTCAGGCCGTTCGCGGCGCGCCGCTATTCCTGCTGACGCCGGTCGTAGCGCTGGTGGCGATGCTGTCCAACCATGCGGCGGATGCGGGCTACGTTGTCATGATCCCGCTGGCTGCAATCCTGTTCGCATCCGCCGGACGACATCCGCTAGCAGGTATTGCCGCCGCTTTCGCCGGTGTATCGGGCGGGTTTTCCGCTAACATCTCCCCCGGTCAGCTCGACGCCTTGCTGTTCGGCATCACCGAAGCCGCCGTTGATGGCTCAGGTCTGGACCCAAGTTGGACCATGAATATTGCCGGCAACTGGTGGTTCATCGCCGTTCTGATGGTGATCTATCTGCCGACTATCTGGTTCGTGACCGACAAGATCATCGAGCCCCGCCTGGGCAAATGGGCCCCCGATGAGCGTCAGGCCGCAGAATATGGCGAAGAAGACAAGCCACTGAGCGATGCACAGCGCCGGGGCCTGCGCAATGCTGGACTGGCCATGCTGGCCGTCTTTGCCCTCTGGGCCGCCATGACCTTTGCCCCCGGTACGCCCTTGCTCGCCGACGAGACGGCCGTGCCCGGACAGGCTTGGTACGTGACCGCAACGCCCTTTTTCCGTTCGCTGGTCGCGGGTTTCATGATCCTGTTCCTCGCCATGGGCTGGGCCTATGGTCGCGCTGCCGGATCGATCAAGGATCATCGCGATCTG
Organism: Algimonas porphyrae; assembly: GCF_041429795.1. NCBI lineage: Bacteria > Pseudomonadati > Pseudomonadota > Alphaproteobacteria > Maricaulales > Robiginitomaculaceae > Algimonas > Algimonas porphyrae. Next base: position 521,183 of record NZ_CP163424.1, on the reverse strand, counting down.
GTCAATATGATGGCCGAAGCGATGAAGGATATGGGCTATTACCTCGTTCTGGCCTTCGCCGCCGCCCATTTCGTCGCCATGTTCAACTGGTCCAATCTGGGCCTGATTACGGCGATCCACGGTGCCAACGGGATTGAAGCCTCGGGCCTCCCCCTGCCGATCGCCCTCGGCCTGATCGTGCTTTTCGCGGGTTTGCTGAACCTGTTCGTCGGATCGGCGTCTGCCAAATGGGCTCTGCTCGCTCCGGTGCTCGTGCCGATGCTGATGCTGCTCGGCGTCTCTCCGGAAGGGGCAACCGCCGCCTACCGGGTCGGCGACGGGGCAACCAATATCATCACGCCGCTCATGGTCTATTTCCCGCTGATCCTCGTCTTCGCCCAGCGTTGGCAGAAGGATTTCGGGATCGGTAGCCTGACGGCGATGATGATCCCCTATTCGGTCTGGCTGCTGATTACGGGCGTCATCCTGATGATGGTCTGGATCTTCCTGGGTATCGATCTGGGGCCGGGCGCGCCGGTCGGCTACATATTGCCAGGGGCGGGTTAGTCCAACTTCAAGCGCTGATTGACCGGAATTGCCAGATAGGTCTTGAGTGTAAGGACGGATGTCGTAGAAAGAGGCTCCTTCTGTTTTCGGAGCCCTCTCATGCCCATCCGTTGTCTTACCCTTCTGTCTCTGTCGACCGCGCTTCTGGCTTGTGCGCCCGAAACCGCTCTGGACAATGCGACGTCAGCCGAGTCGGCTGAACAACCCATTACCGAGACCATAGCACTCACCCTGAACGAAGCCTGGGTGCTGGACGGGTTCGACGCGCCGGAGAGCGTGATCGCGACGCAAGACGGGCGCGGCTATTACGTGTCCAATGTCGGCGGCGACGGCACGGCGCAGGATAATGACGGCGTTATTTCACTGGTCGGAACGAACGGCACGATCCTCGAACGCAACTGGGTCGCGGGCACGGATGCCGTCCCGCTGCACGCGCCAAAAGGCATGACGCTGGTCGAAAATGACAAGGGTCTCACCCTGCTCGCCACCGATATCGACCACGTCGCCTTCATCCTCGCTGATGAGGGACGCCTCGCCAAACGCCTGCCGGCACCGGACGCAACCTTCCTGAACGACATTGCCAAGGGTCCGGGCGCGAGCGCCTTTCTCAGCGACAGTGCCAATGCCCGCATCTACAAGCTGGAAGATGACACGATCACGGTCTGGCTCGAAGACGACCGTCTCGGCGGCGTCAACGGCCTGCAGATGGAAGGCGACAGACTGCTCGTCACCACGATGAGCGCGGGTGAGTTGCTCAGCATCGATCTGGAAACCAAGGCCATTACTGGCCTCGCGGCGGGCATGGAGAATGCCGACGGTATCGGACTGCGCAGCGACGGGAGCTACATCATCAGCAGCTGGCCCGGACAGCTCTGGCATGTCCGCGAGGGCGAGGCCCCTGTCCTGTTGCAGGACACGAGCGGTGAAGAGGGCGCGACCCTGATGAACGATATTCTGCTCGTGGATGACGCTACGCTGATTACGCCGAACTGGATGCCGGGAACCGTGCGGGGCTACAGAGTGCAATAAAAACGCCCGCCGGGAGGGCGGGCGCGACTGATCGATCTTTGACGGTTTGAGCCGTGCGTGCGATCAAACGGTCTTGATCAAGCCTTCTTGATGAGGCGGATCAGGAAGATCAGCACGACGGCGCCGATAAAGGCCGTCACGATGGTCCCCAGAATGCCACCAAAGGCGACGCCCAGCATTCCGAGCAGCCAGCCGCCGATGAAGGCGCCGACGATACCGATGATGATGTCTCCGATCAGCCCGTAAGGCCGCCCGGATTTCATCACCACCCCAGCGAGCCAACCCGCCACGGCCCCGATCAGAATCCAGATCAGAATTGCTTCCAATGTCATAATGTCCTCCCAAATATGCGCCCATCGCGCATCTGTCGCTTACACCAAAATGCGACAATTAAGAAGGAAAGTCGTGAATTGGCCATCAACGGCACATGAATGGCTTCGCCGTGAAGGGTCTTCTATTCACAAAAGCTGGGCGGCAGAATCTTTACATTTTTAGTTGAAAGCCGAGCATAACTCGACCCCTTATGCTTTCCAGTGATTATGTAATCTGGAGAAATGGTGGCTCTGTAAATTGCACCATCGCAAGTTAATACGCACCATCCCTACATGGTTTTCGGTAAAAACCGCAGCAACAGCATTTAGCCTGATCCTTAAACCAACGCCCCCACCAGAGAGTTCACCCCCGCGCTCGTGATCGTCACGGGCACGATTTGCCCGATCAGGTCGTCAGGGCCGTCGAAATGGGTGCCTGTCAGGTAGGGGCTGCGTCCGAACAGACGTCCCGGCTCTTTGGCATGGCCTTCGACCAGCACATCGAGCGTTTTGCCGATCAGGCTTTCATTCCATTCGCGCTGCTGCGTGTAGAGCAGGTCTTGTAGCCGTTTGAGGCGCTCCGATTTCACCGCTTCAGGCACCTGATGGGGCAAGGTGGCGCCAGGTGTGCCGGGCCGGGTGGAGTATTTGAACGAGAACGAGCTGGCATAGCCGATTTCGCGCACGCAGTTCATCGTCGCTTCGAAATCCTCATCCGTTTCACCGGGAAAGCCGACAATGAAATCCCCGGACAGGGCGATGTCCGGACGCGCGGCGCGGACTTTCGCAATCAGGTCGCGGTAATGCGCATAGCTATGGCCGCGATTCATGGCGTGGAGCACCCGATCGCTGCCGGCCTGAATCGGCAGATGCAGATAGGGCATCAGTTTCGGCTCAGTGCTGAGCGTTTCAATCAGCCCGTCATCCATGTCGCGCGGGTGGGAGGTGGTGAAGCGCAGCCGGTCGATCCCGCCGATCTTGGCCACATGACGGATCAGTTCGCCCAGACCCCACTCCGCCCCGTCCGGACCATCCGCATGGTATGCGTCCACATTCTGTCCGATCAGCGTGATTTCGCGCACGCCCTGGCTGGCGAGGCTGCGCGCTTCGGCTACGATCTGTTCGACCGGACGGCTCACTTCCGCGCCGCGCGTATAGGGGACGACGCAGAAGGTGCAGAATTTGTCGCAGCCCTCTTGGACGGTGAGAAACGCCGAATAGCCCTTGGCCTGACGCCCGGCAGGCAGCGCGTCGAACTTCTCGATCGTGTCGAACTCAGTCTCAAGCACATCACCTGTTTCGCGCGACACACGCGCAATCATTTCCGGCAGCTTGTGATAGGTCTGCGGGCCGAGCACCATGTCGACCACGGGGGCGCGGCGCTTGATCTCAGCGCCTTCGGCCTGCGCGACGCAGCCGGCGACGGCGACTTTCATGTCCGGTTTATTGCGTTCCTTATGCTGCCGGATCCGACCCAGCTCGGAATAGACTTTCTCGGCTGCCTTTTCGCGAATGTGACAGGTGTTGAGGATGACCAGATCGGCATCGTCCGGTTTGTCGACAGCGGCGTAGCCAATCGGTGCGAGCACGTCGGCCATACGCTCGCTGTCATAGACGTTCATCTGGCACCCATAGGTCTTGATGAAGACCGATTTGGTGTTTTTGCCCGGCGTGATGCGCGGTTTCGCGATCGTCGGTGCTTCGACGTTCAGATGAGTGGCAGGTCTGGGTTTGCTGGCGGCAGCCGTGACAGGTCGTCCGATATCCAGAACAGTGCTCTTTCGCGCTGTCTTGGTACTCGAGCGGCTGTCACGGGACGCGGTTTTATCGCGGGGTGACATGGCGGGCTTTCGATGATGTAGTGATGCGCGCTTTAGAGCCTCATCGAGGCCCCTGCAAGCCGGCCCACTCAGAACGGGTTCAGCGTATAGCCATCCTGTTGCAGTTGGGCATGAGCCGTCATGGCGGACAGGGCGAGCTCGACACCAGGCAGCAGATCGTCTTTGGCGATGTCGCGATAGGCGGCGGTCTGTCCGCACAGAATGATGCGGACATTCCGGTCCGTCAGGGCCGCAATCAGCGCGACATTCGGATTGGTGCGGCCCTCATGACGATCCGCATAGGCTTCCGCGTGCAGCATATCGAACGCCGCGCCACCATGGGTGACAACGGCCAGCCTGATATTCTCCGGATCGACGCCGGCGGCAGCATGCATGTTGAGGAAGCGCGCGGCACTTTCCAGTGTCCGGTTGAGCGCATCACCCTCCGACGCTTTGGCGGTGTCGAAGGCCACTTTGAAACTGATGTCATCCGGCAGCGTCTGCGCCTCCGCAACCACCGCCTTAGGTCCGAACCCGTCGATAACGGGACCTGTCTGGAAGTCACTGGGCCCGGCCAAGGCCGCAACCGGAAACAGGATCATGCAGGCGAGGAGACAGATATGGCGCATGCGGAGGTCCTTATGGATCCGGGGTCTTTGGTCTGAACTGGCACAGATCGGCGATCTTGCAATCATAGCATTTCGGTGTGCGGGCGACGCAAGTATAGCGGCCATGCAGCAGCACCCAGTGATGGGCCCCCATCAGAAATTCGTCCGGCGTCACGCGCAACAGGTTCAGCTCCACCTCCACCACATCCTTGCCCGGCGCCATACCCGTCCGGTTGGCGACGCGGAAGATATGCGTATCGACGGCCATGGTCGGCTGACCGAAAGCTTCGTTCATCACCACGTTCGCGGTCTTTCGCCCGACGCCCGGGAGCTTGATCAGATCGTCCCGGTTTTGCGGGACCTCGCCGCCAAACGCGTCGAGGATCATGCGCGACAGCTTGATCACGTTCTTGGCCTTATTGCGGTACAGGCCGATCGTCTTGATGTGATCGCGCACCACATCTTCGCCCAGCTCGAGCATGGCCTGCGGATTGTCCGCCTTTTCGAACAGGGCCCGGGTCGCACGGTTCACGCCGACATCGGTCGCCTGTGCCGACAGGGCGACGGCGACAACCAGCGTATAGGGGTTGGAGTAGTTTAGCTCTGTGCGCGGATTTGGATTGTCGCGGTGCAGCCGCTGATAGATTTCCGCGATCTGCGCCCGGTTCAGTTTCGGGCGCGGCAAGATGTTGTAGAGCCTTTCCTTTTTCACACGCACCTCAGCTGTCACGCGCCTGTCTGGCCCGTTCGATGAGCTGGCCCAGCATCTTGTCCGCCAGGCCGTTTGTCGGCTCCACGGCGATGCGGCCCTCCCCGTCAAAGGCCTTCGATGCATTGCCGCAGCCGACTTGCGCCGGAACGACTTCAGCGCCGACGCGGTTCAGAATATAATGTAGCTGGCGCAGACACATGATCCCGCTCATCGGGCCGGGTGTGCAGGATGCAATGCCGTAGATCGGTCCGGTCAGATGCCCGGTCTCCACGGTCGACGTCCAATCGATGACATTCTTCAAGAGTGGTGGCAGCGACCCGTTATATTCGGGCGTCACGATCACGATCGCGTCAAACGTCTTCAACCGGTCGATCAGCGCCTGAACCGTGTCCGGCGTTCTCAGATCGCCATGATAGAGCGGCATGTCGTACTCGGACAGATCGATCTTGACGGGCTCCGCATCCAGCGCCGCTGCCTTGATCATCAGGGCCGTTTCCAGCGTCTGGTTGATAGAGCCTTCACGCAAGCTGGCGCAGACAAAGGCAATGGAAACAGGATCGGACATGGCATCAGCCCCTATGTCAGCGGCTGCCACGGGGCAAGCCGCTTGAAGTGAAGCCTTTATACGCCATATCGGGAGGCATGGTTTACGGCGATATTGTTCTCTGGGCGGTTTTTGGTCCCGTTGCACTGGTTGCATTTGTGTTCACGATCCGCGCGGCGATCGGCTGGGTCGGACTGACAAAAGAGGCGAATGACGATTTCGCCTATCGCTGCGAGCAGGACATGGTCGGCGCCCATGTTGCACAGGACCGCTTTGTCAGCGCCTATCGCCGCGTGCATGCGCCGCGCGTATCGAGCTATGTTGCGGCGACATTGTGGACCGTACTGCTGGCGACGCCGCTGATCGCCAAGATCATGGAAGTCTTGTTGGACATGCTGTGGCGCGCCTCGGGCCGATCCCGCGTGTTCGAACCGGGCTATCTGGTCTGGGCCTTTTTCATCTTTTTCGGCCTGATGGGGGCCTGGGCCGCTATCGCCTTTCTCAGCGCGCGCCGCTTTCATGCGCGCACGCCAGGGCGGCTGGAGGACGAACTGGCCCGTTAGACGGTTATCATGTCCTCCAGGGAATAGAGCCCCGCCGGACGGCCCAACAGCCAATCGGCGGCTTGAACAGCGCCGTCGGCGAAAACCTGCCGGTTCAGGGCCCGGTGACCCAGCGTGATCTGCTCCGATTCGGAGACGATCCGGACCTCATGATCACCATAAATGCCGCCGCCGCGCAGAACCGAAAAACCGATATCACCAATCCTCCGCGCACCGGCTCGTTCATGCGCGGCGACATCGGAGAGCGTGACGCCCCGTCCTTTGGCGAGCGCCTCACCCAGCATTAGCGCGGTTCCGGACGGCGCGTCGACCTTGTGTCTATGATGCATCTCCAGCACTTCCACATCCCAGTCGTCGCCCAGCGAGGCCGCCGCCTGCCGTGCCAGCGCGCACAGCACCGCAATGCCGATGGAAAAATTGCCGGACCGGAGCAGGGGCAAACGCGCCGACACATTGGATATGGCGCGCTCTTCGTCAGGACTGAGTCCAGTCGTTCCCGACACCAGCGCCGTCCCGTCCGAAAAATGGGGCAGCGCCTGCACTAGCGCCGATCCGACTGAAAAGTCGATCACAACGTCGCATTGCGATAGAGCCGGATAGTCCGCATCATCCTTCGATATGCGCGCAACAATGTCGTAGCGTTTCTGCGCTGCCAGCCCGACCGCCTGCCCCATGCGCCCGTCTGCACCGATAATACCGAGAGTTTTCATGATTTCGGCTTACAGCCTTGCGGAAGTTTAAGGAAGATGAGCTAGACGTTCAGTCGCCGTTTAGTTCCGCTTCGCTATAGGGACCGCATGAAATCGATCCATACACTCTCCGCCGCCGCTCTGATAGCGCTGGCCGTTCCGGCTTTTTCGACCGCACAGGATGCCTACGCGCCGCAGCCGCGTGTCCAGAATGCCTCCACGACCAATCTGCCGGCCTTTACGCACCCGCAGTCGGTTCCTCAGGATCTGGCGCGGGTGGATGGTGGCCTGAACGCGACGGGCAGCTTTCAAGGGCGGTTCACTCAATATGGTGCGGATGGATCGGTCTCCACCGGCACAGTCCACCTGCAACGCCCCGGTCGCGTCCGGTTCGAATATGACGCGCCCAATCCTCTGCTGATTGTCTCAGACGGTGTCACGCTGGTGCAGCAGGACCGCGCACTGGAAACTTTCGATCGTGTGCCACTCTCGGCCACGCCGCTGAACTATTTCCTCAAGGAAAATGTCAATCTGGCGCGCGATACGGAAGTTATCGGGTTTCAGAAACTGCCAAACCAGTGGCGCGTGACTTCCCGCGACGGGTCTGGCGAGATGGCTGGAGCGATCACGCTGGTTTTCGATCCGCAGAGCCTCGCCCTGATGGAATGGGTCATTGCCGATGAATTTGGTGGCACGACGACGGTGCGTCTGTCCGAGCTGCAATATAATCAGGCCCTTGATCCGCGCCTGTTCATTCTGCGCGACCAGCGCGAAGATCGCCGCGACCGCCGCCGCTAGGCGGGGTCGCCAGCACACTGATCCGATCCGGCACTAGATCTGGCATTGGCTTGGCCAGCACCCGACGCTGGGTCGCGATCTGACAAATGGGCGAAAGTTTCACCTGACGCTGCACGCCTGCTGCGTTAGGCAGCCCATATGAAAATCTCCATCGCCACCTGGAATATCAACTCGGTCCGCCTGCGCGAACCCAGCGTCTTGCGGTTTCTGGAAGAGCGGCAGCCGGACATTCTCTGCCTGCAGGAAATCAAGTGCCAAAACGACCAGTTCCCGATGAAGAACTTCAAGGCGCTCGGCTATGAATATATCGAAGTCGCCGGGATGAAAGCCTATCACGGGGCGGCGACGATTTCGAAGCTGCCGCTTGAGCGCCTGCCGACAAGCTTCTGTCCGCTCGATCACGCCCGCCATGTCAGTACGCGCGTAGTGGCGGACGCGGCGCGCGGCGATGCGGGCGATTTCGAGCTGCATAACTTCTATATTCCGGCCGGCGGCGATGTGGCCGACCGGACCGTCAATGATAAATTCGGGCACAAGCTCGATTTCATCGAGAACATGCGTGCATATTTCGCCGAACGCTTCGCCATCGGCGACCAGCATCAGGTGCTGGTAGGGGACTTCAACATCGCCCCACATGAGCATGACGTCTGGTCGCACAAGCAGCTGCTGAAGGTTGTCAGCCACACGCCGCAGGAGGTCGAATTGCTCGAGACCCTGCGCGCCAGCCACGATTTTACTGACACATCGCGCCTGTTCCGGGACGACGCTGAAAAACTCTATAGCTGGTGGAGCTACCGGGCGAAGGATGTAATGGCGTCCAATCGCGGGCGTCGCCTCGACCATATCTGGGTCAGCCCGGCCCTGAAACCCGCCGCAGTCGCGACGGGTCGCGAAGGCTTCGAAATCCATACGGATGCCCGCATCTGGGACAAGCCGTCAGACCATGTCCCGGTCGTTCAACTCCTGGATCTGGACGCGATCTAAAAAAGCGCTGTCACACGCCGCATTCGCCGTCCATCTCTGCGATCCAGCCACGGATCAGGGCGAGGCCTTCCGCGTGCGCGAGGCTGCGACCCAGTTCTGGCATCATCGCGCCCGGTGCCGTGCTGGCCATACGGTAGGTCATAATCGACCGATCGGGCGCACCCGGCACGATCGAATAGAGATGACCGCCCGTGCCGGACCCTGCGGCGATGGGTGGCTTGCAACGGCCCATCGCCCGTTCATCGACAGCGTCCAGCCTCAAGTCGAGGCCGGACGTGTCGGCTGGACCATCGGGTTGGTGACAGTGAGCACAATTTGCGGCCAGATAGCTGCGCGCGCGATCAGCAATCGGCAGGGTCTCGTCGCGGTAGTCGAGCTGAGGCGTAAAGGCATCATGGCGCATCACGCCCGCAACGACCATTTTCCCCCGATCCTGGAATTGCGGGGCCGTCGCCCCCAGCGGATGGAAGGCTTTGGTGCGCATATCCGTGACGTGGCAACCGGCGCATTGATTTTCATTAGGCACGACATAAGCGAACGGATCGTTCCGAGCCTCGCCTGACAAGGTCAAGGCGATCACCGCGCCTGTGCGTTTCAACCGGGCTTCGCTCTCACTCGCGTTCCAGACATAGGAGACCGGTTGCCACCCGGCGTCGCGACGCACCAGCAGGCGCGTTTCGATAATGCGGTGCGCGCTCAGATCGATCGCACCCAATCCCTGATCGTCCGTTTTCAGAACCCTGTCTTCACGCTCGGGATAATAGAATGTCTTGCTGAGAACCGACCCGACCGGAAAGTCGAGCGCCCCATCCGCCAGAACGGTGGCCGCCTGCGGCGTATAGACGGTCCGCATCTTGTGCGCGTAATCCGTAAAGAGCGGAGCCGACACGTCATAGACCACGCTCCCGCCCGTCGGAACGAGATGGCCGCGATCAATCTTCAGCACATTCCATTCCGCCAGCGTCGAGGGATTGGCCTCGGCGTGAAAGACGGCCTGATCCGGAGCCGCCTGCGAACAGGCGGACAGGATCAGACCCGCAGCCAGAATCAGGCGTTTCATGTCCGGGCTCATCGCTCCGGCAGGACCACTTCGGCCAGACGGGGCAAGGTGCAGCGATGCGGCTCCGTTTCGACACGCATATTCGCGCTATCATTCGCCAGATCCGCATTGAAGACCTCTGCATCCTCTTGCTCGATACAGATTTGCGGGTCTTCTTCTCCGCGCGCGTAACCGTCCCAGAGCACATGCGGGAACCGTCCCGTCAGGCCGAATTTCAATGTTTTCGCCGCCTTGAGCTCCATGCCGTCCGGCTTATCGCCGCCGCCGGACAGGCTGTTGGAATGAACATGGATCCGGTCCGGATAAGGATCGAATGTGTCCGACCAGGAGGAGTCCGAGAAGTTGGACGAATAGACAGAGGAGATGATGATGTTAGCCGTACGGTTGTCACGGATGCGGTTCTCGAAAATCTCAATGTCATCATGGCTGTTGACCACAACGCCCGATCCTGCCGGAATGCTGGCCACGGGTGTGCCGGGGTGACCGAAATTACCGCGATCGTTCGCATAGACATCATTGTCGAAGACCCGCACCCGAGCACCCGGCTGCGTCAGTCCCGGCATGTTGAAGACGAGGATCCCGCCTGTATTATCGGTCGCGACATTGCCGTAGACATCAGCGTCCTGCGTGTTCTCGATCTCGATCCCGGCCACATTGCGCTCAGCGCGGCTGTTGCGCACGATCACGCCGCGTGACTGCCCGACATAGATGCCCGCATCCGAAGCGCCGATGGCGACCACATCTTCGATCAGCACATTGGTCGTCTGCACCGGATAGAGACCATATGCGCCGTTTTCCGTTTTAGGCTCGCCCGTCCATTCGACGCGCACACCCCGGATCGTCACCCCGTCCGTATCGCTGATCTTAATGGCATCGCCCTGACTGTCTTCGACTGCGAAGTTCTCCAGCACGACATTGTCACCGGTGATGAGCAGACCTTCAGCACCTGCGATCTGATTTCTGAAAGACAGAATGCTGGCGTCCATGCCTTCGCCCCGGATCGTCACATCATCGACGGTCAGTGACAGGCCGCGGTCCAGTTGATGTGTGCCCGCCGGAATGGTGATGACATCACCGGCTTGGGCGTCCAGAAGGGCCAGCTGCAGTGTGTCCTGATAGGCCACATCCGTTTCGACAGGAGCTTCCGCCGGCGTACAGGCGCTCAGGCAGAGCGTTGCAAGACAGATGGCGGTCGGCAGTATAAGATGATAGCGCATGGTAACGTCTCCCCACACCAATAATGAAGCCGAACCCCGCCCAGTCAAGGGACAGAGCAACGACCCGGGCCGCCTGTCGCAGTGGGCGGCCCGTCTCGGTCTTCTTCTATGCGCCGTCTTTCTGGCGATCCACGCTATGGGGCTGAGCCACAGCGTCGCGCCGGTTCATGGGTCGCTGAACATGCTGATGCGCCCCAGTGGAACGGAACTGCGCCAGGACTGGGTTCCGATCGAACGCATATCGCCCGATCTCGTGCAGGCCGTGATCGCGGCTGAGGATTCCCGCTTCTGCGCCCATAATGGGATCGACGTCGATGCGCTGGAAGAGGCGATCGAGGAGAATCGCGATGGCGGACGGCGGCGCGGCGGTTCGACATTGACCCAGCAGACCGCCAAGAATGTGTTCTTGTGGAATGGCGGCGGCTATGCGCGCAAGGCAGTCGAAGCATGGCTCGCTCTCTATATCGACACGATCTGGAGCAAACGCCGGATCATGGAAGTCTATCTGAACATCGCGGAATGGGGCGACGGCATTTACGGGGCCGAAGCGGCTGCGCAGGCGCGGTTCGGCAAACCGGCATCAGACCTGACCCGGCAGGAAGCCGCATTGTTGGCCGCCGTGCTGCCAAGCCCGAACAAGTGGCGCGTCGACCCGCCCGGACCTTACGTGCGCAGGCGGGCCGGCACATTGCGGCAACGCGCCGCCGTCGTCGCCAATGAGGGTCTGGATGACTGCGTGCTGCGGGACGACTAGCTAAGTACGTCGAGCAAGGCCGTCGCCAATGTCGGGATATTGTCGCCATTGGCCCCGGCAATATTGATGCGCCCGGAATTGGTCATATAAATGGCATGGTCTTCGCGCAGGGTGATCGCCTGATCCTGGGTGACCGGCAAGGTCGAGAACATGCCGTTCTGATCGATCACGGCTCGGGCGATATGTTCGCCGCCTTGCACGTCGAGCGCGTCGCTGAGCTGATGGCGCAGACCCCGCATCCGTTCGCGCATGACCGTCAGCTCTTCGGACCAGATTCGCCGCAGCTCAGGATCGCCGAGAATGCGCTCAACGATCTTTGCACCGTGGTCCGGCGGCATGGAAATCAGCGTCCGCTGGATCATGCCGAGCTGCGACTGGGCAATCTGTGTTTGGTCCGGTGTCTCGCAGAGCACGGCCAGCAGACCGACCCGTTCCTTGTAGAGTCCGAAATTCTTTGAACAGGAAACAGCTATCAAGGCTTCGGGGCAGTCCCGCATCGCGAGCCGGACGCCATAGGCGTCTTTTTCAAGCCCATGCCCGAGACCGAGATAGGCCAGATCGATAAACGGAAGCAGACCTCTCTTATTCAGGAAGGGGATGAGGCGGTCCCATTGCGCCGGTGTCAGATCGGCACCGGTCGGATTGTGACAGCAGCCATGCAGGACGATGATGTCGCCTGCCTTGGCGTGATCCTCCAGATGGGTCAGCATATCCTCGAAGTCGACGCCGAGCGTATCGCGATTATAATAGGGATAGGATTTCATCGCAAAACCGGCTGAGCCGATGAGAGGAATATGGTTCGCCCATGTCGGGGTCGACACCCAGACGGAGGCGTCCGGCGCAGCCGTAAAGGCGAGCTGTGCGCCGATCCGCAGCGCGCCGGACCCGCCCGCCGCCTGTGTCGATGCGATCCGTCCAGCCTGCAGGGCGGGATGTTCCGCGCCTAAAACCAATGACAACATATACTCCCGATAGGTCACCCGACCCGTCGTCCCGACATAGGTCTTGGTCTTTTCATCGGCGACGATCTGCGTCTCTGCCATCTTGACGGCTTGCATGATCGGGATGTTCCCCGCCGAATCCTTGTACACACCAACGCCGAGATCGATCTTATCGGGGCGGTCATCGGCCTGACATTGCTGCATCAGCGCAATAATGGCATCGGGCGGAAGGGCTTCGAGACGATCAAACATGGACCCGGCTTTAGAACAAAGCCGGACGATCAACCAGAGGGATGCGTGACAGACAGTCGCTTTTCATCGACGATAATGACGACTAGGCCCTGTTCATGACATTCAAACCTGCAACTGCCTTGTTTTGCACCCTGACGGCTATTACTCTGGCGCTGAGCCTGGGCGCGTCTCCCCTTCGCGCTGCGCCGGATGATCCGGCATCCGTTGAGGATGAAACCGCCGCCTTTGATGCATCGGCCCTGTGGGACGAGGTGCGCGCAGACTTCGATCTCTTCTATGCCTATCGCGACCGCAGAGGGTTCGATGCCGATGCCTATCTCAACCGGGTCGGCGCTTATGTCACCGCAGCGGACAAGCAGGCGGAATTCCGCCGTCGCCTCAACCGCGCTACCTATGCCTTTACCGATCCGCATCTGGGCTTCGGCCCGTCGGACGATCAGGACTTCAATGTCATTCCGACCGCGTCCGACCTTCAGATCGGGTACGAAGCCGGGCGGTATGTCGTGCTGGATGTGCGAGCCGGATCTGCTGCGATGGCCGCTGGCGTTCGCCCCGGCTGGATGTTCACCCACGCAGGTGATGAGCCTGTCGATGATGCGACTCGCAAGGTTTTCGACCCTTTGATCGACAATCCTTCTGACGCACAGCGTGCCTATGCCGCGACCTTGCTGGCCAATGGTCGGCGTACGGGCGACCGCGCGCTGGGGTTCAAAACGGCTGATGGCGAGGCCATCGATCTGGTTCTCGCCAATCCGCGAAACTTCGCGTGGGTGGTGACAACCCAACCACACATTGAAACAAGATGGATCGTTCAGGATGACGGCACGGACATTGCCGTGTTGCGGATCAACAACCGCTTGGGCGACAATGATCTGATCATCGGCTTCGATGCCGCCATGCGCGCGGTTCTGGACGCGGACGGGTTGATTCTGGATCTGCGAAACACACCGAGCGGCGGCAACACGGAAGTGGGCCGTTCGATCATCGGGCATTTCGTCGAGGCCCCGACGCCCTACCAGATGCATGAACGGCCATCGCTGGAGCGCGAGTTCGGCGTGCCGCGTCGCTATGTCGAATATGTCCTGCCCCGCAGGCCTGCCTTCGATCCGAAGCGGACCGTCGTGATCGGCGGATACTGGACCGGCAGCATGGGCGAAGGCATCATTGTGGGCATGGACGCAGCCGGCGTGCAGACGATTGCGTCCGATATGGGCGATCTTTTGGGCAATAAGAGCGATTTTACTTTTGCCGGAGGAGCGATCACCCATTCGATCCCGACCGAGACGCTGTTTCATGTGGACGGGACGCCCCGGGAAGACTTCGTGGCGGACATCGCCCTTGCTGCGGCTGACAGCGATGAAAGAGGCAGCGATCCGGCGATAAGGGCCGCCCTCGATTATCTAAGCGCTGATAATTAGCCTGCAATCCATGGGATTTGCGTTTTGGCCTTGCGCGAGCCTTGGCGCTTGCGGCACAGGGTCCCAAACGTCATGACGACATGCGGGCCAGGGGATTGAGCCCGGATGAACATTGTCAACGCGACACGCCCTGAGGGGCCAGAGGGGAATTCATGGAAAGTCTGATTCAATGGGTCAATAACCAGGTCTGGGGTTGGCCTATGCTGGGATTATTGTTGCTGACGGGAGCGTTCCTTACGGTTGGCCTCCGCTTCATCTCGATCTACAAGATTCCCTACGCCTTCAAGCAACTGTTCCGGAAGCGTGGTGCCAACACCGATGACGGCGATGTCTCGCCCTTTGCCGCTTTGATGACGGCCCTGTCATCGACGATTGGCACCGGCAATATTGCCGGCGTTGCCGCCGCGATCGCCATTGGCGGTCCCGGGGCTGTCTTCTGGATGTGGGTTACAGCCGTTCTGGGGACTGCCACCAAATTCTCCGAAGGGGTTCTCGCCGTCCGTTACCGCGAGATCGATTCCAACGGAAACCGGGTCGGGGGTCCGATGTATTACATCAAGAACGGACTTGGCTCGAAGTGGATGCCGCTGGCCTTGTTGTTCTCATTTTTTGGCATGTTCGCATCTTGGGGCACGGGCAATTCCATTCAAGCCAACTCTGTCGCGGACGTTCTCAATGCAGAATATAATCTGTCACCATGGATCACGGCAGTGTTCCTTGCGGGCGGCGCTGCTGCGGTGATTCTGGGCGGCATCAAGCGAATCGGGTCGGTCGCGTCCAAAGTCGTACCGTTTATGGCTGGAGCCTATATTCTTCTCGGATTGCTGGTCGTCATCATGAATATTTCTGCGGTCCCCGGCGCCTTCTCGACGATCTTCAAAGGGGCCTTTGGCCTGCAGGAGGCCGGAACCGGCATCAGCATCGGCCTCATGGTTCTGGCCATGCAGAAGGGTGTCGCGCGCGGTATTTTCTCGAACGAAGCCGGACAGGGCTCCGCTCCTATCGCGCACGCGGCGGCGCAGAATAATGACCCCGTCAATCAGGGCACGATCGCCATGCTGGGCACGGTGATCGACACACTATTCGTCTGCACGATCACGGCGCTGGTCATTCTGACATCGGGCGTGGTTTCGCCGGAATGTCTGGCTGGACCAGAAAATTACCAACAGCTCATGACCGGGATGCAGCCTGCGGGCTGTGATACGGGCGCGCCGCTGACCAGTTCCGCCTTCGCCGCGCAATATGGTGAAATGGGACGCCACCTCATCCCAATCGCTCTGACGATCTTCGCCTTCACGACCATCCTCGGTTGGAGCTATTATGGGGAGCGCTGCGCGGCCTTCATGTTCAGCGAAAAGGCCATTCTGCCTTACCGCATCATCTACATCGCCGTCGTGTTCTTCTCGGCTGCTGCGATCGCGCTGGAAGATCAGATCGGCAATATCGTCAATCTGTTCTGGCTGATGGCCGATACGCTCACCGGACTGATGGCCGCGCCCAACCTGATCGCGCTGATATTCCTGTCTCCCGTCGTGTTCAAACTGACGCGCGACTATTTCGACAGGGACAAGGAAGCGACCGATGGTCTGATTGATCAGGACGATCTGCCTCGCGGCAGCTGATCAGGCTTGATCGAGGTCGGTCTTCAGACCGACCAGCGAAAAGCCCGCCTCACTGAGGCGGGCTTTTTCATGGCTGATCTAAACGACCGTCGCGGCGATCAGCGCCTCAAACGGGCGGGTCCCACGGGCACCGGATCGGGCCGAGGCGGGGTATAGGCCGGGGCCGACGCGCCATAATTATTCGTGCGGAAACGATCCGTTTCGTGGCCAGATGCCGTCGAGGGGGACGCGGCGTTGTAGCTCTTCGTCGCCGGATCGAAATGATAACCCGACATCTTTCGGTGGACCGTCGGCTGAGACGTTGTCGATTGATGTGTCGTCCGGCTGGTCGTCACATACGTTTTATGGCGGGTCGGAATCTTCATCGTGCCCTGGTAGCGTGACGAATGCAGGTTCGACGGCGGATGGCTGCGAGTCACAATTGGTGATTTCACGGTCGGTACTGTGACAGTTGGCGCCTGCATTGTCCGGGTGGCGCAGACAACCCGTCGCCATTCATAGCGCTCATCCTCGATCAACTGACGAGTCTGAACCTGTGCAAATTCGGCTGGGACCTCGACCCGGCTTTCGCCGCCCGGATGAACCAGCGTATCGATATGCAAGCTCCGATATTGTGCAGGGACAGGAATTTTACGAACCCCGCCCGGATCCGTCACCACTTGTTTTGCGATGGTTTCCGTTCGGGCTGGGACCCGTGTGCGGTGGATTCGGCCCGGCTCGCTCATGACCTGACGCTTCACGGTCACGGACTGACCCGGTTCTTCGACCAGGCACCAGATTTCGCACATGGGGCCGCATTTGGTTCCGCCCGACGCGCCATATTGCGTGGTGGACCGATAACCCTGACCTTTGATTCCAGCGTCGGCGGTTGAATGAATGATGTAGCCCTGTGCCCTTAACTGTGCTGGATTGCCGCGTTTCCAGACCAGCCGCGGAGCCGATGTCTGCAGCGTCTCCACCCGTGTCTGGAAGCGCGGGGTCGTTACACTCAGTTTGTCATACGCGGGACGCGTGACGATCTGTTCCGTTACGGTTTCATAGGTCGGTTGGCGCACTTCATAGCGGACACTGGCTTCCCGGACCATGACAGCCTGACTGCGCGTTTCGAATTTTGGCGGCTGGATCTGCGGGACGCTATAGGCGTCGCGCGTCAAGACCTTCTGCGTCGCATTCTGATAGCGTGCCGGGATTTTCACCCGAGCATAACATTCCCCGGCGACCGGGTTAGGCGGCACCAGATCAGGCGTATAGGCAGGCCCGCCTGCCAGTGCGGGTGACGCCACAAGGGGCAGGGTGAGCAGCCAAAGTGCAGTTCCGGCGAGAGCGCGGCAGTCGGTCATGTCGATCCTCCTGAAGGTCCAGACTAGTCGAGAACCATCACAGGGTGCAAGTTATGGTTAACGCATCCGCTCATTACGTCTTCGCAACAATGAACGCGCCCGTGGCAGGGCGAAACTGGCCAGAAGAGCGCCGATCAGATTGGCGAGCGCGTCCAGCCCGGAGGCGGTGCGGCCTTGGGACATAACGCCCTGAGCCAGTTCGACCCCCAATCCGAATAGCGCTGCGATGGCAACGATCCAGACCGGTCTGCAGCGCGGCCAGCCGAGCGCCATAAGTCCTGCGAGTAGGCCGTAGGCCAGCAAATGCTGCACCTTGTCGGCATGATTGACACCAAGCGACCCGGTGAAAGGCTGTAGCGACAGGACCAGAATCACCGTCGCGACAGCGACGGCGAGTATGCGAAATACCCAGATCATATGGCCGCGCAGTGACCTGCTTCTCTGGCGATTGGAAGGCAAAATCGCGGCACGGACATGAAAACTGTCAAATGAAGCCAGGCCCATCATGACCCGTGCATGGACCGGATATGATTAACTCCGACTGAACGACACCCTTATAGTTAATCTGGTCAGACGTTCTGAATAGGGTTAGGATGGGTCCGTGTACGGCCAATATCTGCCGTCTAGACATAAGGATGGCTGATGGAACGGCTCGACCCAAAGGACGTCGCAGACGCCTTGCCCGGATGGACAGGCGGTGATGACTTCATCACCAAAGTCTTCAAATTCGATGATTTTGCGCAGGCCTTCGGCTTCATGACCCGTATCGCGATCACGGCGGACAAGATGGATCACCATCCGGAATGGTTCAATGTTTATAATCGCGTCGATGTCACGCTAACGACGCATGATGCGGGTGGCGTCACCCAAAAGGATGTCACCCTGGCCGAAGCCATGGAAAAAGCGGCGGGCTGACGCACGCCACCATTGTGATTCCGGGCGTCAGCCACAAGTCTGCGCTCCGACCATTCAGACTGGATATTCCGATGACACTCATGCTTTCCCGACCCGTTCTGTCGCGTCACCTGCGCCTGTCCGCCGCCAGTGTTCTGGCGAGCCTGTTTCCCCTGATGGCAACAGCGCAGATCAGCGATGCGCCACTCACCGACTATAGCTGCCCGGAAGGCCGATTCGTCAGCACTGAACCCGGTGCCGCCTGTGCTTTGCAGGATTCACTGGACCGGCTGATTGCGGATTTTCATGCGACCGAATTGATCAACAACCCGATCACGGCGGGGGAGCGCGGCGACCGCGACGCTCTGCGAAGATTGCCGGATGTCAGTGTCGAAGCGCGACAGCAGGCACAGGCTAGACTCGAGGCCATCCTCCGACGGCATACGGCGCTGCAGCGACGTCCGGCCTTTGCCGACCTGTCCGAAACCGATCGCATGAATTATGAAATTCTGGGCTTCGTTCTGGACCAGCGTCAACGCCTCGCCCCGTTCGATTCCTCCCGTCTGCCCTTCGTCAACGATAGCGGCTTCTTCAATCAGATGAGTTATGTCTCGCGGCAGACACGCTTCGCAACGGCCGACGACTATCAGGCCTATGCGGCGCGACTGACGAAACTGCCGCGCTTCTTCGCGCAGAATCGCGACAATATGCGGCGCGGCATGGCCGAGGGTTACACGGCCAATGCGGGAATCCTGACCGGTGTCATCGATACGGTCCGGGCCCTGTCCGAAGGGTCGGCACAGGACCATCCGCTATTTGCGCCGTTTAAGGACTACCCGGACACGATTTCGGCCGATGAGCGCGACCGGCTGACCGCTCTGGGCCAGGCCGCATTGGAGACATCGGTGCTGCCAGCCTATGCCGAGCTGCTTGAATTTCTGGAACAGGAATATGCCCCAACGGCCCGGACAGAAGCCGGGATTGGCGGCACGGAAGCGGGGCGCGACTATTACCGCGCTCTGGTAAGGGATTTCACGACGCTCGACCTGTCGCCTGACGAGGTTCACGAGATCGGCCTGCAGGAAGTCGCGCGGATCCGTAGTGAAATGGACGCGGTCATCGCCGAGTCCGGTTTCGAAGGCAGCTTCGCCGAGTTTCTGACATTCCTGCGAACCGATCCGCAATTCTACGCCAAGAGCGAGGAAGAGCTGCTGAAACATGCGTCCTGGCTTGCCAAACGCATCGATGGGGCCATGCCGAAATTCTTCGGTCGCATGCCGCGCTTGCCTTACGGCGTCATCAAGGTGCCGGACGAGATCGCGCCCAACTATACGACGGGCCGTTACTGGCCAGGGTCACTGGAGGCCGGGCGGTCCGGATCTTACGTGGTCAATACCTATAATCTGGCGATGAGGCCCCTTTACAATCTGCCAGCATTAACGGCGCATGAGGGCGTTCCGGGCCACCATCACCAGATCGCTCTGGCGCAGGAACTCGACGACCTGCCGGAATTTCGTAAATCGCTCTATGTCGTGGCCTTTGGCGAAGGGTGGGGACTCTACACGGAAAAGCTCGTCGCCGAGATGGGGCTTTACGACAATCCCTACGAAAAGTTCGGCCAGCTGACCTATGAGATGTGGCGCGCCTGCCGACTGGTCGTCGACACCGGCATGCACTGGAAGGGCTGGACGCGCGAGCAGGCGGAAAGCTGTTTTCTGGAAAACTCCGCCCTCTCGGAGAGCAATATTCGCACCGAAGTCGACCGCTATATCAGCTGGCCCGGTCAGGCTCTGGGTTACAAGATCGGCGAGCTGAAGATCCTGGAACTTCGCGAACGCGCCGAAAACGCGCTGGGTAGCGATTTCGATATCCGGGCCTTCCACGACGCGGTTCTGGAGAAGGGCAGCCTGCCCCTGTCTCTGCTCGAACGTCAGATCGACCGTTATATCGCCGAGACCCGCACAGGAACAGAATAGCTCCGTTCGAAGCAGCCCTTTTCCGATCGGGAATTGGCGACACCGCAAACAAAAGGGCCCCGGACGTTACGTCCGGGACCCTTTGCAATTACGTATGTGTCCAGTTGGACTAGAAGCGATAGCGACCGCGCAGCATCAGCGGAACGGAGATGCGCTCGCCGCCCTGATTGACACCGGCCAGACCGTTCGCCACATTGATCGACGTCGTATTGGCATCACCACCACCTGTGTAGCGGATACCCGTCTCAAGGCCGATCGTGCTGTAGCGCGTCAGAGGCGTTTCGAGACCGACGAGACCTGCCGCGGAAGGTACCCAGCCAGAGTCCTGGAAGGCGATCGGCGCACCGACAGCAACGCCGCCGATTGTCGCGTTTTGAATGGCAATGCCATCCTGATAGGCAGCCCCGACACGACCTTCGACATAAGGTCGGACAGACCGCACGATCGGCGCGGCTGTCGGGCGGAAATACTTACGCAGCCCCAGCTCGACACCCGTCGAACGATAGTCTGACAAGGCACCGGTCATGACCTGACCACCATTCACTGTGCCCCAGTTGAACACGCCGGCGCTGTCCGCTTCGTCGATGAAGCCCATCGCCGTCACTTTCGTGTCAGGCGCCAGAGCATAGGACAGACCCAGCTCAGCCCGCTGACCCGTGTCATAGGCTTCGTCGAAGTCGACATCGCGAACGGCGGATGCCGCAACAGTGCCGTCGCTGCCAGTGACGGCATCACCGCCAACATTGAAGGACGCGCCAATGCCGCCTTCAAGGTTCCAGCGGGAAATACATCCCGATGGAGCTGGACGGTGCTTTTTCACCGTGACGCCGCATTTCGATGTCGGCGCGGCAGCATAGTAGCCACCATAAGCCGGTCCGGCATTATAGGAGCTATGGCCCCCAATTCCCAAGAAAGAGCACCCCGAAAGCGAAATAGCGGCGGCTCCAAGAAGCAGTTTGCGCATGATTGTCATCCCTGATCCGTCAGTCCCGGATCGGCACGATGCCAATGGGACACTGTCTCACGGACCGGACCGTTGCAACGTCCGTGCCAGACTGTGCCGAAATGAATCGAAAAAAGAGATTTCTTGAGGAAAAAACGCGGCAGGCTTTGGACAAAGGCTTTGCGAGTTCCGTGCCAAGGTTAACGCCTGCGCTGACAACCAGGTGCATGAAACTGCAGATCGGACCTTGCCGACCTGCATAGGGATGATGAGACTGGAATCAGAAGGACAGACGTCCGCGCAGTGTTAGCGGAATGGTGACCCGATCTTCGGACGGGGCCGCCGAGTCCATATTGTCGCGCCAGCGCACGCCGGTTTCGACACCGATCGCAGCCCGCGGACCCAGTGCAAGCTCGGTCCCCAGCACGGCAGAGGCGGTCGGGCTCCAGCCCGCATCGATAAAACGTCGCTGACCGTAAACGGTGCCGTCATCATTATAGGTCTGCACGAAATCCACGTCATTATTGTGTGCGATGCCGGCGGATGCGGCGAGATAAGGGCGGAAGGCGGGGTCGTGACCGACATAGCGGCGCACGCCGGCTTCGATCGTCGTCAGGTTCAAATCAGAGAAGGTGCCGTCGAGGCTGCGCGGCGTACTGCCCGCATCAGGCGTGAATGTGGTTCCGGCCCACGTACCCGGCTGCACGGTCGTATAGTTGGTCACCGTCTGCCCTTCGGCAGAGCTGGTGCTGATCGATCCGAGGACGGTCGTATTGCGTGACAGATCATAGGATAGCGCACCGCCAATCGTAGTCGCACTGCCGAATGCGTCTTCATAGGCGATTGGCTCGATTTCGCCGACGCGAATACCGATGGATGTGTCGCCATCCGGCGGACCGGAGCTTTTCTTGGTGAAGAGCTTGCCGGAGCTGTCAAATTCCGTGCCGACGAAAAGCTCGACGCCGAACGGCATGCTGGCACCGCCACCACCCGTGACGCCGCAACAGACCGGACCGCGCAATTGCGGAACGCCGTAAGGGGCCGGATAGGGCTGCGGGACATAGATCGGCGCGCCGATGACCGTCTGGACGCCGCCACCTGCAACGTTTCCGCCGGCAAATCCGCCGCCTGCCTGTGTTGTCACGGCTGCGCCAAAGGGTGCGCCCGCACCCAACGTCGTCACCGGCTGCTGAAACCCGCCAATGGCTTGACCTGGTGCTGCAAAGCCCTGAGCCGCAAAGCCCTGAGCCGCATAACCCTGAGTCCCATACCCTTGGGCCGCAAATCCTTGCGCGCCGTAGCCTTGCGACAGACCGGCTGTTTGGGCCCCGTAAGATTGCGCCCCTTGGGTTTGAAACCCGTATCCGGCTGCGCCGTAAGGCTGCATGGGCTGACCGGCGCTATAGGCACCCATCTGGCATCCAGCAGTCCCGCCATATCCGTAGGACATGTGCTGATAGCCCTGCATGCCGCCTTGACCGGACGCCGCTGCCTGACAGGCCGGATGACCCGCCATAGATGGGTGCGTACCGTAATGTCCGCCACTGCCATACCAGGAACACCCTGTCAGGGCCGCTGCCGAAATCGCCAGGAGTGCAAGCCGCATCTTAGGCCTCCGTATCCTCATGTTCGCGATGACGGCGAATCCTGCCGATACGAACGTTTACTTTGTTATGGTTAAAGGCTGTTAGCCTTAAGAAACCGTTCTCAAAGGCCGAACAAATCCTTAACAGAGCGGGTTTTTTCACCCGCCCCACCGGTCTCTAGAAGTTGAAGCTGCCGCGCAGCGTCAGCGGCACGGAAATATTTGTGTCGCCCTTCGCGCCATTCGAATAATCACGCGCACCTTCGACCCGCAGACCGGTTTCGAAGGCCAGGGCCGTCGCAGGCGTGACCTGCCATTCGACACCGGCGCTCAGACGACCGGAGGGAACCCATTGTGCATCATAAAGGGCCACTCGGCGCGTCGGCGGTGTGGCCGCGTTGCCGTCCAGATCATAGCCTGCAATGTCGAGATCGTAGGAGTTGGGCGTTTCAGCCTCATAGACGGACCGATAGGATAATTGCCGCTGATCGATGGTGAAGGAGGCATCATTATAGCGAGACGCGCCTGCCGACGCGCCGAGGAAAGGCGTCACAGTCCGGCCCGTATCCTGTCCCGCGACGGGATTGAGATAGAATCGACCGCCCGCTTCGAGGTCGAGCCGTTCCATATCGGAGAAATCATAGGAATATTCGCTCAAGGTCTGCCCGGTCCGGAAGCCGGTCGCCTGCGACGTCGCGACCAGAACGAAATCATCATAGATACGCGTTGTCGCCTCTTCGAACACCGTGCCCTCGACGCTCACTGCTCCGCCGCTTGTACCCTCGGCCCGCGTATAGCCGACCCGGCCAAAGACAGTCGCCCGGTCGCCGAGAATGAATTCGCCGCCAACACCGATCGTCGTCGGGGTCGACCAAGCATCCGACAGCGAGATCGATCCCTGCGATACGTCGTCCCAGTCTTCCGGATTGGTCTGAAGCCGGTCATCGGCATAATAACGGTAGGTCGTGACAGCGCCGTCGGCGATCGATCCTTCCGTGCGACCTTCCTGATAGAGATTGGGCTGATAGCCATTGGTCGGGGCCAGCGGAAAAGCAGTATAGTCGATCGCATTGCCCGAAATGCTGCGTTCAGCCCCCAGATCCAGGCTGGCGCGGAATTTGGGACGGCGCAAGGTCGGCGCGGATGTCCGGGCCGGAGCCTGGGCATAGGGGTTGCCACCGGCATGGCTGCCATATCCGCCCGACGTATATCGCGGTTCTCCGAATTGCGGTTGCTGCGGAAAGCCCGTGGGATTGGCCGCGCCGGGGTACGCTTCGGCCTGTGGGCGGACCACAACCTGTGACGGATGACAACCGGGAGGCAGCGGCGCGCGCGCATGGGTCACGACACAGCGACCCGCCGCATCATAGGGCGCAGTGCTATAGGGCGAACGGCCATAGGGTGCGTTAGCCGCCTGACCGGATGATCCGGAAAAAAGGCCGCCAACCCTGTCGCCAAATCCCCCCAGATAGGAGCATCCCGACAGGAGAAACGCCGAAAAAGCCAAAGCTGCAAGACGCATCACGTCCCCCGCACAGTCGAACATAGAAGGCGGACAGGGCCCGCCATGGTTAACGGCTCATGGACTGTCTTGCTTAACAAGCGGTTTAGCCCGGCGAAGTTTGACGATTCGGCCTTTGCGACGAACCGTCACGGGATTGCGTCAACCAATTGCCGCGCGGACGATTGTTGAGAGGCGGTTGCTGACAGGTGAACGACGGGCAGGCGATTGACGGGCAGGCGAACGACGGGCATCGCGCCAAACGTGACCCGCGTTCTGATGATATCCTCTTTCACGGCGACCAGCCACGTCGGCTCTGTCGTCAGCGCCTTCGTGCTGCGCCGTATGGGCATCGATGTGACGGTCCTGCCGACGACCCTGTTCGGGCGGCATCCCGGCTGGGGTTCGCCGGGTGGCAATATCGTCCCGTCCTCACAGCTGGAGGATATGTGGGACGCCGTGCAGACCCAATCCCGGGAGCAGGGCCTGCCCTTCGACGCCGTCATGACCGGCTATATGGGCGAAACGGGGCATGTCGAATTGGCGGAAACGATCATCCGGACGCTGAACCCTCCACTGGTTCTCGTCGATCCTGTCATGGGCGATGGCAGTCGGGCGCGCGAAGGACTCTATATCGATGCGGATCGCGCCGAGGCGATCTGCGACAGGCTGATCCCGCTCGCCAATATTGCCACGCCCAATCTTTGGGAGTGGCGTTTCATGACCGGCAATCTGTCGGAAGACGACCCGATCCCGCCGCGCCCGCTGACCGGGATCAACGAGACGCTCGTTACCTCCGTTACCTCCGGTCCGCAGATCGGGGCCATGCTGTTCGAGGCGGGTCGGACACATACGATCATGCATGACCGTTTCCAGGGCGTTCCCAATGGCGGCGGCGATGCGCTGGCTGCCGCCTATCTGGGCCATCGCCTGTCCGGAACTCCGCCCCGCGAAGCGATGGGACGCGCCGTGTCGGCGATCTTTGCCGTCATGCAGGCCGCCAATGCCGCCGACGCCGGAGAACTCCCCTTGATCCGGGCTCAGCATTTTCTCCAATCCGCAGCGACGGGTGCGCATGACGACGCAGCCCCCAACCTCACCATAAAGACCACGCCATGAGCGATACTATCCCGCTATCCGGAACGATCGATCCTGGCTTCGAAGCCGTGCGAACGGCCATCCTCGATAACTTCGCGCAAGAGGAAGAGCTGGGCTGTCAGGTCGCAATCTTCAAAGACGGCGAGCCCGTCGTCGACGTGCAGGCGGGGTGGTCCGATCGCCAGAAGACGCAGCCCGTCGCGCCGGATACGCTGTTTTCCGTCTATTCTTCCGGCAAGGCGATGGCGGCGCTCGTCATCGCCTGGCAGGTCGAACAGGGCCTTCTCGACTATGAACAGCCCGTCGCGGAAATCTGGCCCGCCTTCGGCGCGCACGGGAAAGGTGCGTTGACCCTTGGACAGATGATGAGCCATCAGTCCGGCCTGTCCGGTATTCGCAATCCGGATTTCGCGCCCGAGGACTGGATCGACTTTGACGTCGTGATCAAGATTCTGGAAGATCAGGCCCCCTTGTTCGAGCCAGGCAGTCAGAGCGGCTACCATCCGATCACGTTCGGCTTTCTGGCCGGCGAAGTCGCACGACGGGTTGATCCGGACGGGCGGCATCTGGGGCAAATCTTGAGTGACGAGTTGGCTGGACCGGCCAAAGCCGATGTCCATATCGGTCTTGACCCGAGCGATCACGTCCGTGTGGCCCAGGCCGTCAAACCCCGTGCCATGGCCGATCTGGGGCGCCTTACCGAGATCAAACGGATCGCCTTTCTGAAACCCTGGTCATCGCCGGCGCGCATCTCCGGCGAACAATGGCGTGAGGCAGAAATGGCCGGGTCCAATTGTCAGGCCACGGCTGCCGGGATTGGGCGGATGATGGGGGCTTTCGCCCATGGGCAGATCGCCGGGCGCAGAGTTCTGAGCGAAGCGACAAGAGACGCGGCGACGGCGTCGCGTATCAAGGGACTGGACGCCGTCCTTCCGTTTACCATCGACTTTGCCGCAGGCGTAATGCGCAACGATCCGAATTATGCCTACGGTCCGCACCCTGACACGGTCGGTCATTCCGGTTGGGGCGGATCGGCCGTCTTCGCCGATGCGAAAACGGGGCTGCACGGGGCCTATGTCATGAACCGTCAACGTAACTATCTGATGGGCGACCCCCGGGCCAACCGGGTTATCGATGCGGCCTTTGCCGCGCTCGACGCCGCATAAAGGACGACATCCCATGGATATGAATGAACGTCTGAAACTATTCTGGGATGTCGGGGCGGCGATGGTTGCCAGCACGCCCCACGCCAATGAGCTCGGCATCAAATTCGTCGCGATCGACGAAGGGCAGGCCACGCTCTCCCTGCCCTATTCGACGCATCTGATCGGCGATGCACGGACGCGTGTCGTTCATGGCGGTGCGGTTACGACCCTGCTGGATCAGGCTTGCGGGCTGGCCGCCTTCACCGGCTTCGACACGATGGGGGCACTGGCGACCCTGTCGCTGCGGATCGATTATCAGCGCGCCGCCAAACCGGGCGAGACCATTATCGGATTGGCCGAATGCTACAAGACGACCAAACATGTCGCCTTTCTGCGGGCCGTTGCACATGACGGCGATGAGAGCGATCCGATCGCGACGGCGCAGGGCACTTTCATGAGCACGGGGCCGCGCCTGTCCTTCGAAGATGCCATCAAGGCGCGATTGTCGAAAGGCCAACGACCCGACACTGCGGGAGACCCGTCATGAGCCTGTCCGACATTCCATCCGAGAAGACCATTCGCGATCTGCTGACCCGCATTCCCTATGCACAGACATTGGGGATCGAGCCGCATTTCATGGGCGAGGAATTCACCCTGATCCTGCCCTACCGTAAAAGCAATATCGGCAATGCGACACTTCCGGCCCTGCATGGCGGTGGGGTTGGCGGCTTCATGGAAGTCTGCGCCATCGTCCAGATCATCCTGAACAATCCCGACCGGCAATTGCCCAAGCCAATCGGCATTACGGTCGACTATCTGCGCCGTGGGCATCCGGTCGACACGTTTGCGCGCGCACAGATCTTTAAACAGGGCGCCCGCGTTGCCAATGTCCGCGTTCGGGCCTGGCAGGACCGGTTCGACACGCCGATCGCAGCCCTGTCGGGTCAGTTTCTGATGGGCAAGGAAAGCTGACGGGCCAATAAAAAGCCCCGGCAAGGGCCGGGGCTTGATGACATCAATCGTCTGGCTTTGCTTTAGGCTTTGCCAGCCTCCTGTTCCGCCGTCGCGCGACGCAGCGTCATATTGACCAGGCGCTGCCAGTTGGACAGCGACACCAGATGCGCATAGGCCACGGCCAGAATGCCGCGATCAGCCAGGCTCTTGGTCGTTTCGGCATCAAGCGCACGCAGCTTATCTTCGGAAATCGCGAAATAGTCGGCGATTTTCTGACGCTCGGCCAGGCTGCCATCCGGGTTATTGCCCTGAAAGTTCATTTCCTTCGGCTCGAACAGGTCCAGACGCTTCAGCTCTTCGACCATGGTGGCCGTCGCCTGACGGTCACGTTCGAAGTTCTGCAGGAATTCAAAGGCTTCCTTCGTATATTGCGATGTGTCGTCCTTTTCGAAGAAGCTCTGTGCGGGTTTCTTGTCGGTGACGCAATCGGCGGCCTCGTCGACACAGACGACGAAACGCTCATTATTGGAATCGTTGGCCAGCACGAACGGATAGCGGCGGGCAAAGGCCGGCATGTAGAAATCCGTATGATAGACGCCGTTCTCGATGAACAGGTTCTCGCCCGTGCGGATGCCCATCACGGCCAGCGGAGAGCGGTCTTCACCGGCAAAAATGATCGGGAAGGAGGCTGCAGCCGAGCCGAATTCCGGGGCTGTGATCGGCAGAAAATGCTGATCCGCCATGAATTCAAACGGCTTGTCGGTCGGCGTGACGCCGAATTTTCCGTGCTTACCGCGGCTCAGCGGAACCGGGTTTTCGTAGAACATGACATTGCCAGTCACGCTGATCTGCTGCTCTTCAGCCATTTTCGCCTCTTGATGAAGTCGGAGAGTGGAAGGGAGAAACGCCCGTCCCGTTCGTGCGGCGCCGCCCATGGGTCATTTATTAAGCCCGCGCCATAGCCGAACCGTCTGCCCCCATCAACCGGGCTTTTCAGGTCGGGCCATTGCCCTTTGCCATCCGGGCGCACATCCCCTATCTGTGCGCTATGGGAACCGCGAACATGACAGACAGGCTGGCAGCGGCACGGGCGCTTTGTGAAGCCAGTGGCGAGCGGTTCACCCCGCTGCGCGAACATGTGCTGGAACTGGTCATCGCCGATGGCGGAGCCGTCAAAGCCTATGACCTACTCGACCAGCTCAAGCCCGAACGCGGCAGCCCCAAACCGCCCACCGTTTACCGCGCGCTCGATTTCCTGTCGCGCCTCGGTCTCGTGCACCGGGTCGAAGCGCTCAATGCCTTTATCGCCTGCGATCATAGCCATGAGGGCGATCTGGCCGAGTTCTTCATTTGCGAAGCCTGCAGCCATGTCGAGGAGCGCCACGCCCACGATCACGCTGACTGCAAGCCGGACGGGTTCGAAATCACCCGGTCCGTGATTGAGCATTACGGCACCTGTGCCGATTGCCGCGCGGCGGCCTAGGGCCTGTCCGACAATGTTTCGCACGACATGGGCTGGCGAATGTTCAGCATGGGAATGTGATGAGCTCGGCCATCTCAACATGTCGATCTATCTGGAAAAATTCGAACAGGCCCGCATGATCCTGTTCGTCCGGCTGGGTCTGGAAACCGCGTTCCAGCCTAAAGCCGTATCGACCATCCGGTCCCGGGACGTGCACATCAAATATTTGGCCGAAGCCCGGCCCGGTCAGCCGTTGCGTATCGAGAGCGCGCTGATCGATCTGGAGGCCAGCACGGCCCGGGTCGGCCATGTCATGTACCATCTCGATGGTCGGATTGCCGCGACGCTGAGCGAGCATATCGAACATGTCTACCTGCCGGAGAACCGGACATTCCGGTGGCCGTCCCGCCTGCGAGAGTCGGCAGACAAGATGCGCGACCAGCTGCCCGCCCCGGCGCGCGCCAGAAGCATCGCCATCGATACGCCAGTCCCGGCCTTCGATGC
The DNA here is from genome assembly GCF_041429795.1 of Algimonas porphyrae. Taxonomy (NCBI): domain Bacteria; kingdom Pseudomonadati; phylum Pseudomonadota; class Alphaproteobacteria; order Maricaulales; family Robiginitomaculaceae; genus Algimonas; species Algimonas porphyrae. The sequence goes on along the minus strand of NZ_CP163424.1, from coordinate 491,913 downwards.
CGCCACCTTGGACCAGGCGGGTGTGGGGACACTCGGAGGCGGAATATTCCGGCCCCATGAAACACTGGCCGCCGGTCACATTCCCTTTTCCCAGATCTTTCGCCGGGTAACGACCACACTCGGCTGGTTTCGGGAAGGGTGGGGGGAATTTGCCGATCCAGACTTCATCGCCGCCGGCTTTTCAGCCGTCGCGCTGGAAATGCGTCTGGTCATGCACCGAATCATCACGCCTGGAACTGCCTATGAATTGCGTTCGGGCGTAGCGCAGAGCGACGGCATGGTCCGCACGATCATGCATAATTTCGTCGATCAGACCGATGGCGCGGCCTTGGCGGGCGGTTACGCGGCTGGGGCGCTGTTCGATCTGAATACGCGCCGTCTGGTGATGCCGACCCGGACACAGCGCGACGCGCTCGACGCGGTCACGATCGCGGATCTTGCCCCGCCCGCTTGAGGACGGACTGCAGGACGCGGCCGGCGAAATCCGGATCGTGCAGCGGAAAGAGGTGGGCCCGTTCGGGCTCGAATTCGACCGATATGCGTGGTTGCAGCCTTTGCAGCGTCCCGCGTTGGGACCGCGTACTGACGCGCCCGCGCGCCCCGGCGAAAATCAGCCGCGAATTATCCGGAAGTCGCGGCACCTGTTCGAATAGATCATGGGACTGCGCAACGAAGATCGCCTGCTCCCACGCCGGATCGCAGGCCAGGCGCACACGCCCCTCATCCGTGGGGGACAGACCGCCTTCCAGATAATTGCGCAGGACGGGATCGGGCACACCTTTGAAAGCGCCGCGGCCCTGATAGCGCTTGAACGCGGCCTCAAGACTGTCAAACTCGGTACGACGCTGCCCGGCTTTGCGCGCAATCGGTATGCGGCGCTTCATATAGGCCCGGCCCCGGCGCGTCGCGGCAATCGTGCGAAACAGCCACGGGACCAGCACGGGATCGAAGCCGACATAGCCGGAAAGGTGGTGTGCGATCTGCGGCAACGCCAGGATCGCACTGACCGCCCCGTAACTATGCCCGGCCAGCACGACGGGCCCGTCGACGCATTGATCGAAAACCCGGGCAATATCCGCGGCGAATATCTGCCAGTTCGGCAAGTCGGACACAGGCGTCGGCAGGGCTGTGCGGCCATGTCCGCGCAGATCCAGCGCCAGCGCTGCGATGCCGAGCGGTTCGATGATCGCGCGGTAGCTCTGTGCATTGAATCCATTGGCATGACAGAAGACGAGCCGGAGCGGCGCGCCCGAATCGCCGAAGCGCAAAGCCGACATATCGCCATCCGGCAGCGTGATGCTGACGCGCTGCATGCGGTCGTCCGGGTCGACGCTCAGCCGATCTGCAGATCCATATCGTCGATAATGGCCTGTTTCAGCACGGGCAGCAGTGTCTGATGACCGCGCGGCTTGTTGATCGCAAAGGCATGCAGGCTGACGCTTTTGAAGAAGGCGACGGCCTTGGCCACGCCGGCATCGACATCATCCACGGCGGCGTCCAGATAGCCGACATCGACCGCCGCGTCCGGCGAGAACATTTCGCCATTGATAAAGGCACGCGAGAAATAGCGCTGATTGAGACGCGGCGCCGCCAGTTCGCGACCGAAATTATGCATGGGAAGACCCTTGGCCGTTTCCGGCAAGCCGACCTGGAACGCGGTTCCAGAATGATCGCTGCACCCAATCCTGTAATCCGCCGCCAGAAACAAAAAGGCTCCCAAGGCGACGATATGACCATCGCCAGCCGTAATGACGGGCTTACGTGTTTCCATCATCCGGACCGCAAAGTCGGACCCCCGCTTGACGAGTTGCACGGCTGTGTCGCCGCCCTGCATCAGTTCCTTCAGATTGTATCCGGCAGAGAAAATACCGTCACGTCCGCGAATGACGATGATCTTCGCCTCCCTGTCGGCGCGGTCCATCGCCGCATTGATCGCGTCAAACATCAGATTGGAAAAGGCATTCGCCTTGCCATCGTCGAGACGAATGGTCGCGACATCATCAGTGAGGTCGTAGCTTAGAAGGTCGGTCACGGCGTTTCCTTTTTCATTATGCGAGTCATCTCGTCGGCAAATGCGTGTTCACCGCGCATGCGCGCCGCGTCAATAATACGTTTTTGCATGGCGGGACCCGCCTTTGCAGACATTTTCCGGAGTGGCTGACATGTCTCCACCACAAGGCGGAACGCCCGGATACCGTTTTGTAGAGCCGCCACATAGGCTTTCGCATCCGCAACGGCCCAGCCGTCAGGCCCTTCATAGGCCTGTGTCATATCGTTGAGATGGGGCAGCACATGCTCGTCCGGCAGGGACTGCAATCGCCCGCGCAGCTGAACCGAAGCATAATTCCATGTCGGGACATGGACGGTTGGATCGTCATAAAGCTGCGCCGATACATAGCCATGCGGGCCTGAAAACACAGCCAGCGCCGCCCCGCCATCCAGATGATCGCAGATCGGATTGTTCCGCGCCAGATGTCCATAGAGCGTCCCTTCCGGCCCCTCGTCACGCCATAATAATGGCAATTGGGTTGCGTGCAGACCTTCAACGACGAGCAGAGCGAAACCGTAATCGGCCATGATACGCCGGACAAAGGCCGGATCGTCATCGATATTCTGGCGGGGCGGATAGGACATGGCCGCGCCATACGTCATCCCGGCCCTAGCGAACAGGCCCGCCGGGCATCGCGTGCCCGGCCTGTAGTGGGTGAGGCTAAGAAAGCATGGAAAAGGGAGGGGGATCGGATTTGTGGGATTGGCGGTAGAATGCTGAAACAACAATCGTCCCAAAAGCCATAAGCGAGGTTCTATCTCTCTAACGCCTTCCCAATTCTTCCGCTCAGGCCGGCTCGACCATGTTGCCCATCTCCTGCCGTTTTATCCAGCAGAGATGGTTGGGTGATGGACCCACCAATCAAGTCGGTGGGAACGGACAGGTGGAAGTATCCTTATCGAAAGGATGGGGCAGCCCTCTACCCTCCTTCATCACCGGACTTAATCCGGTGATCCATCTCTCAGGCCCATCGGTCAGCTTCAAGGCTCTGGATCATCGACCCACCCTTTGCCCACCCTTAGTCACCGTCCAGCGTTGCGCGCAGCCCGGTAATGTTTTCGTCCCAGTTCTGGCCGTCAAAAGCGATGCGCTGAGCGATCGTCAGACCCTCGACGCAGCGTGCATTGACACTCCACGCCTCCGGGTGGCTGCGTGGGCGATAGAGCGGCTTGATCCCGCAGGTCTGGCAGAAGAGATGCTCCGCCGTCTGTGTCCCGAACCGGTAGGAGGTCAGATGATCCCGACCGGACAGAACGCGCAGATCGGCGTCAGGGACGAAGACATGCTCATAGGCGGTCATGGCGCAGAGCGAGCAGTTGCAGTCGGTCACATCGACCAGATCGGGGCCATCAAATTCGAACCGCACCGCGCCGCAGTGACAGCCGCCGCGATAGGTCGGCATGTCTAGTGCAATCCGTCCTGCCCGATCGGACTTCCGGGCGGCAGGGTTTGCGGGTCTGGGATGAGGGCCGCAACGTCGCGCTCCGCATCCAGTAGGCGTTCTATTTCGCGGGTCAGCCAGCGATCGAAAACCGTCCCAGACAGTGAGGCTTCGAGCTGCATGCGACCCAGCGTTTCCTCGGCTGCGGCGCGGATGATCGGTGGATGTTCGCCCGCAGCCAGATCCGCCAGCGCATAGGCGAACCGGGCCCGTACAGTGTTGGCGATGTCGGCCTGCCGTCCGTCACGCGAAAAGCCCATGACGGTGGTGCGGGTCTGCGCCATCAATTCGTCAAGCCCGGGATTGGCCGCGTCGCGACGGTGAAATTCCGCTATCCGGGCCAGACGCCGCGCGTCCAGCAGAACATCGAAGGTCAGGTCCGCAGCCGTGTCGGCGGCGGCGGTCACGTCGAAGGCCGGGCTGGCTGTCTGACGGAACAGTTCGCGGTCGCTATCGGCGAAGCTGAAGGAGCCCAGACGCGGTGTCAGTCGCGCCAGAACGCTATCGGGAATGTCGAGCGCTTCCGGATCGAGCGTGGCCAGGACCGCCGAGAGGGCGGCGCGCTGCCGCGCCGGTGACACGATATCGGCAGCTATCGCCGCGCCGTTCGGCCCGTAATCGAAGCGCATGCCACCGATCGACTTGGCCGCAGCCGCTGTCTGGTAGCGATGGTAGAGATAGATCGGCACGAGCGCCGCATTGAGGTCGGACTGGTTCCAGCCATCGGGCAGGTTGTCAGGCCCGAACCGGTCCAGCGCGATGCGGCGAACCGCCATCACCTCACGCAGGGTCGCCACCGCGTCGGAGCCGTTATCCCAGACGCTGCCGTCTGGATGGCCCGTGCCCGCGCTGCGGCCATCGGCATCGGCGACATAGGACAGTCCGGAGCCGTAAGCCTCCCGGATCAAGGCTTCGCGTTCAGCGTCCGTATAATCGCCATAGAGCCATTTCGTCGTAAAGATGTCCCAGTCACCAATGCCGACACCGTAAGCATTGGTGACATCCAGGGAGCCATCCACGATGCGTACATCCATGGCCGGATAATCCATGACCGAAGCCTTGTCGTCGGAACTGCCCGCGAAATTATGCATGAAACCGAGCGCGTGGCCGACTTCGTGGGCGGAGAGTTGACGGATGCGCATCAGGGCGAGTTGCACGGGATCATCCGGATCGCCGCTATCGGTCTTATCCGCCCCCAGCAGCCCTTCGAAGATCATCCGGTCCTGACGCACGCGCAAGGATCCCAGATTGATATGCCCTTTGAGCATTTCGCCTGTGCGCGGATCGGACACGCCGCCACCATAGGACCAGCCACGCGTCTGGCGGTGCACCCATTGCACGACCGTGTAACGCACATCGAGTGGATGGATGTCATCGGGAAGGATTTCGACGCTGTAGCCATCCGGGAAGCCGGCCTCCGCAAAGGCTTCGCCCCACCAGGCCGCGCCTTCAACCAGGGCGGAGCGGATCGGTTCCGGCGCGCCGCCATCGATATAGACGATGATCGGGTTGATCGTGTTGCCGTCTGCGTCCTTTTGTAGACGGTAACGGCGGGCAAGCCGTGTTTCGATCGGGGCGGAGAGCGGCGCACTGTAATCATAATGGACCTGTTCGATCGCGGCGATGCGCGGATCGGACTGCAGCACCGAGTAACCGTCATCGGGCAGGCGGACGAAGCTGTGATGCTGGATCAGGGTCGCCGTCCTGCCATTGGCAGCCGTGGTCGCGACTTCGCGGCCCGGGTCTGACGTTTCCAGCGTGAAGAAGACATCGAATTCCGCGTTGTCCGGAAAGCTGAACACATTATCGGTGTCAATCAGCGTGCGGTCCGCCTTGAGCGCGAAATTGCCCTGGCCGGCGTCGGACAGATATTGTTGCAATCCCAGCACATCGCTGGTCAGAAAACCTGTCATGTCGATCAGAAGACCGTCACTACGGTCGATAATGTCGAAACTGGCGAGAAAGGACGGAGCGAAGCTTTCCGCCACGGCGCGTTCTTCCAGCGGATTGTCCGGACTGGCCCGGTAGCGCAGATTGGGCTGTTCCAGCACGATCCGGTCGCCCCGCTGACGGAAAATTACGACCTTGCCGCCATCGCCCCAGCCGCGATCCAGTCCGACCGGGTTGGAGCCCAGCCCCGCCGTCAGCCGGGCCGTATGGATCGCTTGCAAGGCAATGCCGTCATCGCCCGGTGTCGGCAGGGTCGCCAGCACCTGCCCGGTCGCGTCGTTTACATGCAATGCGAGAAAGCCATCACGATGATCCGTTCCGGCAAGCGGGTCTGACGAGCCTGACGGCGCGGGCTGACACGCAACCAGAATGAGAGAGAAAAAGCCGATAATAAGAATACGCATGAAGCTGTCATGACGGAGGATTGCAGAAAACGAAAGCCCGTCCCCAGCAATAAATACCAAGACTGGGAACTGCGCAGCACGAAAGATAAGCCCAACATCACTTGGCAAATCGTGCCGCAACCGCCATTTCAGCTCCATGTCCGAGCCTCGCTGCCAGCTTTACCTGATCACACCGCCGCAGATCGACGATCTGGAAGCGTTTCTGGAGACGCTGGATGGGGCTCTATCGGCGGCGCCTGTCGCCTGTCTGCAGATCCGGCTGAAGGGCCTGACGGATTCAGCGCTGGTTCAGATGGCCACGCCCATATGCAAGCGGGCGCAGCAACGCGGCACGGCTGTCATCCTTAATGACCGCCCCGATCTGGTCGATGCAATCGGCGCGGACGGGGTCCATGTCGGGCAGGACGATATGGACTATTTGTCATCGCGGGAACTGCTCGGCGGGGATGCCATTATCGGCGTGACCTGCCACAATTCGAAACAGCTCGCCTTCGAAGCGGCGGGCGCAGGTGCGGACTATGTGGCCTTTGGCGCGTTCTTCGAGACGCCGACGAAAGACCCCAAAACCCGCGCCGAGCTGGAGATTTTGTCATGGTGGCAACAGGCCATGGAAACACCGGTCGTCGCGATCGGCGGCATCACGCCGGACAATGCGCAAGCCGTGATCGCGGCGGGCGCGGACTTTATCGCGGTCTCGAGCGGGGTCTGGCAGTATCCGGACGGCGCGGCGGCGTCTGTGCGTTTGCTCTCCTCGCTCTGTGCGGAGTTCAGCTAGCGCCCAACCCAGCGCTCGCCAACGCACCGACCACATCCTCCGTTCAGACGACCGCCGACTTCGAAACGGCCCTCAACGCCTATCAATCAGGGGACATTGACCGAGCCTTGCGCCTCGGCAAGATGGCGGCGGATCATGGTAGCCTCGACGCTGCCGTGCTGTGCGGACATATTCTGCGCAAGGGCGAAGCCGGTCAGCCCGATCTGGTCGAGGCGCGCCGCTACTACGATATGGCGGCGGCGCGGAGCCATCCTGACGCGCTAATCGCGCTGGGCGAAATGGGGTTGGCGGGCGAAGCCGGCCTCGACGATACGGACGCCTATGCCTATCTGCTGCGCGCGTCTGACGCCGGGCGCAATGATGCAACACTGGCGCTGGCGGATATGAACCGCACCGGACGCGGCGTAGCCCCCGATACGCAGGAAGAGCGTCGTCTGCTGGAACGCGCCAGCGCCGCCTTTGATCGGGACGCAACCAAACGTCTGGCCGACACCTATCTGGAAAGCGATCCGGCGCGCGCTCTCGAACTCTATGAACAGGCCGCGCAGGCCGGGAGCATCGACGCCGCCTATGCAGCAGGCGTGATGTATTCACAGACCTTCGAAATCCGTCCCGATGAGGAAAAGGCTGCCTACTGGCTCGGCCTTGCCGCTAAAGGCGGCCACGCCGCTGCTCAGGCCGATTATGGGCTGATCGTCTATCAAGGCGCAGGTGTATCACGCGACGATATGGCGGCAGCGGACTGGTTCCGCCGCGCGGCAGAAGGCGGCGATACGGAAGGCATGTTCCTCTATGCTTTCACCTTGGCCAAGGGCGAAGGCACACCCCAGGATTTCGGCGAAGCTTACTACTGGCTGCTGAAATCAGGCGACAGCACCATCGACGATTACCAGCAGGACCGCGCGACGTTGCGCGAACGGCTCGAAGCCAATGTCGCCCCGGACGTGCTGGAGGCCGCGCGCGCCCGGCTTTAGCCGCTATTCCCGATCAAGCAGATCGCCGGGCATGCAATCGAGCGCCTCGCAAATCCTGTCGAGCGTTTCGAACCGAACACCCTTGACCTTGCCCTGTCGCAACATGGAGACGTTCTGTTCGGATATGCCGATCCGGGCGGCCAGTTCCTTGCTCTTCATCTTTCGCCTCGCCAGCATGACGTCGAGCCTGACGATAATCGCCATCAGACGAACTGCCTGTTTTCCTCGGCCAGATTGATCGCAATCCGGAACACGCGGCCCAGCATCAGCAGCGCCGCACCGATCAGCAGAGTCATGATGATCTCGCTGTCAATGCCAACCTTCAGCATGGCATTGCCGCCGCTCATCGCCTCCAGAACAGCTCTGACCGATGGCCAGAGAAATGTCAGAACCCCAATCGCCAGATGGGCCTGACCAATCCGGATGACGGAAACCGCCATACGTTCCGTCAGCACCTCACCGCGCGCCAATATGTGAAAGAGCTGTGCGATGGCTATAAAGATCAATGCATGCAGACCCACGAGAATGACAACGAAGATCATCGCCAGATGACGCGGCATGCCCGACAATGTGTAAGGCCCGTCACTTAATTGCGACAGCTGCAGGAAGGGGTAACCCTGCAAAAAAAGGACCACGCCGAAGCCCAGTCCCGACAGGATAGCTATGATTGCCAAGGTCCGGCACCAGCGGATTGTGTGTTGCGGCAAAGATATTGACGTCATGGCAACCTCCATTTATTCATGTTTTACATTAATAATCATACCTGAAACAGGAATGTCCAGTGAAAAATTTCTCTCTCGCCCTGTTTCTCCTAGCGCTGGCTGGCTGTGCCAGCATTCCGCTGACCTCTCTGCCGAAGCTGATGCGGCTCGACGTTGAAACGATCCACCCGGAAGCCCTCGAACTGGCCGTCATCCTGCCCGATAATGTCGGGGTTAAACCGGAAACAGCACGGCTGAGCATTGCATTGGAAGATGATGACACGGGCGAAACGATAAGAATCCGGCAGGTCGTCGATATGCCTGTCAGGACGCCGGACCGGGTACTGCAGCGCGCAACAAAGGCAGGTCAGCATGTTCACCCGTTCAAACTTTCGGAGAGCGCGGCGCAGGCACTACGCACCTTCCGTGTGGATGCGTTGCGCATGAAAGCGGAAAGGGACGATGTCACAGCCACATTCGGCGCATCCGTCGGGTTCTGCCAGCTGGACAATCGCACCTTCCCGGATGCGCTGCCAATACGGGTCTATATCAGGACACAGGCAGACAGCGCCTTCTTTCAGCTTCTACGCAGGCAGACGATGGACACGTCCGCATTGGCTGAGACGATGAACACATCCGATGATCATTTGTGTGAAACGACTGCCTCCGACTAGGGGTATAAAGATCAACTGAATACAGATCGGCGCTACCCAAGCGGGCCGCTCATCCGTAAACAAGACGCGACATGATTGACGCTCCGAAACCCATCGACACGTTCAAGCGCTCGCTCGCCTCCGCCACCAAGGCGATTGCAGGGCGAGACGATCTGGATGTGTCCTTCGGCGGTGACGTAGCCGGGCTGGTGCGCGATCAGGTCATGCTGCCGAGCCTGCCACCGACACCGCGACCGGAGGTGATCGCCAAGGCGCGCGGCGAGGCCGACGGCCTGGCCCTTCGGATCGCGCTGCACGACGCCGATATTCACAGCGCCAACCTGCCTAAATCCGGGGCCGCACGCGCTGTGTTCGAAGCGCTGGAACAGGCACGGGTCGAAACGCTGGGCGGGCAGCACCTGTCCGGCGTGGCCGATAACCTCACCGCGGCGCTATCGGCCCGGGCCAAGCGGCGCGGGTTCGACAAGCCCGACATCGCAAAGGACGACACGAGCTTTGCCGAAGCGATCGGCCTTTATGCGCGCGAGCGGATGAGCGGGCGCGAACTGCCGGAGACGACGAACGGCATCATGACCGCCTGGCGCGACGAAATCAGTCAGCGCAGCCAAGGCCGGATCAAGGCTTTGCTCGACCTTATTCACGATCAGGACGGCTATGCCAGACAGGTCAATGATTTTATCGCCGATCTGACGCTGGACCATGATCAGGCCGATCCGGACGCCGATGACGATCAGGATGAGGAGAGCCAGCAGGACGAGGAGCAGGAACAGGAAGACCAGTCCGCCGACGCGCCCAATGAGGAACAGCAGGGTCAGACCGAAGTCTCGGACGCCGACGCGCTCGAAGACGATTCCGACGAGGCGCAGGACATCGTCGATGCCGAAAACATCGACGGTGAGTCCGATGACAGCGAACAGTCGCCTGATGCCCCCAGCCAGCGCCCGCAACCGCGCAACAGCCCGACCCCCTACCGCATCTATACGACCCGCCATGACGAGGTGATCAAGGCCGAGGACCTGTGTCCCGTCGAAGAGCTGGAACGGCTGCGCGGCTATCTGGACGGGCATATGGCGGGGCTGTCCTCCGTCATTGCGCGTCTGGCCAATCGTTTGCAGCGCCGCCTGCAAGCGCAGCAGCAGCGCAGCTGGACCTTCGATCTGGAGGAAGGGATGCTGGACACAGCACGCCTGACCCGGGTCATTATCGACCCGATGAGCGCACTGACCTTCAAGGAAGAGAAGGAAACCGATTTCCGCGACACAGTGGTCTCCATCCTGATCGACAATAGCGGATCCATGCGCGGGCGTCCGATCATGGTCGCCGCCGTCTGCGCCGACATCATGGCTCGCACGCTGGAACGGTGCGGCGTGAAGGCGGAAATTCTCGGCTTCACAACCAAGGCTTGGAAAGGCGGCAAGAGCTTTCAGGACTGGATGGCCGCCGGCAAACCCCGTCAGCAGGAAGACGGACCCGGACGCCTGAACGATCTGCGCCATATCGTCTACAAATCCGCCGACATGCCGTGGCGACGCGCCAAGCGTAATCTCGGCCTGATGATGCGCGAAGGGCTGCTGAAGGAAAATATCGATGGCGAAGCGCTGGACTGGGCCTATCGCCGCCTGATGGCCCGACCGGAACAGCGCCGCATCATGATGGTCATCAGCGACGGCGCGCCCGTCGATGACGCCACGCAAAGTCAGAACAAGACCGGCCTGCTCGAAGCACATTTGCGCGAAAAGATCGACATGATCGAAAACCGCTCCGACGTCGAACTCGTCGCTATCGGCATCGGCCACGATGTCACGCGCTGGTACGCCAAGGCCGTGACGATCATGGATGTGGAGCAGCTAGGCGGAGCCATGACGGAGAAACTGGCTGAGCTGTTTGACACAGGGCGAAGATAACGCTTGGTTGATTAATTAGACAAGATTGTTGACATTTCCATCAACCTTCATTATCTGGCCTTCATGAAGAATTCATACACAACACAGGACGTCCTCGATTTCATGGACTACCTCGCTGGAAAAGGCTTGCTCAAGGCTAACACTGCCAACGCTCGTAAGAGTGCCGCTTCGGCATTATTCGATGTCTTAGAACAAGATGAGCGCCTAGATGTCAGAGAGATTGACCTCGACTCGTTAGCCCTACGATTTGCTAACAAGCAAGGCGATAAATTCACGCCCCAGAGTCTAAAAACTTACAAATCTCGTACTAAGTCTGCCCTTGCAGACTTTATATCTTACAGAGAAAACCCGCTTGGCTTTTCTCCAAAGTCTCAAACACGAAAAAGCAGTAAGAACAAATCTAAGACATCAACGAATATTACACAGGGCACGGACCAAACCCCTGATCGAAAGACTTCTTCGTCAGTAGAGGTGGATGAGTCTGCGTCATCTAACGTCGTTATTTTCCCAATTCCATTGCGCGCAAATTTGACTGTCAAAATCGCTAATTTGCCTAATGACCTTACAACGGCTGAAGCTCGCAAGATTTCAGCTGTAATCAATGCTCTAGCGATGAATTAAAATATTGTCGGAGCAACCTTATACAGAAGGTTGCTCCGATTTGGGATTGGCGGAGCGCAAACTCGCCTTATCGACTGATAACCGATTGACATTCCCTATCAGGCCCGGCCCCGGTTTCCAACCCCGGGTAGCCGGGCCTTCATTTTGATCTCTTTCTTGGAAGCGGCGGTCTAGATATTGAGTGTCTGGAGCGACACCAGAAACCAATCCCGGCCTCCACGCGTTATCCTCCCGACATTTTCGGAGAGACCCATGATCAGTACGTTTCTTGACACTTTCAAACCCCGCAAACGCTCCCGTCTGACGAATGCCTTGGACCTCTTTGGCAGTGACAGACCGTTCTCAGGACGGCTGTCGCGTGCCCAACTCCGTTCGGCCTTGCGCCCGGCTAGCCGTGGCGCGCGTCGGGCAATGACGCGGACGTCCGCTTTTGCCACGGCGCATCCACGTGGCATCGGACTGGGCGTTGGTGCCGTCGCTGTCGCAGCGATCGGCCTGTATGCCTATGCGCGCCTGCAGGAGACCCGGACGGACGACACGACCGCGCGAAGCAAAGACACTTTGTCCGAATAAGAGCGACTCCCCTCTTCGCGGTTCGCCTGTTAAAGACAGGGCATGAAACTCTTCCTCAAGATCCTACTCGGTTTCATTCTGCTGATCGCCTTGGCCATCGGCATCCTCTGGTTTGCGGCGAAGCAGTCGAACAAGCCTGGACCGCCTGCGGATCCCCTAACGTCACTGGACGATGCGGGTCTGAAGGCCGCCATTGACGGTATTGCTGCGGAGCGCAAGCTGGTTGGCATGGCCGCGAAAGTGATGGTGGGGGGCGACGTCATCGCCCAAGCCGTCACGGGCTGGCGCACCAAGGACGAACAGACCGCCCTGCAGCTGGACGACCTCTATCACATGGGCTCGATCGGCAAATCGATGAGCGCGACCGCGATTGCGCGGCTGGTCGAAGCCGGCGCGATGAGTTGGGACGATACGCTCGGCAGCCGGCTGAGCGATATGGAGATGGACGCGGCTTGGGCGGATGTGACCCTGTCGCAGCTGCTGACCCATACCGCGAGCATTCCGCGTGGGCCGATTTCCGGCATGATCAATCAGGTATCCGAACCGGTCCGCCTCGCCGAAGTGAGGCGTGAAATGGCGGCAACCCTGCTGTCCGAGCCGCCGCGCGTGGCGCCGGGCAGCGCCTTTGCCTATTCCAATGAGGGGTTCATGCTGGCGTCCCTGATGGCGGAAGAGGCGACGGGGGAACACTGGGAAACCATCATCCGGACGCAACTGGCCGCGCCGCTATCGATGGACAGGCTGGGCTTCGGCGCCCCGACAGGCGAGGACACAGCCGAGGTTCCATGGGGACATCGCAAGCTGGGCCCGGCCAAGATCGCAGCTGACCCCTCGGAGGCGGCGGACAATCCGCCATGGATGGCCGCCGCCGGGACAATGCACATGGGACTGGATGATCTTTTGTCCTACGCGCAGGCGCATCTGGATGCAGGACAGTCCAGTCAGGCCATTCTCAGCCCGGCCACCTTCGAGCGGCTGCATACGCCGGACATGAACGATTACGCCTATGGCTGGGTCGTACAGAGCCGCGATCTGGGCGACGGCCCGGAGCCCGTCATCTGGCACAATGGATCGAACACCATGTGGTATGCGCTGCTGGTCCTGCTGCCCGACCGCAATGCGGCCATCACGCTGGTCACCAATGACGGATCGCAACTGAGCCTGACCCAGCGCCGCTTCGACGCCTTTGCGATGGAGATTGCGGAAGCGATCAGCACGCGCGGCTGACCCTTGCGAATCCCGACCCTTGCGCGAGCGCAAGGCGGCAATCCCTTTTGGAGCGCAGCTATCTTCCACCATATTGGGAGGAGGACCCTATGATCTATCGGCGTAGCTTTTTCGGGATTTCGGCGCTGGCTCTTCTGGCAGCCTGCGCAACGGCAGGGACGCCGTCCATCGCAGCCGATGTGACGGCCCCGATTCTGGTCAAGCCGGATGGGTCCTATGATACCGTCCCGCTGGCCAAGGACGTGATCACCCTGAAAGTGATGCAAACGACGGTCAAGAACCTGTCCGACTATCCGACCATCGAAGAAGGCCTACAGGGCAATCTCGCGCATATGAAGGCGATGGCGGACAAGGCCTGCACAACGGGCAGCAAGCCGGACATATTGCTCTATCACGAGTTTCCACTGACGGGCTATTCGTCCGGCACGCGGACGGAAAAGCTCAAATATACGGTCCAGATGCCGGGGCCGGAAACGGAGTTTCTGGGCGAGATCGCCCGCGACTGCGACACCTATATTGTGTTCGGATCCTATGCGACGGATGATGACTGGCCCGGTCATATTTTGTCGCTTAACGGCGTAATCAACACGCAAGGCGAACTGGTCGAAACCTTCTGGAAGACCCGCAATATCAAGCGGCTCTATCCTGACCGGGAAATCACCACGACCACGATCGAAAGCGTGCGGGACCGCTACCGCGCCATGTACGGCCCGGAAGCGGAGTTTCCGGTGGTCAAGACCGAGTTCGGAAATCTGGCTGTCTCGACTGTGCAGTTCGACCCGTTTGTCTTTGCCGCCTATTCGATGCGCGGGGCGGAGATCATGCTGCGCACGGCCACCCTGTTCGCCGACTACGACGTGATGGCAACGGCGGCGCAGAACAATGTCTATTCCGCCATGGCCAATATCGCCTTCGACATTCCGGGCTATGATGCGGGCGAGTCGATCATTGTCGATAATTGGGGCAAGGTGCTGGCCAAGTCAGAGTCCAAGACCGAAGACGACATCATCGAAGCGCAGATCCCGATCGCCGAATTCCGCGAAGGGCGGCGCATTCCCAACTTCGCGATCGATGTGACCATGCCGGTAATCGAGCAATATGTGCAGGAATTTCCGCTCAATCACATGGACGTGCCGCGCGAAGAACTACCCGAAACAGGACAGGCGATGAAGGCGTTGATGGAGCGGGCTTCGCGCTTCAACTCGGACGAAGAAAAAGCGAAGTATGAAGGCAAATAGGCCTTTTTCTTATCTGGATAGGTGCGCCGCCCTAGAAGACCGGCATCTCGCCCGTTGCGGCCCAGGGGATGAAAAAAGCCAACGCGACGGATACGGCAAGTCCGAAGAGCAGGCGCCCGGCGTCGCTGGTCACATCGCGTAGCGCTTCACCGCGGTCGCGCAGACCTGCAACATAGGTCACGGCCAGTTCGCGACCTGCAATCAGGCCGAGGAAGACCCAGGTCGTGCTCATCGGAATGTCGTTCATTTCCTTGAAGATCAGCAGAATGACCCCGAACATGATATCGACCAGCGTGCCAACCCGCGGATCGTGCGTGTTCGTCTTGACGTTGACGATCTCCTGGATCTTGCCGCCACGACGGCTGAACGTATAGGCGAGCAGGGCCAGCGTCAGCACCGCGCCCATAATGACTGTCGATGCGGCCATGGTGACTTCCGTCTGGCCGCCCACTTCAACCGTCTGACGGGGCAGGAAAACGAAGATGTTGGCCAGATCCTGCGCCAGCCACTGCCACCACAGAAAGGCTGTCGTCATCCACTGGAACACATACCAGTAGGGAGCTGCGCCCTGTTCCTGCGTATTGGCGATCCAGCGCTCATAGAAGCGCGAAATCAGCGTATAGACGACAATGCCGGCCCCGAATGCCACGGCATAACCCAGCGCCGATTTCAGCAGCATATTGCCGAGCAAACCTTCCGTTTCGCGCCCCCCCGTCAACGCGAACATGGTCAGGACCAGGAATGTCGTGGAGACCGGGACGGAAGCGCGGGTCAGCAGAATCAGCACGGCCGGCGGGATGATGTGGTACCACTTTATCCCGTCCGCCGGATAAGGAATGTTGTTCAACCGGTCGAAGGCGACATCCGTATTATATGAAAAATAGCCATAGGCCATGACCGCCACGAGAATTGTACCCGCAAACAGCCACAGTACGACCCAGCTGCGATGCTGATTGGAGCGGAGAAACGTGCCGAGCGTCTGAATGGCGTCGTTGGCGATGACGGAGTAGGCGGCCAGCGCAAAGCCGATAATGCCGAACAGTTCGATACCGGGCATGAAACACCTTTCACACGTCCCGCATCGATGCAGGCCCTTGATCGGGCCCGCCGGGCCGAAGTCTGCCTTGCGATAAAGAATGCAGGCTGAAACGCCAAGTGACAGTTTTACGACGCAAAGTTTTTCTGTGGATGGCCAGTAAGAGGCACGCGCGCATATTTGCTAGACGGTATCGCACATGATTAGACGGTTGCCTTCTTCGGATCAGGAACAGGACCAGGCCCATGCCGCTGCATATTGACTATGTCGAGTTCACTTCGCCGCGGCTGGAGGCAACGCAGGCCTTCTTCGACGCCGCCTTCGGCTGGTCCTTCGTGGATTATGGCTCGGATTATCGTGATATACAGCAGGCCGGTCTGGGCGCCGGACTGGAGCGCGGTGATCTGGCTCCGCCTCTGGTCGTACTGAAATCCACCGATCTTGAAGCTGACAGAGACAGGCTGATTGCGACCGGGGCGGAACTGACGCGGGATATTTTCGAGTTTCCCGGCGGGCGACGGTTCGAATTCCGTGAACCCGGCGGAACGGTCATGGCCGTCTGGGCGACGCTGGAAGGCCCGACAGAAGGCTGAGGCGACAGGTAAATATGGCGAATGAAGGCTGACTAGCCCTCTGCGTCTGCTGCCGTGCTCTGCATCTGGATATAGCGTTCGATCCCCATCTGCTTGATCTGATCGAATTGCGTTTCCAGAAAGTCGACATGTTCTTCCTCTTCGACGAGGATACGTTGCAACAGATCGCGCGTGCCGTAATCCTGCACAGATTCGCAATATTGGATCGCGTCCTTATACATCGGGATGGCGTGCTCTTCGAGTTTCATGTCGCATTCGAGGATTTCCCTGACGTCCTCGCCAATATGCAGCTTGCCGAGATCCTGCAGGTTCGGAAGACCGCCGAGAAAGAGAATCCGCTCGATAATCTCATCGGCGTGGTTCATCTCCTCGATGGATTCGTCATATTCCTTCTTGGCCAGACGCGTCACGCCCCAGTCCTTGAGCATGCGCGAATGCAGGAAATACTGGTTGATCGCCGTCAGTTCAGCCTTCAGCGCCTTGTTGAGATGAGCGATGACTTGTGAATCTGATTTCATGAGCGCTGATTAAAGCTGCGGATTCAGGCCTGTCAAACAAGAAGCGGGTTTGCGATTTTCATTCGCAAAGATTTATCAGTGCCTGCGTTTCAGTCGCGACTGGCGCACCCTGAATCGATCTAAGCGGGCCTGAAGCCCCCTATTCGGCTGCGTCCAGCATCGGGCGGCTCTTGCGCCAGCTCTGCAACCGGGCATCGATATCGCTGCGGCACTGACCACATTGAAACCGCGTTCCACACGCACGCTGCACACAGGCCGCCGTTTCAGCGCCCTGAGAAGCCGCCGCTTCGACGGCGCGTGTGTTGATATTGTTGCAGATGCAATGGATCACGAGATCGGTTCTACGCAAATGCGAATGATTGTCAATACGAGTGTGAAAAGAAATGGCTGCCCGCGAACGGGCAGCCATAACGGGGGATCGATGACGCGTGATCGGGGCGGACTCTCCGCCCCTTCGAACGGGTCTAGAACAGCCCAAAATCGATCAGCTCATCCAGGACAAACATATCGACGTCCTGTTTCGACAGCTGCGCCAACTCCTCGACCGGGACGGCATCCACCGGCAGTTCGGAGACGACAGCCCTGTCGTCGATGGCCTTCTGTGCGCTGGCGGCCAGACCGAAATCGTCACGCGTCAGATCGTCCAGATCGACATTGGACAGGGTCAGCGTAATCCCGGCGGCAAAGTCGAACAGCACATCGGCCCCGACCTGCGTGGCGGCCGCCATGATTTCCTCGAATGTAAGCCCGTCGAGCCCGTCAATCACGTCGACACCGATTTCGAAATCAGCGATCCGGTCATTGCCGCCATTCACCAGGTCGAAAATAAACGTATCGATCCCGCGCCCGCCAAACAGCGCATCATCGCCCAGCCCGCCGTCCAGCGTATCGCCCAGAACATTATTATAGGCATCGACGAAAGCTTCGGCGGCGGCTTCGGTCAATGTCCTGAACTCATTGCTCATGGCCAGATCCAGCACAACTTCGGCTCGGCTCAATGCGCCGCTTTCCAGCGCATTGAGATAATTCTGCAGGCCCGCCGCATCGGCATCCCGGTTGAACACATTCTGATAGAGCAGCTCGATGAAGGCCTGATTGTCTAGCGAGCCATAGGTCGCCGTGAACTCGGCAGACGCCACGAACTCGGCGGCGATCGCGGCCAGTTCCACCGTATTGATATCAAGACCGTTTGAATAGAGCTCGAACCCGGCCGCATCGGGATCCCGATCGAAAACGGCCTGATAGAGACGGTAAAGGGCCGCCTGCGTCGGCGAAACGATGACATTGGTCGCAAACGCAAAGGCATCCAGTGAGATCAGATCGATGAATTCTGCGCTATTGATGAATTCAATGACGATCTCTGCACGCGTCAGACTGCCGGCTTCCAGCGCATCCAGATAGGCTTGCAGCCCCGCCGGATCGCCCGCACGCCCCAGCACGTTCTGATAGAGTTGTTCCAGGAACTGCGTGTTCGTCAGATTGCCGTAGGTTGCTTGGAACTCTGCCGATCCGATGAACTCGGCCAGCATGTCGGCCACTGTCAGATTGCCGATCAGAATGCCCTGCAGATAGATGTCGAAGCCTGCCAGATCAGGATCGCGCCCGAAGACGGCGACAAAAGCCCGGTAGATGATGCCTTCAATATCAGACAGGCCGACATCGATATCACCGACGAGAACGTCGTTGCCGGCCCCGCCTATGACGATGTCGCGCCCAAAGCCGCCAAAGATATTATCATTGCCCCCAGCCCCGTCCAGCGTGTCATTGCCATTCAGACCGAGCATGAAATCAACCCAGCTATTACCGGTCCGCACATCGTCGCCCGCCGTGCCGTCATAGCGCGATGTACGTTCCTGGCCGTAGAAGATCAGAATGTCTTCGTCTGTCCCGGTTCCGAAACCGAAAGACCGGATTCCGACATCTTCGAGCCCGTCACCATTAACGTCGCCGACGGCGAATACGCCGCCGCCCCCACCGCCGGCGGCAAAGAAGACATCTTCACCGAAATCATAGACGAACGTCGCCGCCTGATCGCCCGCGGTCAGATCCCCGGTCAGCCCTTCGCCACCATATATAACCAGCAGGCTGTCGCCTTCCGGACTACCCGTGGCGCGGTTGATCCCGGTCACCAGATCGTCATAGCCATCGCCATTGAAATCGATCGCCAGCAAGCCCGGCCCCTGCCCGGCAGTTGTGCGATCCGTATATTCGATATTCACGTCGGTATTGCCGAGAAAGACCGACCCTTCGGACGGGCTCTGCGTCAGTATCTCGCTGTCGCCGTAAAACATCCGGACGACCCCGCCGACCAGTGCGGCGTAATCCGTAATGCCATCCCCGTTGAAATCGAGCAGGGTCGCTCCCGCAATGGAGCTGGCGGCCAGAGGCTGATTGCTTCGAAGACCGAGACCGACATCTGCCGCTGGATCGAAAAAGCCTTCGGTAAATTCCGGGAAGACGACACCGCTTTCAGTTCCGAAATAGACGACCCATTCATTGTTGATCGTCGTGTCGTTCTCGTCACCCCCATTATAGATCAGGTCAAGAAAACCGTCGCCATTAATGTCTTCGGCAGCGCGCAGCGAAGCCGAAATACCGTTGGCCGGTGTATAGCTGACACCATTGAACGTGCTGGCATCATCCGGATCGATGACTGCGGCAAAACCGTCGCGCGATCCGAAGATGATCGTCTGATCACCCCCGCCGGTGATATTCAGATCATCAATCCCGTCACCATTCACATCGCCGAAAAAGATCGGGACATCATTATTGTTCCCCAGAATCCGGAAGCCATTGGTTCCGTCCAATGTGGACACATTGATCGGCTGGGAGAAATCGGTCGTTCCACCAAAGATGACGGCGATCTCATCAACATTGCCCGTATAAACGATGACATCGCCGACACCGTCGCCATTAATGTCGCCCGCCAGGGAAAGTGTGGCATTGACCGTAGACCCGTCAGCAAAGGCAATCCTGGCGTCGGCCTGCGCCTCACTACGCTGCCCGATCCCGTTTTCCGAACCAAAGAAAATATAGCTGGGACCAGGGAACGCGCCCGTATCGATGACATAGATGTCGTCGAAACCGTCGCCGTTCAGATCACGGACTTGGACGACCGGGTCACCGACACCGCTGCTTCGCGTATCGGTGAACAACGTGCTATTTCCGTCGATCGTGATACTGCCCACCTGTCCGCTGGAAAGGGCGCGCTCCAGTCCAGTCGGCAGAGGCACACCCGAGCCGCCACAATCGCCGCCTAGCGAACGGCCATCATCCGCGATGCCGAAACCGTCTGGCAATGTGTAGGTCTGCGTATAGAGATCCGACGGCGCTGCCCCGTCGACCGGCTGATCCGAAGTCCAGCCGACGACAATCGACCCGTCCGCCATCTGGCTGATCCAGGGCTCGGATTGCTGACCGTCTGTGGAGGCATGGACGAGCGCAGGTTCGCCCTGTGCATTGCCCTGAATGTCGAACAGCTGGACATAGATGTCGAAGGTTTGATTGTCCTGGTTTTCCTGCTGCCAGGCGACGACGAACCCGCCTTCGACCGCCGTTATCGCGGGCTGATAGCGGGTCTCGGAGCCATTATCCGCGATCGTCACCGCCGTGAACGGACCTGTCGAACCGTTCGCCGAGACGAAGGCCGTCAGCACGCCCTCCCAGGTCGAGACATAGACATAGCCGGAGTTCCCGATCAGGGCGGCATCGACTTCATCGCCGTCGGAATGTTCAGGAATAGCCGTCCGGGTGATGAGAGGATTGGAGGACCCGTCCCCTTCGAAAGAATAGGTATTGGTGTCCGTGACCACAACGACCTGACAATCGGCCGTAATAATGACTTCGGGCTGGAACAGATCACTGTCCGTGCTGGCGATCAGGAAATCTTCACTGGTCGCGCGACCATCATTGTTGAAATAGCGCCCGTAAATATCCGCATCGAAGAAGTCGTCGGACCGCTCATCGACCCAGACGATGATGAAGCCGACATCCGTGCGGGCCATGGTCGGGATCTGCTGATCGTCTTCTGTTGTGGACGCAACCAGAGTCTGGTTGCCTCGCGCCGTCCCATCGGCATCGAATGTCTGAACGTACGTGTCCAGCTGGTCGCCGCCTTCGGGATTGAGCGCGGACCAAGCGACGGCGAACCCGCCATCCGTCAAGCTGATCACTTCCGGATCGGCATAGGAAAAGGCATTGTCGTCATTGACGCGGAAGGCGTTGGTCCGTGGCGTTCCGTCGGCATTGAAGATGCGTGCGGCGATACTGTTGATCTGAAAACCCGACAGGAAGAAGTCGAACCCATTGACCCAGGTGACGACGTAACCGCCATCCTCCAGCACTGTAATTTCACCAAAATTGCCGCCTGCGTCGCCGACGGCACCGACCAGACCAACATCTCCAGTCGCCGCCAGGCCCGGCCCCGTATTAGACAGGGTCACGGGTCCGTCCGCCTGCAAGACCGTTGTCGCATCCGTCTTGGCCTGAGGGGCCAGGGAGAGGCCAGACAGGCCATCGGTAAAGTCGATATCATTCGGGGTGTCGATGCGTCGCATGATCTATCCTTCCGTGTTTTCGGGTGACGTCAGACCAGCCGAATCCGTTCGGTCCCGAAGGTCCGTTGAGCGATTTCGAGATGACGGAGCGTCCCTCTGACTCTATCGTTAAAGCTGCATTCTAAGTGTTGTAAAGCATCCGCTGTCGACGGCGCGCTTTCTAACAGCAATTGTCATGGGAGCCGGACGATCAAGGTGCATTCGAGGCCAAAAAAGCGAATAGGAATTAATCTAATTTATTAAATGATTGTCCGGCTTAAGTTTCTGTCGACGCGCCGTCGGGACGTTCCGATGAGCCAAGAACAGACTGATGCGGTCAAGCGTCGAGCGTTGATCCGGATTGCTGTATTGCGCACTGTGCGTAAGCGTGACTGCGCTGCGTGTCGCCGCGTTGACGTGATATTTCGGCCAGCCGCAGCCAGGCATCCGATGACCCGGCGCGACCGGCCTGCAGGAACAAGGCCTGTGCCTGAGCATTGTGGCCGGACCGCTGGGCCTGCTTCGCCTGCCAGTACAGCGCGACCGGATGCTCTGCCGCTGCCATTTGTTGCAAATCCGCAACCGTTATGGCCTGAAAGTCCAGAGGGGTTGCAGCGCGGCCAGCCGTCGCTGCGCAGACGACGCTGACAGCCTGCCCAGACACACCGTCCGACGTACCCATGGCTGGGGCCAGCAGGGCCGACAAGACCAGAACCTTGAGAAAAGATGCCTGCAACATCACGCGGCCATCCCCATATGGCGGGAGAGGTTGCCGATCATGGCGGCCGCTTCGAGGGAGCTGCCGACGCCGAGCTTTTCTCGGATCGATTGCAGATGGGTCCGGATCGTCGGCAAGGACACGCCCCGCATTTCGGCGATACGTTTGGCCGGCATGCCCTGACCTAGCAGCAAGGCGCATTCCGCTTCGCGCTCGGATAGCGACCATCTGAGCCGCACCGCGCGTTGTATCTGTCTATGGTCGATCATAAGCGCGCGCGGCGGTAGGACACTCAGCAGAACCCGTCCCTGCACGGTCAGGGGTGTCACCAGAACGGACAGGCCGTGCGCATGATCGGGTAGTGAAATATGCACCGTCCGTCCCTCACCGCTTTCGATCACGTCGATAACCGCAGCGCGCAGATCCAGGGAGGCCGATCCGGACCGCACGGCGATATGGGTCGTGCTGCCCAGGGTCGGGCACAGCCGGACCAGTTGCTGGAATTCCGCATTGGCGTAATGGATCTTGCGGTTTTGATCGACCGCACACAGGGCGACCGGGCAAGCCTTGACCATATCCGGCAGCAAGTCGTCGCGCGGCGTAACATGACCCGGTGCAGAGGCGGTGCGACCGCCTATATCCGCCGCAGGGTCCGTCCAGCCTTGGTCCACCTGTTGCTCGATCTGCTCAGCCCATTCCGACATGTTCCCATCGCTTTCCACGCCAACACATCCTGATCGGCATGGGGCGGAATTATGGGAAGGCGCCGGGTCAGGCTAATGACAAACCCTGTAAGCTCCAACATTACGGTCTTTGTAAGACGCCTCGGCGCGCCTTGTCGTTAAAGCGATCTCTATGTCAGTCGACGACGAATATATAAGTACCCGCCTCACCCTGATTGCGGATTTCGATCCGGTAGCGGGCGGTCACGTCCGGGGTGAAGCGGCAGACCGTCTGGTTGTCGCAAAACCGCGACTGGCCATCATCATCGAGAATATTGATCGTATAGTCTCCCAGCCCCGAAACGGACACTTGAGTTTCCTCGATACCGTAAAAGATTTCCTGGAATGTGTCCGTCTCTCCGGTCGCCAGCTCTGCGACACGGTAGCCAGGCCCCTGAACCCTTCCGCGCATGGGTGGCAAAACCTCATCGACCGGCTGCCAGCGATCGGCCAGATTGGCGCTGCCGCCGATCGGGCGCGCCTTCATCGCGACCAGACGCGTACCCGCATTTTCCAGAGCAGAACGATCGCCCATTTGTTCGGCGGCGCGGCCTTCAGTGATCACTGCTACCAGCTTGGCATGACTGGCCGGCACATCGATAGGCGCGACCTGATCCGCTGCGGGCGCGTCGGCACAACCCGCAAGAGCCGTCGCGCAGGTCAGGCCGATCATCGCCTTCAGCGCTGTCTTTCTTCCGATCATAGTCTCACCTCCACCGCCAGACGGGCCTAAACCGCGTGCGGGTTTCCCATTTCTTGTCCCGCAGACATCCGGTATCAACAACAATTATGATGAGTGACACGATGAAAAATCAGCCAAAAGCACTCATCGTCGAGGATATTGAGGATATTGCCCGTCATACGGCGCGGACGCTGGAAGCGGCGGGTTGGACCGTCGAACATGTCATGACGGGTGCTGAGGGCCTGCAGCGCGCACAAGAAGACCGGTTTCATGTCCTGATCTTCGACCGGATGCTTCCGGACGCCGAAGGCCTTGATATTGTGGAAACGCTCAGGGCCAAAGGTATCATGGTCCCGGTTCTGATGCTGACAGCGCTGGGCCAGACGGAGAGCCGGGTAGAAGGTTATGAGCGCGGAGCCGACGACTATATCGCCAAACCGTTCGAACCCGCCGAGCTGGTTGCGCGGGCCGGGGCGCTCTATCGCCGGGGGCAGACACAGGTGAAGGCTGATCTGCACAGGATTGCCGATCTGGAAATCCGGACCAAGGCCCGAACCGCGCATCGCTCCGGCCATCATATCGCGCTGAGCCCAAAAGAGTTCGATCTCCTGGAATATTTCGCCCGCAATACGGGCGAACTGGTCACGCGCGACATGCTGCTGCGAGATGTGTGGGGCATGCATTTCGACCCTGGAACCAATGTCGTTGACGTTAACATCTCCCGTCTGCGTCGCAAAATCGACGGGGATTTCGACACGGCCCTTCTCGTGACGGAACGGGGCCTCGGTTATCGCTTCGGGCCCGGACCCAGTCGCGGCTGACCATGCGCCGCCATTCCATTTTCACCCGGCTATCGCTATGGCTCGGTCTGGCGCCGGTGCTGGCGTTTATGGTGGTCGGCATCATCGTCATCCTGATGTCGCGACAGGCGCTCAGAACCGAACTCGTCAATCAGATCAATGACGACATGGCGGCGCTGGTCCTGATCGATGCGGATCGCGGCAGCCTGGCTCTGGAACAGGCCATCGCCCAGCGGATTGCCTTCAATACTGATCGTGCGGGCGCGCCTTATTACCGTCTCGAACGGGGCGGCGACGTTCTTGTCGGCAATATGGATCAGCGCGTCAGCGAGTTCACCCGTCCCATCGAAGTGGAGCAGGCCGGCGTTGGGCTGCTGGTTCGTGGCACGCCCCTGCGTGACCAGCGCACCCTTGTCGTCGGGCGCGACATGATTGCCGTTGCCCGAAGCGTTCAGATCTTGAGCGCCATCATTGCCGGAGGCGCGCTGCTGCTGGCGCTGATCTCCTTCGGTCTGACGCGCTGGCATATTGACCGTCTGCGGCGGCGCACAGGGCAGCTGAACGACACGTTCGATGATATTGCCCGTGGCCATCTCGACGCGCGGATCTCGATTGCTGACGGCCTAGATAGCGTCGACGAACTGGATGAGCTGGGCTTGCACATTAACGGCATGCTGGATCGGTTGAACCGGCTTTTGACCTTGCGAAAGCGGCTGACGGATCAGCTTGCGCATGAAATCCGGTCTCCGCTCGCCCGGCTCGACGCGACATTGGGACATGCGGAGGACGGCGGAAAGACGTCGATCGAAACGGCGCGCAAGGATCTGAGCCACACGCTGGTACTCTTGGACGGATTGCTGGATATTTCCGCGCTGGAGGCGCAGGCTGGCGATCGCCGCAATTTCAAACCGATTGCTCTGGGCGAACTCACCGCCGAACTGTTCGATCTGTTCGAACCTCTGGCGGAAACGCATGATCTGACACTGGTCATGAGCGCGGAAGAAACGCTGCGCGTATCAGGCGACAAAGCGCAACTGGGCCGGCTCATCTCCAACTTGTTCGACAATGCCATCAAATATGCCACGGCCAGCCCGATCATGGTCAGCGTGTCACGCGACGGCGATCAGGCCTGTCTGAGCGTCAGCAATCACGGCCCTGAAATCACCCCGGCCCTGCAGTCGGAAATCTTTACGCCTTTCTTCCGCCACCCCGACGCGCCCATGGGCAAGGGCCATGGGCTTGGGCTTGCCCTGTGCCGGTCCATTGCAGCCCGCCATTCCGGCTCATTGACCGTGACGTCGGAAGACGGCGTAACAACTTTTACCCTGTGTCTGCCTCTATCGGACTAATGTAACGCCGATTGTCATCCGGCCTCATCATAATTGCTGATGTCGTGCATGCGAAAGAATGGTGTCACCGTCCCACCAATCACTGGAGGGAACCATGAAAACCAAACTGACACTCTGCGCCATGACTGCGGCGCTTCTGCTGACCGGATGCGGCGCGACAGGCATTGCCAGCGCCATGGCACAGAAAGTGGCGTCCGATTCCATCACGGCGGCACAGGAAAAAAGCCGCATGGCTGCAGTCGAGCGCAACGCACTGGCCGCTGCAAACCGGGATGGTGACGCCATTCTGACCTGTACGGAGATCAATGTCCAGCTGGCCGAAGAAGCCGTGCTGATGGCCGAAGCAGCCGAAAATCTTGGCATCCAGGTCAATGATTATCAGGGCGACGCAGCACGCAACTCTGCGATCGTTCAGGCCGGGATGGCGACTGGCGCCGGCAAGGCGATACCGGTCGTCGGTGGGCTGGCCAATATGGCCGCAACGGCCAAGCGCGAAGAGCGCGCCAAGCTCAAGGCAGAGGCCGAGATCCAGTTCTACGGCTCAAGAGCCCGTCGCGACGTTCTGACGGATCTGTCCGAAAAAGCGGGCTGCGGCGACCCATCCTGATCACGGATTGATCCGTAATCATCTGCATCAGGTCGGCCCGTCATAACGGGGCGCAATTCGAAAGACCGGCCTGAGCCCTCGCGCGGACGACCTTTTTTGCAGGTCGTCAGCGCGGGGGCATTCGCGCGCCCGCATCGGTGCGAATATATTCACCGTTAATATAGCCGTGTTCGATCATGAAGCGGACGACATCGGCATATTCATCGGGCTGTCCGAATCGGTTCGGAAACTGGACATGAGCCCGCAGTGACTCTTTCACTTCCGGCTTCATCTGCTCATAGATCGGCGTTTCGTAAAAGCCCGGCAGGATCGTGTTCACGCGAATGCCTTCCCGCGCCAGATCGCGCGCCATTGGCAAAGCCATGGACAGGATGCCGCCTTTGGATGCAGCGTAGGCGACCTGGCCGATCTGCCCGTCCTGCGCCGCGACCGAGGCCGTATTGATGATCACGCCCCGTTCGCCGTCCGGCTGGGTCGGGTCGAGCGCCATCATGCCGGCGGCCGATTTGGACGCGCAGAGAAAGCTGCCAATCAGATTGATATTGATGATGCGCATGAACGCATCCGCATCGTGCGCCACGATTTCGCCCGTGTCGCGTTTGCGCGAGGCGGTCTTGATCCCGCCGCCAATGCCAGCGCAATTAACGAAGATCCGTTCCTGTCCGATTGCGCCGCGAACCGCCGCAAAGCCAGCATCGACAGACGCATTATTCGCAACATTGACCTTGGCGAAGACGCCCCCGATCGCCTGCGCAACGCTTTGGCCCCGCTCCTCGTTCATGTCGAAAATACCGACCTTGACGCCGGCAGCGGCTAGCATGCGGGCCGTGCCCTCGCCGAGACCGGATGCCCCGCCCGTGACGATGGCTGCCAACGGGGTAGACAGGGTGGTATCAAGTTTCATGGGACGCTCCAGAGAGTAAAATCGCGCTCTGCTATGGCGAGACAGCGATCAGGGCAAGGGGTGGTAACGCGCCGCCTCTGCAATCGCTTCAGTCCGTCTGTGGGTTTGCTGTGGGAGTCACCGCATCGGCCACACCCGAAAGGGCGGCAGCGAAGACCGGGGCAGAAAAGATCTCCAGGTCCTCGATCGCTTCGCCAATTCCGATAAAATGAATCGGTAGCTTGTATTTTTCCGACAGCGCGACCAGAACCCCGCCTTTGGCCGTACCGTCCAGCTTGGTCATGATCAGGCCGGACACATTGGCGGTTTCGCGGAAGGCTTCGACCTGCGACAGCGCATTCTGGCCGACCGTCGCATCCAGCACCAGCACGCTGTGATGCGGGGCTGAACTGTCCGTCTTTTCGATAACGCGAATAATCTTGGCCAGCTCGTCCATTAGCTCGGTGCGGTTCTGCAGACGTCCCGCCGTGTCGATCATCAGGATATCGTATTTTTCGTCCCGCGCGCGGTTCATGGCATCAAAGACGAGACTGGCTGCATCCGCGCCGGGTTTGCCTGACATGACCGGCGCGCCCGCCCGTTCGCCCCAGACCGTGAGCTGCTCCACAGCAGCGGCGCGAAAAGTATCTGCCGCGCAGATCAGCACGCGCTGGCCCTGATCGCCGAACCGTTTGGCGATCTTGCCGAGCGTCGTCGTCTTACCCGAGCCATTGACGCCAACGAACAGAATAACCTGTGGTCGCGCCAGACCCAGTACGAAGGGCGTTTCCAGCGGAGTTAGAATGTCGGAAATCGTTTCCGCCAGAGCGACCTTGATTTCCAGATCAGTGACTTGCTTGTCGAACTTGTCTTCGGCGAGATTGCTGCTGACCTGTTCGGCTACGTCCGAGCCCAGATCGGCCATGATGAGAATGTCTTCCAGATCCTCCAGCGCTTCGCGGTCGAGCGTGCGCTGATTGAAGCTCGCGGCCATCTGGTCCGACATGCGGGATGTCGACCGACGCAAACCCTTGGAAATGCGGTCGAGAAAGCCGCCTTCGGCCGTGACATCCGGTTCGGGCTCGGGCTCGGGTGACAGACCCGCAGCGATCCGTTGCGCGCGGCGTTCCTCGGCAAGGCGTTCGCGTTCGGCTTCTTCGGCCTGCTCGCGCGCCTTGCGGTCGGCGGCGCGGGCAGCGCGGCGTTCGGCTTCTTCCGCTTCGCGGGCCAGCCGTTCGATCTGGGCGGTCTGGCGAGCCTCTTCTGCACGCGCAGCCACCGCCGCTTCCTCGGCCAGACGACGCTCTTCGGCCAGGCGGGCGTCCTCGGCCAGACGCTCCATTTCCAGCCGCGCGCGTTCCGCGGCCTCCTCTTCGGCCTTGCGTTTTAACTCTGCCGCTTCGGCTTCAGAAGCGGCACGGTCGATCTCTGCCTGACGCGCCGCTTCCAGTCGCGCCGCATCTTCGGCCCGTGCCTTGGCTTCGACCGCCTGTCGTGCCGTCTCTTCTGCTTCGCGCGCTGCGCGTGCCTCAGCGAGCCGGGCCTCGTCAGCGAGGCGTCTGTCGTCCGCCGCCTTGGCCGCGGCCTCTTCCGCCTCGCGTCGGGATTTTTCTTCGGCGAGTTGTTTGGCACGTTCGACATCGCGGGCAGCCTGAATTTCCGCCTGACGCTTTTCTTCCGCTTCGATAGCGGCTTTTTCCGCGTCCGAGACGTCGGACGAGCCCGTGTCCTGTTCCCGGGCAGATGCCAGGGCAGCCGCATTGATCGCCGCCATACGCGCGGCCATCTGCGCGTCGATCTGCTGCTGCTGGGCCGCGCGTTCAGCGGCCTCGAGAGCCAGTTTCTCGTCTTTACTCTTGAAACCGAGTTTGGAGAGGAAACCGCGTTTCTTCTTCTCAGCCATGAAGGCTCCCCATGAGATGGTCGTCTGTCGCACCTATCACGGTGACCCTAGCAAGCGAACCCGCAGGCGGTGGATTATCGACGCGGACAAGGCTGAAATCGGGCAGGCGGCCCTGACCGTTCTCTTCGAACAGCGCCGTATCGGTATCGCCGATGCGTGCGGCCAAATGCGCGGCCTTCACTGCCGCTCCCGCTTCGCGCAGCAACCGGGCGCGGACCTTGACGATATTACCGTCGACGGGAGGGATCCGGGCCGCAGGCGTGCCTTCTCGCGCCGAATAGGGAAAGACGTGCAGCCACGGAATACCGATGTCAGCGACGATCGTCCGGCTATTGTCGAACATGGCGTCATCTTCCGTCGGGAAGCCTGCAATCATGTCCGCACCGAAGGTGATCTCCGGGCGACGCGCCTGCAGCTCCGCACACAGGTCGACGACCTGCTGCCGCGAGTGACGGCGCTTCATCCGCTTCAGGATCATGTCGTCACCCGCCTGCAGCGACAGGTGCAGATAGGGCGTGATGCGGGGTTCGGAGACGATCAGCTCGAACAGGACCGGATCGACCTCTGCCGGATCGATGGAAGAAAAGCGCAGGCGCGCCAGCTCGGGTACCAGTTTCAGCACGCGCCGGACCAGATCGCCCAGCGGCGGCTGTCCCGGCAAGTCCCCGCCCCAGCTCGACAGGTCCACGCCTGTCAGGACCACTTCACGATAACCCTGCCGCACAAGGTTGCGCACATGGCTGACCACTTCGCCCGCCGGAACGGATCGCGCATTGCCGCGACCATAGGGAATGATGCAGAATGTGCAGCGATGATCGCAGCCATTCTGCACCTGCAGAAAAGCCCGCGTCCGAGACTGTGCCCGCCCATCACCCTTCAGCCCGGGACTATTCTCACTGCCAAGGAATTGCGGGGCGCTGTTCCGGACAGCCATGATGTCGTTGACGCGAATGCGTTCCGTACCCGCACCGAAATGCTCAGCCGCGAATGCGCCTGGCAGCATCTTGTCGTGATTGCCAAGCACCTGATCGACTTCGGGCATGGCGGCAAAGGCGGTCGGGTCGATTTGCGCCGCGCAGCCGGTGACGATCACGGTCGCGCCCGGTCGGTCGCGCCTTGCCTTACGGACCCGCCGCCGACTTTCGGCGACGGCCTCATTGGTGACGGCACAAGTATTGATAATCACCGCATCCGTCAGCCCATCATCCCGCGCAAGCGTGACCATTGCGTCCGATTCGGACGCATTGAGGCGGCACCCCAGAGTTATGACTTCAACAGCATTTGTCACGGTCCCGCCATGTGGTCCGCCGACCTATCCGGGTCAAGTTTTGCAGGCAGACGAGAAAAATTTCGCCCTCCTGCATCCAAAACCGCCTCTCGTGACGTCTGACTAGTATAAACGTTCTTCAAAGGAGACATCACATGGAAGACATTCTCGTCCCGATTGCCTTTTTCGCAGTCATCCCCGTCATTGTCTGGGCGGTAAGTGCCTATCGCTACAAAAGCCATGCAGAGACGGTGAAAATTCTCGACACCATGGCGTCCAAGGGAGAGACGATCACTCCGGAGATCGTTGCCGCCCTCGGTGTCCGGCGTCGGCCTAAGCACGCCGACCTGAGAACCGGAATGATCCTGATTGCGATCGCCCTTTCAACGGCCATTCTCGGGATTCTCATCCCTGATGCCGAAGCCACGCGAATATTCTTCGGATTTGCCAGCTTCCCCTTCCTGGTCGGCCTCGTTCTGGTCGGCCTGTGGACGCTGATTACTCGCAAGTCGGAAGACTGAAGACTTTGCGTCGAACACACTCACATCATGCTGAGGCGTTCGACGCTATTGTCCGCACTCACCAAGGTGCAGTGCGGACATTCCTGCGCCGGTTGACCCGGAACAGTGCCCTCGCCGACGAGCTGGCGCAGGAAACCTTTCTTACCGCCTTTCGGACCGGCGAGACGATTGCGACGATCAGAAACATGCGAAGCTGGCTGCTGCGCCTCGCCTATCGTCAGTTTCTCGATAGTCATCGTCGTGACAAGCGCCGCCGCGATTTGGCTGCCGGAAATGCCGAGCCCGATGAGGCCGGACACAACGATCATGGCACACGTCTGGATATTGCGCGCGCCATGGATAGCCTGCCGCCTGAACGCCGCGCCTGTGCCATGTTGTGCCTGGCGCTGGGTCATAGTCACGGCGATGCGGCCCAGATTACCGGCTTGCCACTCGGAACAGTCAAGTCGCATGTCAATCGCGCCCGGACTGCGCTACAGGATCGTCTGAGCGCCTATCAAAATCATATTGCAGGAGACGCGCCATGAATGACGAAACGTTGAAAACGCTGCTCTCGGCCTATGCGGCGCCAACGCCCGAAGACGGTTTCTCCGACAGGGTGATGGACGCGGTGATGGCCGAGCCCACGCCGCAGACGATCGACCTTTCGGATTACAGGATCCGGCCCCGCCAGCCTTGGCGCGGCTGGGTCTTGGCGGCGGTGCTGGGGCTTCTTGCCGGCCTGATCTGGACGCGGCTCGGCATTGCCTTGCCCGACCTGCCCGAGAGCAGCCAAATGCCCGACCTGTTCCATTCCGGATGGGGGCTTTATGCACTGTTCGGCCTCTGCCTGGCGGGACTGCTGCTGTTCATCGAAACCGAAGCCTATTGAACGGCGCTGCGATCGTCACAGGGCTGTAATCCGCGCGTCACACGCTGGACACCAAATCACCCTAGCGGCGCAGCCCATGTCGCATTACCGCACCATATTCATCTCGGACCTGCATCTGGGATCCAAGGGCTGCCAGGCCGAAGCGCTCTGCCTGTTCATGAAGGAACACACATCCGAGCGGCTTTATCTAGTCGGCGATATCATCGATGGCTGGCGCATGCGCAAGAAATGGTACTGGCCACAAAGCCACACTAATGTCGTACGCCGCATCCTGACGGCGGCCAAGCGGGGCACGGACGTCACCTATATCATCGGCAACCATGACGAATTTCTGCGCGGTTTTCTCAAATTCCGGCTGATGTTCGGCGATATCGCGGTTCGCAACCGCGCCGTCCATGACGGGCAGGACGGCAAGCGCTATCTGGTCGTTCATGGCGACATGTTTGACGGGCTGATGCGGGCGGACCGCAAGTGGATCATGCATTTGGGCGACAGCGCCTATAATCTGCTGCTCTGGGTCAATACGAAGCTCAACGTCGTGCGGCGACGCCTCGGCATGGATTACTGGTCGCTATCGAAAATGCTGAAATCCCGTACCAAACGCGCAATGAATTTCATCCAAAGCTTCGAAGGCCATGTCGCAGATTATTGCCGACGCAAGGGCTTTGACGGAGCGATCTGCGGACACATCCATGTTGCCGAGCAGCGCGAGATCGACGGGATCACCTACAAGAATACGGGCGACTGGGTCGAAAGCTGTACGGCGCTGGTCGAGCATTTTGACGGACGCTGGGAAATCCTCCACTTCGCCCCGCACGCCGCCCTCATCGCCGACCGCGCGATTTATGGGGATACAATCCCGCAAGCGTCCACACCTGCCGCTCTGATCCCGGCTCAGTAGGGCTTTCCCCTTCGTACGGGCCTGCTAGAAGGCCCTCATGTCCTTCGGAACCCACGCCTACGTTCCGGACGCGCGCAATGCGTCCGTCAAGTTCAATGTCAACGGCATGCTGGTCCCACGCGATCAGGCGGTGGTGAACGTCTTCGACAGCGGCTTCATGCTGGGTGATGGGGTGTGGGAAGGCTTGCGCGTTCACCACGGCAAGGTCGCCTTTCTGGACGACCATCTGGACCGGCTGTGGGAAGGGCTGGCCGCACTGCATATCGATCCGGGCGTGACTCAGGAGGAACTTGCAGAGCGTCTGTCGGAAACGCTGGCAGCCAACGCCATGACCGAGCATGTCCATATCCGCCTGATGGTGACGCGCGGTCTGCGTTCGACGCCCTATCAGGACCCGCGCGTTATCATCTCGCCCGCGACTATCGTCATTGCCCCGGAATATAAGCAACCCGATCCGGCGACAGCAGAACGTCCGCTCAAGCTGCAAAGCGTTGCGACCCGCCGGGGCCGCCCCGACGTGCAGGATCCGGGGCTGAATAGCCATTCCAAGATCAACTGCATCACGGCCTGCATTCAGGGCATCGAAGCCGGCGCGGACGAAGCCATTATGCTCGACCCGCACGGTTTCGTCGCCACCTGCAACAGCACCCATTTCTTCATTGTCCGCAAGGGCGAAGTCTGGACATCGACGGGCGATTACTGTCTCGGCGGGATCACGCGCAGCAAGGTGATCGCACTCTGCAAGGCCAATGACATTCCGGTCTACGAACGCAATTTCACGCTGCGTCACTGCTATGCGGCGGATGAAGCCTTCACGACGGGTACCTTTGCCGGGCTAGCCCCTGTCGGCGAGATCGACGGCCGGACAATCGGTAACGGCACGCGCGGCCCCATTGTGGAGCGGCTGCAGCAGCTCTATCTCGCCTTGATCGCGCGCGACACGCAATAGGCCTCTAACCCAAGAGCTGCATGATGAGCCAAATTCTCTGCCTCTGGTCCGGGCCGCGCAACATTTCCACGGCCATGATGCGAAGCTTCAGCGCACGGACTGACACGGTCTGCTGGGACGAACCGTTCTTCGCCGCCTATCTTGACAGGACGGGGCTGGATCATCCGGGCCGCGAAGAGACACTCGCCGAATGCGAAACCGATCCGGAAACGGTGGTGGCGCGGATCATCAAACCGGTTCAGGCCGACTATCATTTTCAGAAGCATATGGCCCATCATATGATCGATGGCATGCCGACCGACTGGATGGATCAGGCCCGCCATGTGCTGCTGATCCGGCATCCGGCCCGGGTGATCGCATCCTATGCGAAGGGGCGACCGGATTTCGTCGCAGATGATATTGGCTTTCCGGGACTCCTGGCCCTGCACAGTCACATCACGGACCGCCAGGGGCGGACTCCGCTCGTCGTCGATTGCGACATGATCCTGAGCGACCCGGAACAGGCCTTGCGAGCGATCTGCCAGGACGGGTTCGACATTCCGCTCGACCCGGCCATGCTGCAATGGGAGGCAGGCCCGCGCGAGGAAGATGGACCCTGGGCTCCTTACTGGTACCGCAATGTCATCGCCTCGAAAGGCTTCGGTCCGCCGTCTGGCGCTCTGCCCGCCGTGGCAGACCGCTACGCCGAGATTTATGCGTCCAGCCTGTCGGCTTACAATACGCTGCTGGCGCTCTGATCGGCATTGGCGGCAGGTGGCGCCTTTACGTCTTGGTCACGGCGTCCAAACCGTCTGACGGCCCAGCCCGATATCCACTGCCCGTACCGGATGAAGGGATGCAACTGACCGCGAACGGCATCGTCCGGCGCGTCACTGACGCCTGTCGGGCGGTCGCACCAGCCCGGATCGTGATAGGTCCGGAACAAAATGTCCCAGAGCGGAAACATGTCGCACAGGTTCTTGCCATAGACCGCCGGATCATCGGCGTGATGCCAGCGATGATAGTTGGGTGAGGCGAAGACCTTGCGCAGCCGTCCGTGATCGAAGGGCAGGCCGGAATGGATGTAGAAGCTGTACCAGGTCCGCAGCAGACCGGCCACCCCCACGATGATGAGCGGCATGTCGAGCCATCCCAGAACGACGAGGCTGACGAGGCTCATCTGCAATGATTCCAGAATATGGATGCGCGCCGCCGTCGTGTGATTCATGTCGCGATCAGAATGATGCAGCGAATGAAACTCCCACGCCCAAGGACGATGCAGAAGCCGGTGGCTCCAATAATTCTTGAAGTCCAGAATGATGAGCGCGAAAACAAGCTGTAGCCAGAACGGCCACCCATCGATCACGGCAAAACGGTCAATCCCGACTGTCTCCGTCCAGAACCCGTCAATGCCTTCATAGAACCAGACCAGCATCGCCATCCAGATGAAGCTGTTGGTCAGGGCCAGCGCGACATTGTTCGTCGTGCTCCAGATCAGTCCAGAATTGGGGGCAAAAGCGGCCAGCGTCACCCGTTCCCCGGCACGCACAAGCGACCAGAGTCTATAGGCCAGCAAGAGCAGCGGAAAGACCAGCATGGCCTCGAACATCGACCATTCGCGCGCAATCAGCACGAACATGACAAAGACTGTTTCGAGGAGATCCATGTGCCCATTCTACACAGGGACAGGTAATGGCTCGCTAAGGAACAGCGCTAATAAAAGGTCAAAACGGGGTGCGCCGCTAGGCGGTCCGAGACGACGGGGGCTTCAGCTTTTTTTCTTGCGCCCGTAAAGTTCCAGCCGGTGATCGACCAGCTCATAGCCGAGCTTTTCGGCAATGCGGTGCTGTAGTGCCTCGATCTCGTCATCGACGAACTCGATGACTTCGCCCGTCTGCACGTCGATCAGATGGTCATGATGGTCTGCATCCGCAGCCTCATAACGCGCGCGGCCATCCCGGAAGTCATGCGTTTCGATGATGCCGGAATCAGAAAAGAGTCGGACCGTGCGGTAAACAGTGGCCAGACTGATCCGGGAATCGATCTTGGACGCCCGGGCGTAGAGCTCTTCGGCATCAGGGTGATCATCGGAATTAGCGAGAACCTTGGCAATGACCCGGCGCTGCTCCGTCAATCGCAGCCCGCGTTCGACACATTTTTTCTCGATCCATGTTTCCGTATTCGGCATGGGGTTCGCTTAACCTGATGCGGCCCCGCCGTCCAGCCGCACGGGAGCATCCCAGGCGACGGGCTTCACCGCAGGTCAAATCCATAGGTGATCGCAGCAACACGCCCACCTGGACGCGCGTAATAGCCGGGGCGCCGCCCGATCGGACGGTAGCCGATCCGTTCATAAAGCCGCTTCGCCGCATGATTATCTTCGGCCACTTCCAGGAAGATGTGGCGAAGGTCTTCCCCCGAGAGGCATTGCGCTGCGTCGCGCAGCAACGCTGCCGCATGGCCCTGACTGCGCGCATCCGGATGGGTTGTTATGGTGAGAATTTCCGCATCCACATCGGACCGTCGTAGGATCATGAAAGCGGTAAGCGGCGTGCCCGTGCCGAGGCACAGATCCCGCTCTATATGCACCGCCATGTCCAGAGCGGACCAGCCCTTGTCAAACCCTGCCGCATGGATCGCCGCCATGGCCTTGGCATCCGACGGGGCAAGGACGCGAACCATCATGAGGCCGGAAGCACTTTGCCGCCCGGCAGTTTTGCGTCCGGCGCGCGCGCATAGAGCGGATCGGCCGCGTGATCCGCAGGATCGGCCGCCATGGCGAGCTGTGCCAACATACGAACATCGACCCGTTCGGCCGGATATAAGGGAGCGGAATGCGCCGCTGCCAGCGCTTGGGCGTCATTCATCGACATTGCCTGTGGCAGGACGCGGACCCGGCCCTGTTCATGGATGGCGGCAAAGACCTGCCCGCGTTTGACGTCACGGAAAACCGCAACCCTGGCATCGGGCCAGGTCGCGGCTTCGATCATTAGCGCGTCCATGCCCAGCACGGGCAGGCGACGCGGCAAGGCAAATCCCTTGGCCAGTGACAAGGCCACGCGCAGTCCGGTAAAGCTGCCAGGCCCGGTACAGACAGCGATCCTGTCAACCGCATCCCGCGCCAGGTCCGCCGCGACGAACAGCTCGGCAACCATCGGCGCCAGCCGTTCCGCATGACCACGACCGATCCGCTCCGACGTAAAGGCCAGAACGCGGTCATCCTGGCTGAGACAGGCGGAGCAGTCAGGCCCGGTCGTGTCCAGAGCCAGAACGATCATGAGCGATCAAACATGATTGTGTCAGGCCGCGGCCTGTTCGACGCGGGTGACTTCTGGCACATAATGCTTGAGGAGATTTTCGATTCCGTGTTTCAGGGTCATAGTGCTGGACGGACATCCGGCACAGGCGCCCCGCATTTCCAGGAATACAGCCCCGTCCGTTTCGTCGAAATGACGGAAGACGATGTCGCCGCCGTCCTGCGCGACGGCAGGCCGGACGCGCAATTCGATCAATTCCTTGATCTGTTCGACGATTTCGGCGGTTTCGCCCTCATAGACACGCTCTTCCACCTCATCTGCCTGAAGCTGTTCGCTCAGCGGTACGCCGCCCGCGACGAAGAAATCCATGATCGCGCCCAGCACGGCGGGACGCAGATGTTTCCAATGCGCAGCGTCGGATTTGGTGACAGAGATGAAATCGGAGCCGAACATGAGCCGCGACACGTCGGGAATCATGAACAGCATTTCCGCAAGCGGCGCCTGAG
This sequence comes from Algimonas porphyrae, assembly GCF_041429795.1. NCBI lineage: Bacteria > Pseudomonadati > Pseudomonadota > Alphaproteobacteria > Maricaulales > Robiginitomaculaceae > Algimonas > Algimonas porphyrae. The sequence continues at coordinate 454,784 of NZ_CP163424.1, read as the reverse complement.
ACACATCCGCTCCGCGCGTGAATTCGACCGGGGTCGCCCCCGGTCCTGCCACGTCGCGGCCCGGCAGGAATTTCAGCGTTGCCGGGTTCGGCGTATCTTCGGTCTGGATAAACATGATGACTATCTGGCGTGGGCATGGACCCGCTGCAAGAGGCTGACGAAGAGTTGAGTGGCAAAATTGCCGCACCCCAGGCTTTTCCGACGGATGAGACGCAGTCTTCGCATTGACCGCACTCCTGCATTGGGCATGGTATGGGCGTGAAACGGTCTCTGCGATTTCCGGCGATCATCCTTGCGACCCTGACCGCTTTGGCCGGGTGCGCCAGCACGGCGACGCGCCTGCCGGAGATCAGCGCGCCCGATCTGCTGGCAGAATCGCTGCTACAGGAAAGCCGGGCCCTCGAGGTCCAATCCGCGCACCGCCATCGCCTATCACGCATCGGTCGCCGCATTCTTCTCGCCAATGCCGAGCTTTGTCCCAAAACCCGCCGCGACATCGGCGTCATCATCCATTCCGATGACAGCTATGCCAAGGAGATGCGTATCGCAGCGCGGCGCGAGCTGGGCGTGCTGGATCGTCCGAGCATATTTCACGTCATCCCGAACAGTCCTGCAGATATTGCCGGGCTGAAACAGGGCGATGTCATTCTGATCGACGAGAAGGCCGTCGATGCAACCGACAAGGCCCTGCAGGACGCGCTGTCATCCGAACGCGCCGCCCTGTCCATCGATCGCGACGGCCAGCGACGGACAATCACGGTTGAGCCGCAGACGCTCTGCCATTCGCGTCTTCGCCTGCGTTCCAGCGCAGCCATCAATGCGATTGCCGACGGACGCCACATTACGGTGACGACGGGCATGATGGAGTTCGCCCAGAGCGATGACGAGCTGGCCATGGTGATTGGCCATGAGTTGGCGCACAATACGATGGGCCATATTCGCAAGGTAATCGGCAATCTCATCCTGTCCGGATTCGCAACGCGCTATACGCGCCCGTTTGAGTCCGAATCCGATTATGTCGGCCTTTATTACATGGTTCGCGCCGGATTCGATCCGGACGGGGTCGAGACATTCTGGCGTCGCCTCGCGGATGTCGACCCCCGCTCTGTCAACCGCGCCAAAACCCATCCGACCTTCCCGGACCGCTATCTGCGTATCGCCGCTGCGCGCGGGGAAATCCGTGCCAAACAGGCCGCGGGTGAACCGCTCGTGCCGAACTTCAAGGCGGACGCTGAGGGTGAGTAAGTCCGTCATACGGACGTCCTTTGTCGGACCTGTCGTGCTGCTGCTGCTCTGCGCCTGCTCCCCGGCGCAAGCCGATGATCAGGCCGAGACGGATCAACCCGGCGAAACCACCGACACCGGCCCTGCCGTCGACACCACATCCGGCACGGTCCTGAATACGGACAGGCTTCAGCGCGAACCGGATCGCTACGCCGAATTCCGGCGGCGTCTGCTGGATCATCAGGCCAGGGCGGCACGGGTTGACCGGATCAGTCGCCGACTGCGCGTGGCGAATGCACCTCTTTGTCAGCGCACGCGCCTCGATGCGGGGCTGAGCGTTCACAGCTTGCTGGATTATCCGGAAGGCATCAGACCGCTCGCCCTGCATTTTTTACCGCTCTCGGAGCGGGGACAGTCGATCCGCAGTATTGTGCCCGGCTCGCCAGGCGACAGGGCGCGGCTACAGCCCGGCGAGACAATCCTGTCGGGCTGGCCGATCGAAGACGACGCTCCGCTCGTGCTGCGCGGAGATGAAGGTCCGGAAACCGTCAGGCTCGAGGCCGAACTGGCCTGTATCGCGCCTACCTATGTCATCGCGTCGGACCGGCTGAACGCGTCAACCGATGGGCGCGATATCGAATTGTCGACTGCGCTGATCGATCAGGTCGGCGATGATGCCGGGCTGGCCTTGATCATTGCCCATGAAATGAGCCACGCGCTGCGCGGCCATACGAGCGACATGTCGCGCTGGGATATGGAATTGCAAGCGGATGGCGATGCGCTGATCCTGATGCATAATGCGGGCTATGACGTCGCCACGACGGTTGCGAGCTGGGAAGCCGGTATCGAAATCCACCGCGAAAGCCAGTCCCTGAGCGCAACCCATCCGCCCGTCAGCATCCGCCTGCAGAATCTGCAGCGCCGCCTGGCCTGGATCGAAGCTGCTCCGGAAGGCCGGCTCGACCTTCCGGATAGGCTTGCTAGCGGCTCCGGACCGGGACGATAAGGGTGACGGTCTCACCGTCCGCATAGGTCAGAGTGACGGGCGCGTCCGTCTGACCTTCTGCGACCGCCATCCCGAACATCATCAGATGAAGGCTGCCCGGTTCCAGCACGACGGAGCCGCCTGCCGGAATATCGATCCCATCGACTTCGCGCATCGCCATAACGCCGTCCGTCATGGTGTGGGTGTGCAGCTCGACCGTGTCCGCGACCGGACTGGACGCCGAGATGATCCGGGCGTCTGTCACCCCGTCATTAGTCGCAACGAAAAAGGCGGCCCCGACATTCCGGCCGATCAGCGGCGGCAGCATATAGGCATCGGAAATGGTGACGGCGGAGCTGGCGGAGGCGGTGATTGTCGCATCAGGTGTGGCATCGTCCGGCAATGCGGTTTTCGCGTCGGAACAGGCCGCCACAATCAGTGCCGCAGTCGTAACAAGGAGCAGTCGTGTCATGAGAGAATCCCGAGGTGAGGGTAAATCCTGAAAATCAGCGTCCGTGAAAGCCGATGATCCGACGGACATCCGCCATGATTGGCTCTGAAATGTTCCGGGCGGTGTCGGCCGAGCGCGCCATGATCCGGTCGAGCTCGTCCGGGTCTGCCAGATAGCGACGCATCAGATCGCCGACGGGACGCAGTGTTTCGACCGCGACATCAGCCAGCGCCGCCTTGAAAGGTCCGAACTGCGACCCGGCATGCTGCGCCAGGACTGCCGCGTCCGTCATATCGGCCAATGCCGCATAGATGCCAACAAGATTGGCCAGGTCGGGCCGGCCTTCCAGCCCGTCGATCGTGTCCGGCACATGACCGGAATCGGTCTTGGCCTTGCGGATCTTTTTCGCGATCTTCTCCGCATCATCCGTCAGATTGATCCGCGAGGCATCGGACGGGTCGGACTTCGACATTTTCTTGTTGCCGTCGCGCAGGCTCATCACCCGTGCCCCGGGGCCGTCGATCAGCGGCTCTGGCAGGGGGAAGAAGTTGGGCTCGTCCGCCGGTTCGCCGAAATCGCGGTTGAACTTCGCGGCGATGTCGCGGGACAGTTCCAGATGCTGTTTCTGATCCTCGCCGACTGGGACATGCGTCGCCTTGAACGCCAGAATGTCGGCGGCCTGCAAGACAGGATAGGTGAAAAGACCGACGCTGGCGGCTTCCGCATTCTTGCCGGACTTGTCCTTGAACTGGGTCATGCGCTGAACCCAGCCCATGCGGGCGACGCAATTGAAGTACCAAGCCAGCTCGGCATGGGCCGGCACAGCGGACTGGGCGTAGACGCTGGCCTTGTCCGGATCGACGCCCGCCGCCAGAAACGCTGCCGCAATATGGCGCGTCTGGTCCGCCAGCTTGTTCCGGTCGACAGGCATGGTGATGGCATGCAGATCGACGATACAGAACAGGCAATCATGATCATGCTGCAGCCGCGCGAATTTCTTCAGCGCGCCGAGATAGTTACCCAGATGCAGCGACCCCGTCGGTTGCACACCGGAGAAGACCCGTTCTGGGCCCTGATAATCTGAAGCGTCCATAGCAGCGGTCATGATCGTTTGAAGGCGTCTTTAATGTCGGCGAGGCCATAGGCGCGAAGCACCATGGCGGCAAGCAGGAAGACGAACCCGCCCGCCCCGGTCAGCAGCATCAGAGCCAGCCCGTCCATCAGCAATCCGGCCTCGCCCAGATCGGGGACATGTCGACGCGCCCCGTAGAGAAATCCGCCCATGAAGGATGCGGCCATCATGATGCGCGGCAATCGCTGACGCAGACGACGGTCCGTTACGAGGTGACGACTGCGCATCAGCAATACGCTCAGGCCCGCAACATTGATCCAGGCCGCGACCGATGTAGCCAGCGCCAGCCCTTCAAAGCCGACGGTGACGAACAGGGTATAGCCAAGCGTGATGTTCACGACGGCGGAAATCGCCGCCCAGATCATCGGGGTGCGTGTATCTTCCCGCGCGAAAAAGGCCGGCGTCAGGACTTTTAGCAGGACGAAAGCCGGCAATCCCAGCGCAAAGAAGCGCAAGGCCTTGGCGACCTGTTCCGTCGTATCCGCCGTGAAGGCCCCGCGTTCGAACAGGCCCGCAATCAGAATGTCCGGCACGATAAAGAGCGCCATGGCCGCGGGCAGTGTGAACAGCATGGACAGTTCGACCGCGCGGTTTTGTGTACTCATGGCCGAGACACCGTCACCGGCCCGCAACGAGCGCGACAGCGATGGCAACAGGGCCACGCCCATGGCGATCCCGATCATGCCCAGCGGCAACTGATAGAGCCGGTCGGCATAGGTCAACCAACTCGCGGCGCTATCTTGCAAGGTGGCGATGGAATGGCTGACTACCAGATTGATCTGCGTGATCCCGGCACTGATAATCCCGGGCACACCCAGTATGACGAGGCGCTTTACGCCCGGAGTCAGGCGCGGCCGCCGGATATGCAACGTCATTCCCGCCCGCTTGGCCCCCCAGATCACGGCGGCGGCTTGGGCGATGCCCGACAGGGTGATGGCGATAGTCAACGCCGTGCCGATGTCCCGCTGCTCCGCACCGAAACGCGGCGTCACCAGTAGCGCCGTGATCATGAAGGCATTGAGCAGGATCGGCACACCAGCGGCGAGTGCAAATTTATGGCGCGTATTCAGCACGCCCGAAAACAGGGCCGTCATCGACATGAACAGTAGATAGGGCATGGTAATCAGGGCGAAGAAAACGGCCAGATAATAGGGCGAAATCCCGTCTTCATTGACGGCCCGGTCGAGACCAAAACCGATAATATTGAGCGACCAGGGCATGGTGATCTGGAACAGGATGACGATCAAGGCGACCGTCACGAACAAGGCTGTCGCCGCTTCGGAGGCGAACCTGTCGGCCGCTGCTTCGCCCTCCTGCTCGATACGTTTGGCATAAAGCGGGACGAAGGCGGCATTGAAGGCCCCTTCGGCAAACATGCGGCGGAACACATTGGGCAGCTTGAACGCCGTAAAAAAAGCGTCGGAGACCGGCCCGGCCCCGAGAAATCTGGCGATCAGGACGTCGCGCACCAGGCCCATCACCCGACTGACCAGCGTCAGCGAGGCAATGATGGCGGTCGAGCGCAAAAGACGCATCAGGCGGCTACGCTTTCCGGGTCCGACAGAGCCGCAACTAGGTCGGCGCGGACGCGCCGGCGATCAGCTTTAGACAGGCGGCCGTCCGGACCTTGACGCCGCACATAGAAGGCATCGACGGCTTTTTCGCCCAGACCCTCAATATGCGCGGACAGCACATCCAGATCATTGTCGCGAAGAACGGCAGCCAGCGCGGCGAGCAGACCTGGCCTGTCACGCCCTTCGACTTCGACAATGGTGATATCTCCCTGCGCGGAATCGGAAAAGCGGACGCGCGGCACGACGGGGATCGCATCGGCGCGGCGGGATCCGATCCGGGTCGGAATGGACAGGCGGTCATTGGACTTGTGCAGCACCGACCTGGCGCGCTCGATCAGATTCACCCGTCCTGACTCATTGCGCGATCCGAAAGCCCGCCCATCGGTGTTTTGCAGATAGAAGACGTTGAAAACCTGAGCGGTGCCTTCAGGTCCGACTGGACCCGTATGCAGGCGTGCGCCCGCCACGGACGCGCCACACGACGCAATCACATGGGCCAGATCGGCAAACAGCCCCCTCCGGTCCGCACAGAGTACCCAGAGTTCTGTCGCGTCATGCGGACGGTCGACCCGGGTATGAACGCCTTCAAGTATAGCATCGACCGGAGCGCCGCCTTCGAGCTGCCGGTCGATGAACCGCGCATGCCGGGTCAGATCGGTCATATCGAATGACAGCCAGTAATTCGGGCCGAGTCGGTCAAGAATGGGTTCGACCCGTTTCGCCCTGTCCGGACTCAGGCGATCGAGCAACTGCTCAGACAAAGAGGCGGCGCGGGCCGGTCTGTCCAAATCGGTCCGGCCTTCCAGATAATCACGTGTGGTCAGATAGAGCGACTGCAGCAATGTGCCTTTCCAGTCGTTCCAGACGCCCGGACCCACAGACCGGATATCGCAGACCGTCAGCACATAAAGGAGCTTCAGGCGCGACTGACTGCCCATCAGAGCGGCGAAGTCGTCAATCGTCTGCGGGTCCGAAATATCGCGGCGCTGCGCCACTTCGCTCATTTCCAGATGCGACCGGACCAGCCAGGCGACCGTATCGACCGTGTCCTTGGGCAGACCCAGACGGCGGCAGGCCTTACGGGCGAGCTGCGCCCCTTCGATACACTGATCGCCCTGACCCTTTCCGGTATCATGCAGCAGACAGGCAAGCATAATGATTTCCCGGTCGGCCTTGTTCAGGCTTTTTGCGACGGCGGTCGGACCGGGAATTTCGTCCTCCAAACGCCCATCGAAGAGATTATCCGCCTGATCGACCAGCCGCAGCGTGTGTTCGTCGACCGTATAAGCATGATGCATGTTGAATTGGGTCCGGGCCACGATGCCGCCAAATTCCGGCAGGTAGCGCCCCAGCACGCCCGCTTCGTTCATCAAGCGCAATGTTGCCGCCGGGGCTTTCGCCGTCTGCAGCAGACGCTGAAACAGAGCCGCATTATCGGGATCCCGGCGAAAATCCGAGTCGATCAAATTGCGCCGGAAATTGATGGCCGACAGCGCGTCCGGATGAATGTCGAGATTGCGCCGACCCGCTGTCTCGAACAGTTGCAGAATGACCCCCGGATCATTTTTTATCAAAAGTGGGTCCTTGAAATTCAGCCGTCCATGGGTGAGCGTCAGGTTCGGATTTTTCAGATCACGGCGCGATCCGGGCAGCAATGCATACAGGCTGGGTATCTTGATCGCACGGCTGGCTTCCAGCTTCGCACAGGCGATCCGGGTCAGGGCGCCCACTTCCTTGGCGTTGGTGAAATATTCGCGCATAAAGCGCTCCACCGCGACTTCGACGGGACCGGACGCGTGACCCATCAGGCGGCACAGCTCGACCTGCCGGTCGAAAGACAGGGTTTCCGTCGCACGTCCGCTCATCCAGTGCAGATTGTGACGCGCCCGCCAGAGAAAGTCGGCGGCCCTCTGAAAGCGTGTGGCAGCCGCCTTGTCGAACAGACCCATGCCGACATAGTCTTCGGCCTGCTGCGGATCTGCCAGTTGGCCCTCGCGGTCGAGATAGCGGGCGATCCAGTAAAGCACGTGCAGATCGCGCAACCCGCCTTTGCCTTCCTTGATGTTCGGTTCGATGACATAGCGCGAATGACCTTCCCGCGCGTGACGGTCATCGCGTTCGGACAGTTTTCCGGCGATATAGGCGCGACCGGAGCCTTTGGTGATGTCGCGGCGAAATCGCGTATAGAGTTCGGAGGCCAACGCGCGATCTCCGCGCAGAACCCGCACATCCAGCAAGGCCGTCAGGATCGTCTGGTCTTCCTTGGCCAGTTTGATCGACTGATCCACCGTGCGAACCGCATGGCCGACTTTCAGGCCCAGATCCCATAGCATGTAGAGCACGAATTCCGTCAGCCGTTCGACATAGGGCGACGCTTTCTTGTCATTGGTCAGAAACAGCAGGTCGAGATCCGAGAAGGGCGCCATTTCGGACCGGCCATATCCCCCCACGGCGCAGAGGGCGATGCGTTCGCTTTCCGTCGGGTTCGACGCCCGGATTTCGTGGGTCGTCGCATAGTCCCAGAGCGCCATGACGATGTCGTCATGAATGGCGGAGATCAGCCGGGCGGTCTCCAACCCATCTAGACGCCCTCGGTCAAATCGTTCGCGTGCCAGTTCCATGGCCGCGCTCAGCGTCTCGCCCAGAATGCTCAGCACGGCCTTGCGCGAATCCGCGAGGTCCGCCGCTGCACTCAGGTCCTGACGCAGAATATCGCCCTCAATGCCCGTATCCGGAGCCGCTTCGCGCTCAGGGATGCTCAGCAATCGGCGTGGCATCAGCCCTCTCCCAGCTTCGATTTCAGCGCATAGAGCAGGTCCAGCGCGTCCCGGGGCGACAATGTATCCGGATCGATAGAGCGTAGCGCGGCTTCCACCGCGCTCGGTTCGGCCGCAATCACAGGCAGCTGGGCGGTGAAAAGTGGCAGGTCCGAAAGACCGAGATCCGTGCCGTCCGCTTCCAGCCGCTCCAGCACGGCTTTCGCGCGCGCAACGGCAGCAGCGGGTAGCCCCGCCAGCTTGGCAACCTGAATGCCGTAAGAGCGATCGGCAGCTCCGTCGCGCACATCATGCAGAAAGATCAGTTCGCCTTCATGTTCGCGTGCGCGCAGAGACAGGTTCTTCGCCCCATCCAGGGACGCGACCAGTTCCGTCAGCTCGTGATAATGTGTGGCGAACAGGGCGCGGCAGCGATTGACACCATGCAGATGTTCGACTGCGGCCCAAGCAATGGACAGGCCGTCAAATGTCGCCGTGCCGCGCCCGATCTCGTCCAGAATGACGAAGCTTTTTTCCGTCGCCTGATTGAGAATGGCCGCCGTTTCGATCATTTCGACCATAAAGGTGGAGCGCCCCTTGGACAGATCGTCCGATGCGCCCACGCGTGAGAATAATCGGTCGACCAGACCGATATGCGCGCGGGCCGCCGGGACGAAGGACCCGGCCTGAGCCAGCAGGATAATCAGCGCGGTCTGGCGTAAATAGGTCGACTTGCCGGCCATATTAGGGCCCGTGATCAGTGCCAGTCGCGGACATCCCTTCGCGTCCTGCGGCGCGGCCCCGTCCAGCCACGTATCGTTCGGCGTGAAGCGCGTCGCCGACTGGCGTTGTAAAGCGGCCTCGACGACCGGGTGTCGCCCGGCGTCAATCTCCAAGACGGCACTGTCATCGATCGTGGGTTTGGTCGCGCCGCTTTCCAGCGCCCACAGCGCCAAACCCGCATAGACGTCTAGCGCCGCCAAGGCTGTGGCGACCTGGCGAACCGGTTCGACGAGCGCCGTCACGCGGCTGCGGAAGGTTTCGAACGCGTCCAGTTCCAGCGCCAGCACCTTGTCGGCAGCCCCGGCAATATCGCGGTCCAGCTCCGCCAGTTCCGTGGTCGTGAAGCGGACACCCGAAACCAGCGTCTGACGATGAATGAAATCTTCGCGCCCCAAGACCGTGTCGGCATGTTTCGGACTGACGTCGACGTGATAGCCGAGCACATTATTATGCTTGATTTTCAGGGTCGTCACTCCGGTCGCAGCCGCATACCGGCCCTGCAGCGCCGCAACGGAACGCCGCGTTTCGTCGCGCAGGCTACGCAGCCGATCGATTTCAGGGGACCAGCCCGGTGCAATCAGCCCGCCATCGCGCGCCTGCAGCGGCGGGTCCGCCACCAACGCCTTGGACAGATCGCGGACGAGCTTGGCCAGTTCGGGCTTGTCCGACAGAGACAGGGTCCGCAATTGCGCCTCTATTTCCGCAACGGGCGCAACCGCCGGTCGCCTGGCCAGACCGGCATTGATCGTTTCACCCATGGCGAGGGCCTGACATATCGTCACCAGATCGCGCGGACCGCCCCGTCCGAGCTGCAGGCGTGAACAGGCGCGCGCCGCATCGCCCGTCGCCTTCAGCTGATCGCGCAATTCCGTACGCCACGCCGCTTCGTCATGTAATTGCGATACGCCGTCCAGCCGCGCCCTTATGTCCGCCAGATCCATCAGGGGACGCGACAGGCGCGCTGCCAAAAGACGGGCGCCGGGCCCGGTCACCGTCCGGTCGATGACGGATAACAGGCTACCTTTTCGTTGCCCCTGCAGGGTCCGGTCGATTTCCAGACTGTTGCGTGTTGCGCTATCGATCGACAACCAGCCGCCCCGCACCCGGCGTTGCGGCGGCGACAGGGCGATCCGGTCGCCTGCCTGTGTCAGCTCGATATAATCGACCAGTGCGCCTGCAACGCGGCGCTCCTCAGGGCTGAAATCCCCGAACCCGTCCAGCGAGGCTACGTCGAACCTGTCGGACAGGAGCCGTTCGCACGACCGCCGGTCGAATTTGCTCGCCGCGAGTGGCGTCAGGGTCAGGCCGTGGTCCGCCCAGTCCGCATAGAGCGCTTCGGGAATCAATAGCTCGCTCGGTCGCAAGGCCATGACTTCTGCGAGCAGGTCTCCGGGGGCGAGCGAACAGGTCCGGAAACTGCCGTCCGATATGTCCGCCCAGGCCAGCGCTGCATCGCCGCTCAATCCGGTTACGATGGCTGCCAGTATGTTGGCATCCCGGGCATCCAGCAGTGTATCTTCGGACAGGGTTCCTGGCGTGACCAGACGGACGACCTCGCGCCGGACAACGGATTTGGATCCGCGTTTTTTGGCTTCTGCCGGGTCTTCGGTTTGCTCGCAGACAGCGACACGAAATCCCGCCTTGATCAGCCGCGCCAGATAGGCATCAGCCGCATGAACGGGGACGCCGCACATGGGAATGGGCTGGCCATCATGTTTGCCCCGTTTCGTCAGAGCAATATCCAGTGTCGCAGCAGCGCGAACCGCATCGTCGAAGAAGAGCTCGTAGAAATCGCCCATGCGGTAGAAAAGCAGCGCTTCGGGCCCGACCTCGTCCTTGATCGCCAGATATTGCACCATCATGGGTGTCGGTTTGGCGGACTTCGCTTTGGTGTCGTTCGGCGTGGGACTCATGACGGGCATAGCGTGTCGCAATCCGCCAGAGCGTGCAAGCCTGCAGCCCCGTCAGAGGGGCGATTACACACGACTTCCTCAGGTCGACGCGATCATTGCGAAGGCGTGGCTTGGCGGATGGGACCCTTTGACCTATGCGGCAGTGTGACTGACATGACCGCCGAAACCGTCCCTGCGCCGAAAACGAAAATGTCGGCGGCTCTGAAACTGGCGTTCCGTGACCGTCAGGTCCTCGCCATGCTGATATTGGGACTGGCGTCCGGCCTGCCCTATGCCGCTGTGGGCGGCACGCTGAATGCATGGTTGACCACGGTTGGCGTCAAGCCGACGGCGATTGGTCTGCTGTCCTGGGCAATCCTAGCCTATTCGTTCAAATTCATGTGGGCAGCCGCGCTGCAAAGTCGACGCACACCATTTGGGCTGAAGCTCGGCCCGCGACGGACCTGGATGACGATCTTCCTGGCTGCTGGCGTCATTGGCATGTTCTTTCTCTCCCTCTCCAATCCTCCCTCAAGTCTGGGCCTGATTGCACTCATCAGCATTCTGATCGCGATCGCGTCCGCCAGTTTCGATATTGTTCTGGCGGGATGGCGGATCGAAGCCGCGCGGGACGGCACCCATCTGGATATCCTGTCGTCCGTCGAACAGTTCGGTTACCGCATCGCCTCCATGGTTGGTGGGTTTTTCGCGCTGATTCTGGCCGATCATGTCGGCTGGCAGCCGACCTTTCTGATGATCACCGGATTGCTGGCCTTGACGGGTTTCGGCATCGTTCTGGCGAAACCAACCCAGATCGAAACCGCGGAACTCGACCAGTCCGGAATAGGCGGTAATCTGACGGCCGCGCAGCGCACTATCGGCACACTGCTCGTGCTCGCAGGCTGGATTATTGCCTTTTACATGCTGGCCGATTTCATGGCGTCTGCGCTGACCGATCCCGAAAACAACAGCGCGCAGACCTTTACGCGAACCCGTGGCCCCTGGGTCGTCGGATTGACCGTGATCTGGCTCGGTGTGATGTCCGGCATTCTGGTCTGGCTGAACCAGCGCGCCAGTGCGCCGCCAGCCGATGCCAAGGCGCAATCAGCATTGATGTTCGCCCTCTATTCCGCAATCGTCGAGCCCATGATGGAATTGGTCGGGCGGCTGCGCTGGGCGGCTATTCTGATCCTCGCGGTCGTGCTGTCGTACCGGTTCACCGACATGATCTGGGGCAGTTTCGCCTACCCCTTCTATCTGGGTGAGAATTACGGCGCGCTCGGCCATACGCTGACCGAAGTCGGCTTTGCGTCAAAACTTATGGGTGTGTTCGCTACAATTTTCGGCATTGCGCTCGGCGGACTGGCAATGATCCGCTTTGGCCGCATGCCGGTCTTTTTCGTGGGTGCGGTTCTGGCAGCGGCGACCAATCTGCTCTTTGCCGATCTGGCGCTCGGTGCGCGCTTCACCGATCCTGTTCTCATGACCCTGCAGATCGACCATCTCTTCGAAGCGTTCGGCATGGATATCCGCATGGCACGCCTGACTAGCGTGATCGCACTCGAGAACATCGCGGTCGGCCTCGCCAGCGCTGCATCGGTCGCTTATGTATCGTCGATTGTCAGCAAGCGCTATGCCGCTGTACAATATGCTTTGCTGGCCAGCCTGGTGATGCTGCTGGGAACGTTAGGGCGTCCGGCCATCGGGCAAATCATCGAAACGGATGGATTTGCGCGCGCCTTCGTCATCTGTGCCGCTTTTGGCGGGGTGGCAAGTATTCTGGCGCTGGTCGAATGGATCCGGGTGGCCCGGGAGAGCCGGCGAGACCGGGGCGCGGTCTAGCCGGCCAAGCGCTGTTCCTGGGGAACCTGGGCGGTCCATCGAACCACCATTTCCGACAGTTCTTCGGCACTGACCGGCTTGGTCATGAAATCATTCATGCCGCTATCGAAACAGGCATTGCGGTCATCATCGAACGCGTTCGCGGTCAGGGCGACGATCGGCAAATCCTTGGACACGTTGGGAAGCGCGCGGATTTTTCGCGTTGCCTCCAGACCGTCCATGTTCGGCATGCGCATATCCATGAAGATCATGTCGTAATTCTGCGTCTTCATGGCTTCGACGGCCAGAACGCCGTCTTCGACCGTTTCGACCGTATGGCCGTCGGCCTCGAGCAGCGTGCGCGTCAGCAACGCATTGATGGCATTGTCTTCGGCCAGGAGAATCCGGATCGCATTGGCCGAAGCTTTCGGAGTCGGCTCATCTGGCGATAGAAGATTGCTGACGAGATCGTCGCCGTCGTCATCACCGACCGCTTTGGCAATCACCGCATCGCGCCAGTTATTGCCCAGGACCGCTTCATCATCCTCGATCGGCAAAGCACGGCGCGCCACTTCGCGCGGTTCGTCGGCGGCCGCGGCGGCAGGCGCTGGCGGCATGGTTTCTGCGGAGAACTGATCGAAAGGCGGCTGGCTGGCGGCAGGTTGCGCGGGTTCGGGCGGCTGTTGTGGCGGCTGTGCCAATTGTGGCGGCTGTGCAAGGGGCGCGGCAGGAACAATATCGGGACGGGCGGGCGGTGCAGCCGCCGGTGCTGCGGTCAGGACGTCGACGGGTGCGTGCGTGTCGGCGGGAGCGTAAGACCCGGCATGTGCCTGTGCCGTATTGTCAGACTGCGCCTCAATCCGAGGCTGCGTCGTTACAGGGGATTGAGCCGGGGGTTGCTGCACCGTCGTCTGAGCGGGTGCAGCCGCCATATGCTGCGCCTCGGGCTGGGCCGATGGTGGCTGGGTGGCATCGAAAACAGGCGCAGCGTCGACCGGGTCTGCCGGATTGGTGGCCGGGCCGGACGCCTGGGTCATGAACGCCGTGACGTTTCGGGCCAAGGCAAAGGCGCTGCCATCTGGCCCGCACAGTTCAAGCCAGTCATAAACCTGTTCCGGTTGTCCGGGCTGGGCGGGTGTGCGGATTTCGAACCGGGCTGGCGTAGGGCCGGGCTGAGGCGGGGCCCAGCCCTGAACCGTCTGACCTTGCCAAGCTTCGACCGATCCGCCGAATAATTGCAGGAATGCGGCATTGATGAAGAGCACCCGCCCATGCGCATCGCGCTTGATGGCGGGGTCGGGCCAAGCCCAGAATTGGGCGGCGAATATGTCGTCCGGCGAGCGGTTCATCACGGGTCCTTTGGCAGGTCGAGCGGACTATGCCGCACGATCTGGAATTTTGCCGTGACGAAACATCCTTAATTTCGTCTTACTACTGCGCTTTTTTTCAGCCACGTTTCGGCGGCCCCGATCTTGCGTCATCCCCTGTAAAGCGGGTTCCGGGGTGCGCGGCGGGGCTGGGGCTTATGCGCCGCCGCCACTGTCCCGCCGCCAGATGGCGCCCGGCGATGGGACAGGGCTTCAGCAATATGGAGGCGATGAACACGTTCCGACCCGGCCAGATCCGCCAGCGTGCGCGCCACGCGTAGCGTGCGGTGATAGCCCCGCGCCGTCAGACCCAGCGTTTCCGCGGCCTGAACGATCAGCTGCCGACCATCCGCATCGGGCTCGGCGACGCAGTCAAGCTTGTCCTGAGGCAGTTCGGCATTGGTCAGTCCGTCATTTCTTTGCGTTTGCCGCTCACGCGCCTGCGCGACACGCGCGGCAGCCTCCGCCGTGCCGTCGGCAGGCGGCGGTAAGGCCAGATCGGCAGGCGTGACGGCGGGAACGTCAATCTGAATATCGATCCTGTCCATGAAGGGACCGGAGACGCGCGCCTGATAATCAGAGGCGCAGCGCGCCCCCCGGCGACAGGCAATCCCGTCAGCCCCAGCTGTGCCGCAGCGACAGGGATTCATCGCCGCGACGAGCTGGAAGCGTGCCGGATAGGTGATATGGGCGTTGGCCCGGGCGACCGCGATCTTGCCGGTTTCCAGTGGCTGGCGCAGACTATCGAGCACTTGCGGCGCAAATTCGGGCAATTCATCGAGAAACAGCACACCCCGATGCGCGAGCGACGCTTCGCCGGGTCGGGCTTTCGCCCCGCCGCCAACCAGCGCGGCCATGGAGGCAGAATGATGCGGACTGCGAAACGGACGGGCCCGGGTCAATTCGCCGCGCTGCAGCAGACCGGCCACGGAATGCACCATGGACACGTCCAGCAATTCGCGCGCATTTAACGGCGGAAGCAAGCCCGGCAGCCGTTCGGCCAGCATCGACTTACCCGAGCCTGGTGGTCCGACCATCAGAAGATTGTGACCGCCAGCCGCGCAGATTTCCAGCGCACGCTTGGCCGTCTCCTGCCCTCTGACATCGCGCAAGTCCGGACCATCCGATCCCGCATCCAGCAGCTTGCCCGGTTCGGGCCGGGCCAGAACCTGGGAGCCTTTGAAATGGTTGATCAACCCGATCAGGGTACGCGGCGCGAGCAGGGGAAGGTCCCCGGCCCACGCCGCTTCTGCCCCATTGGGCTCCGGGCAGATCAGTCCGAGATCATGGCTGTTCGCCATGACCGCGGCCGGCAGCGCCCCAGGGACGCCTGCCAATGTTCCGTCAAGGGCCAGCTCGCCAATCGCGGCGAACCCGTCCAATTCTTCCGCCGGGACCACATTCAGAGCCCCCATCAGACCCAGCGCGATCGGCAGATCGTAATGCGCGCCTTCCTTCGGCAGGTCGGCCGGGGCCAGATTGACCGTCACCCGCTTGCCATGCAGCGAAAGGCCCAATGCGGAGAAGGCTGCCGTGACCCGTTCCCGGCTTTCCGCCACCGCCTTGTCGGCGAGACCGACAATGGCGAAATGCGGGCGTCCGGCGCTCGCGACCTGAACCTGAACATCGACCCGGCGCGCATCCGCGCCCTCAAAAGCCACCGTACTGATCCGGGCCACCATCGGCTCCTCCTGTCCACGCCCGCAAGCAATCAGATTGGAGAGAACAAATCAAGAACTTTCTGCCTGACAATCATTTCTGCCGTCATTGCTTTGGACCACCTGCAACGCAGCAGGCGGGCATGACGCACAATATCACTGGATAGAAGGATGCGCTCACTTCCGGCAGCGAAGGGCTGCGGCAGTCAGATCGGGATGTATCGGGGCCGTCTTGCGGCGCTGCAGGCAGGCTTAGGCGCGACCGATGCAGCGCAGGGACTTGAAGGCGGAACTGTCCCGCGGAAAGATCAATGGCTTGCGCGATACGCGCAGGGGATCGCGCATCTTGTAGCCCTGCTCCGTCCGTCCCAGAATCATCGCCCAGTGGGCCCGGCCATTGGGCAGGAAGAAGCGCACCAGTGGATAGTCGCCGCGCGCCAGACAGGACTGGATCAGCGGTTCGCTGACTGTGTCGTAGAATTCCGCCTTGAGCTGACCGCCCGAGACTTCGGCAATGCCGTTCCAGATCAGCCAGCCGCGCGGCGTGTAATTGCCGGTTTCGCGCAGACGCCTGTTCAGTTCACCCGGATCGATCGAATAGCCGAGATTGGTCATGGCCATCGCCGCCGAGGTCACGACGCAGCCTTCTCTAGCCAGATTGCCGCGACTATTGCCCAGCGGGTCACTGCCCCAGCGCTTATCCGTCTGGTCGAAAATAACCGTATCCGCCAGCATGGGCGTCACACCCTGCGGCGTGGGGCCGACCGGACCGATCGTGCGCGCCGGTGGCAGCACCGTGCGGACAGACGGCGCGGGTGTCGACGAGATCGAAGGTGCCGGAGAAGAGGGCGCAGAATAGGACAGAGGGCCGGAATGAGCCGGATATGGCCCATAATAGGACGACGACATACAGGCCGAAAGGGACAGCGACAGGGCTGCAGTAAGCAGGATCAAACCGGGTCGTGACATGCCAAGTCCCTAGCAGATGCGGGTTAAACCCGGGTTAGCAGATTCTGCCCTCCCTTCGTTTGCGTCTGAAACGCCGCGCCGAGTGGGTCATCTATGGTAAACGTCTCTGCATGTTCCGCGCCAGCCCGGGCATAAAAGCGCGATCCTTTTGCAGTTTCTCCGATGATCAGAACGCCGGTCGGCTCGCCGCGCCGATATTCAACCGTATAGGCGGCAATTCGGCCGGACGGATCGGCGTCCGAATGCACAGGCACAGCCGCGTCCGATTGCGGGCTTTCGTCAAGCTGGACCGCGTCCGGCGGCTGACCGCCATAGCGTCCGGCGGCATGTTTTGTGGCCATGCCGCCATTGGCGTAAATCACAGCCGTCTTGTCCGTGCCGCGCACGCGGGAGTGAGCTTCGGCAATGGCATGGAGCGAGTAATTATTCCCCGGCCCACCGAAGAATGGCAACCCGCCTGTCAGGGTGCGCGGGCGTGTCTCACCATTGAGCCCCAGGATCCGGCTCGCTTCGAGCGGAACGATTGGGAAGCAGGAATAGAGATCATACATGTCCGCATCGCGACCGACACTCTGCAGCACGCGTGTCTGAGCCTCCGCCCGGTCGAGGCGGGCGCGCATCAGGGGTGGCGGCTCCGAGGACTGGTCATGGCCGTACAGGAAGGTCACATCGGAGACGCCGAGCCGCTTGGCCGTGCCGTAAGTCGTTATCAAGATGGCTGCCCCCAGATTGACCCCGTCGCGCGCAATCATGGCGCGTGTGTAGGGACTGGCGATCATTGGATTGTCCGGGCCGGGCCTGACGATATCCGCGCCCGTCACTTTCTGATTGACGAAGGCGTAAGGGTTTTTTGCCGCGACAGCTGAAAACTCCTGCCAGATTGCGGACATGCGCTCGGCATAGGCCGCCTTGCTGTCGCCCAGCGCAGCGCGTCGGGCCGATTCCATCAGGGCGTAATAAAGCGTCGGAGTCACGATGCGATGGCTGATCGCCTGCGGCGTAATCATGAAGCCGCCAAACCCGAAACTGTCCTGATTGCCCGGCGGCGTCGGCCCGCGATCCTCCAGCGGTTCGTTCCGGGTTTCAGCCCAGTTCAGGGTCACGCCAGCGCGCTGCGCCGCACGGACATTCGCGGCGGCTTCCGCCCCCACCACGGCAACGATTTCGGCCTCGCCGGCCATAAAATGCCGCGCCGCATTGGCGACGAAGACCTGCGGTGTTTCCCCGCCGACATAGTCGTAAATATGACGTCTGGCCGAACTGCCCGCCGCCTCACAGACACTGGCCGGAAAGTTGCTCGACCCGCCAAAGGGATTTGGAAAAATCGGGCCGCTATCGGCGAACAGACGCACGGCATAGCAGATATCGATGGCGCGCGGTGCAATCCCCGCATCGGCAAAGGCGCGCCTCAGCGCCTGTCCGGCCAGATCGGACGGCGTCGCCGCGTCCGTCAGATCAGTCGGCACGGGCCGCATATCCTGTCCGGCACCAATGATGACGGGAAGTTGATCGAGCCTGGTCATGGGCGCGCGATAGTCGTCGGACCGCGCGCGGTAAAGTGAGCGCGATGGTTTAGCAGAGACGGGATGGTTGCAGATCGCGCAGGCGGTCGCGCCTATTGCGCGGCCACGGCCTGATCATTCTCTTCGTCGTCGAAGATCGCCTCGATCGGTTCTCCGAACAGGCGCGCGATCTTGAACGCCAGCGGCAGAGACGGGTCATACCGACCCGTCTCGATGGCATTCACACTTTGCCGGGAGATGTCGAGATGATCCCCCAGCACGGCCTGTGACCAGCCATGGGCTGCCCGGAGTTCCTTCAGCCGGTTATGCACAATGCATTCCCCGGGCTGGACCGAAAGCCGTGGCCAGTCCAAATAGTCCCATTGTGATCGGGAAGATATAGAAGACGGGCAGGCGCGGCAGCGCTTCTAGAAACAGTTCCCCCAGACCCCAGACCCCGGAAATGGCCAGTGCGCCGAAGAGCGCCATCATGAAGGCCCGGGTCAGAAAATGGCGTCCGACTTCGTCCACTTCGTTGAGATAGCGCCACATCGCCCACAGCATATAGAGGATCGGAATGCCCGGAAGAAAAACGGCGATCAGGGTGAGTGGCGTGAGCGGGTCCGCATCATCCGTCAGTAAGGCCACGCCTATAACGCTGCCAATATAGGCCAGCGATGCCCCGATCATGGTGAAGGTATAGCGACGATGCGCGCGTTTCTGTGACATGATAATCTCCTAAGTCCTGATTACTGTTCGTGGTGTGAGAGCGCTTGACGAAGCGCGGTTAGAAATGCGTCGGGCTGATCGTCCATGATGAAATGGAAGCTCTCATCCACCCGGGTCAGTGTCAGCTGCGGGACGCCCGAATAAGCCGATGCGTAGAGCGCATCGACGGTTTCGGGCGGAAGGCCCATGAGAGGGTCATGCGCATAGATGACGGTAATCGGTGGCACGATATCCGCGAGTTGCGGGCGCATATCCGTCATCATCAGCTCTGCCATCGCGTCCAGCACGACATCGCGATCAGACTCAGCGCTCCACTGAGCGATCCGTGTCTGTGCGGCAGTATTTTTCGACAGCCGCGTAACCATCTGGGCCTGCATCGCGTCATAGGCCGGTTTGGGCAGGGCGCGCATCTGCGCGATCATGGCTTCGGCTTGCGGCCTGACACTGTCCGCGGTCGCATTGGGATCGAGGATGAGCGGATAGAAAGGCAGGCTGTCAACGATCACGGCAGCTCGCACCCGGTCGCCCAGATCGCGACTGACATGCAACGCCGTGAAACCGCCCATGGAATGACCGATCAGGATCGGAGCATTGCCAGATTGCGTGTCGATATAGGTCGCCAGATCGTCGGCCAGTCCCGCAATGATGTCATCGCGTGGCTCACCCGTCTGTTGCCCGGCGAAACCGGCAATATCGACGCGGTGCAGCCTGTAATCGTCTTTCAGCGCGGCCACTGTGGCGTCCCAGACCGTACTCGCGCTGGACAGACCTGGTAGCAGGATCACATCGGGGCCGTTCCCGACCGTTTCGACCGACAGCCAGCCCTGACTGTAAAGAGTGGCGACAGAGGCCCCTGCCGCACCGACCTGCGGATCGGCACTCTTCGCTGGTGCCGGGTCCGCCGCGCCACATCCGCCAAGGGACAGGGCAAGCGCCGCCGTCATGAGTAAAGTCTGCAATCGCATAATAAGTGTCCAGTTTGTCAAGTACGCTTGACTTAGACAAGCTCCCTTTACATGTCAAGCACCCTTTCCAATTCTTCGACTTGCGTCGATCTCCGGCGCGCGGCACATTGCGAATATGACGCAATTGACGCGCGATCAGATCGACAAGGCCGAGGCTGCCGGTATCATTCCGGCTTCGCAGGCCCGCGCGATGCGCACAGAGCTGGATGCCCTTGAACCGCAATCCCGGTCCGCTGCCGTGATCGGCGATGAAGATGAGCTGCGCTTTCTGCGGTCCTTCGGGGATATCTTTGTCGGGATCGGCCTTGTCCTGCTGGCAATCGGTGTGGCGACCATCACCGGACTCCTGGGCGGCGGACCGTTTTTCCTGCTCGCCGCCGCCGGGGCTTGGATCATGGCGGAATGGTTCGGGCGCCGGAAGCGCGCGCACTTCCCGACCCTGATCACGGCGCTGTCTTTTCTAGCCTTCATCCAGACCGGACTGGACAGTGTGACGTCACTCAACGGCATTGTGGCGGCGCTGATCACCGTTGCGGCGATGGCGCTATTCTACTGGCGTATACGCCTGCCTTTCTGCATCGCGCTAATCGCCGTCGCCCTGCTGTATCTGCTCTTTGCAACCCTGACGCAGATCTCTCCGACCCTGTTGCGCAACCATTTTGGTATCGTGATGATCGGGTCCGGCCTTCTCGTCTTCGCTGTGGCCCTGCTTTACGACAGGCAGGATATGCATCGGCGCACGCGCTTTGCCGATAATGCGTTCTGGCTGCACCTGCTGGCCGCGCCCCTGATCATTCACGGGCTGGTCGGATCCGCCGTCGCCAGCAAGACGGATTTCCTGTTCGATGTCGTGCCGACATTGCTTTTCCGGGAAAGCGATGCGGTCATCGTGCTGACGGCGCTGGGTATCATCACCGTGATCGGGCTGGCAATCAATCGCCGCGCTCTGATCGTGTCGTCCCTGTTCTATGCCGGTGCGGCCATCGCCTTTCTGGTCCGGCAGGCCGGGCTCGATCTGGGCCAGACCCTGTCTCTGACCCTGATCCTGCTGGGCGGCGCGATCGTGCTGCTCGGTGTCGCCTGGCATCCGGTTCGCAATCAGCTGGTCCGCATTCTGCCCGACTGGCGGATATTCCCGCCGCCTTACGCGCCGGATGCGCCCGACGCGACTTGATCCAGAGCGGGCAGCCCCCACATCGGGCGACATGACAGATTATGCTTCCGCCTTTACCCCGCGCGAGATCGTGTCCGAGCTCGACCGGCACATTGTCGCCCAAAGCGATGCCAAGCGCGCCGTCGCCATTGCCCTGCGCAATCGCTGGCGTCGCAAGCAGCTGGATGACACCTTACGCGCCGAAGTGACGCCGAAGAACATTCTGATGATCGGCCCGACCGGCGTCGGCAAAACCGAGATTTCCCGCCGTCTCGCCAAACTCGCCCGCGCGCCTTTCCTCAAAGTCGAAGCCACCAAATTCACCGAAGTCGGCTATGTCGGCCGCGATGTGGAACAGATTATCCGCGACCTGGTCGAAGCCTCGATTACGCTGCTGCGTGAAGAAAAGCGTGGGCTCGTCACGGCACAGGCCGAGGCGGCAGCAGAAAACCGGATTATCGACGCGCTGGCAGGCGACAATGCGCGCGACGGCACCCGGGAGAGCTTTCGCCGCAAACTGCGTGCCGGCGAGCTGGACGATGTCGAGGTCGAGCTGGACCTGGCCGACACGGCCTCGCCGTTTCAGAGCATGGAAATCCCGGGCCAGCCCGGCGCGGGTATGGGGATGATCGACCTGTCGGCCATGTTCGGCAAGATGGGGAAGACCAAGACCGTGACGCTCAAGGTGCGGGACGCCTATGCGCCGCTGCTGTCCGAGGAAGCCGACAAGCTGATCGATGATGACAGCGTCAAACGCGAGGCGGTCGAACTGGCGCAGGAAGACGGTATCGTCTTCCTTGATGAAATTGACAAGATAACGACCCGCTCCGACACGCGCGGCGGTGATGTCTCCCGCGAAGGCGTACAACGCGACCTGCTGCCCCTGATCGAGGGCACCACCGTCTCGACCAAATATGGCCCGGTCAAGACAGACCACATTCTGTTCATCAGCTCAGGCGCCTTCCACGTCGCCAAGCCATCCGACCTGCTGCCCGAACTGCAGGGCCGCCTGCCGATCCGGGTCGAGCTTCGCGCCCTGACGGAAACGGATTTCGTGCGCATCCTGACCGAGCCCGAAGCGTCGCTCATCACTCAATATACTGCCCTGATGGCGACCGAAGGCGTAACGCTCGACTTCACCGACGACGCCATCGCAGAGATCGCCAAGATCAGCGCACAGGTGAACGGCAGCGTTGAAAATATCGGTGCCCGCCGCCTCCACACCGTCATGGAACGACTGCTCGACGACATCAGCTTCACCGCCACGGACCGCGACGGCGAAACTGTGAAAATCGACGCGGACTATGTGAAAGGCACAGTCGGCGAACTGGCCAAGGATCAGGATCTGTCGAAGTTTATTTTGTGATCATTCAAACAGCGGCAATGGGTCAATCGGCTTGCCAAATACGCCACGCCGGAGTTTGCCTGCTTTCGGTAAAGCCGAAAAAGCCTTAGGGTTTTCTGCGGCCAATCTTTCCAGCGCTCGTTCCCTTGCCCCTACAAAGGTTTCGCCATCAACAGCTTCATATAATCTATAAGTGTTGACCGAAAACTTGGATGTGATGTCGTGAACAGACACCACACCTTCTAGGCACTTATAAACAGCTTGTTCAGCATCTGCTGTGGAAGAGAAAGATTTTGCCATAATTAGGCCCCCTATTCGGGTTGAGAGAGCCTCAGCACGCAGCTATGTCGCTTGCACTGAAACCACTCATATTGGTTTCAAAAAGGGGAGACGTTGATGACGCCAATCCTTAGCGTCTCCCCGCGTTTCATTCCGAATACAAAATTCGGCGAGTCGAAGATTCCTCGACTGGATAGATTCTACAAGACCTGTGCGACACTCCGCTGTGGATTAGAAAACACAAAGTTCTCCGCTCCCGCCGACTTGATCAGCGGGCCCATCTCCTACCGCCTCAGCTAGCTGAAAGTGTCGGGTGATGGACAGGCCGATCAAGTCGGCCTGAGCGGGCACGAGACTAGGGTTAATACCGAGCTCTATCATCACCCAAAAAGCGTCAATACCCTCAGGAGTGCCCTGCCCATGATCCTTTAGTGAAAAGCCTCGCCCTGCTCGCGTTCGCGACCATCCTATCCGCTTTTCAAGTCTCGCGTAGATCGCGAGCAAGGATCCTCCATGTCTCATTTGATTTACGACGTGGCCGTGTCGATTGACGGCTATATTTCCGGACCTGACGGAGACATTTCCGCGTTTCCGCATTCAGGCCAGATCGTTGACGATTACGTCCACCGCCTCGACGGCTATGCCGTCGCCCTAATGGGCCGGGCGACCTATGAATTCGGGTATGCGTTCGGCCTTCAACCCGGAGCCAATCCCTACCCGCAGATGCGGTCCACCATTCTGTCGCGCCGCATCGACCTGCCGCCGGATCCGGATGTCGTGATTGTCCGCGACGAGAGCGTTGACTATGTGCGCCGTCTTAAAGCGGAAACCGACGGCAACATCTATCTGTGCGGCGGCGGTGCGCTGGCCGCAAGCCTGGCCGAGGCCGGACTGATTGATCGCTTGTTTCTCAAACGTGCGCCGATACTGCTTGGCGGGGGCACGCGGTTATTCGGCGAGCGGGGCGCAAATCTCCGGCTGACCCAAACGGGTCAGACGGATTATGGCGGCGGTCTGATGCTGCAATCCTTCGATTGCGAAAGAGCCTAGACCCTTGACAGCAAGAACGCTGAAAGCCGGGGTGATTACCGCCCTGGCTCCAGTGCCGCCTTCAAATCCTCCGCCGCATAGGCATCCGGGAGATAGCCCGGCTCCGCGCGCGCCTGTGTCGCCTGTTCCAGCGCGTAGGCGTAGCTGAGAACCTGCTTGTCCTGCCCCGCGGTGCCCATGATGGAAAAGCCGAGCGGGACGGCGTGAACTGTGCCCATCGGCACCGTCACATGGGGATAGCCGGCGATGGCGGCGAGATAGCCCGCCCCAGCCCAATCGGGCCAGGTATCGCCATTGATTGGATCGACGCGGGAGGAAAGCGGACCAGACGGGCTGACCAGTATATCGACATCATAGTCAGCCATGAGGGCATCAATGCCGCGTTCGCCTGCGGCGCGGCGGACAGTATCGCGCGCCGCCAAATAATCCGGGTCATCCAGCCCTGAACGGGCCTGCGACATGTCCATAATGCTTTGATCGAAGACGGCCATTTCGCGGGGCTCCGCCTGATTGAATGCGATCAGCGCTTCCAGAGAGCGAACCGGAATGTCACCGGGACTGTTCGCCAGATAATCATCCAGCGTCGCCTTAAATTCCCATTGCAGCACGGCGTAGGAATCGCCCCAGAAATTATCGCCCTCCGGGGTGAAGTCTTCGATCGCGACCAGTTCGGCGCCCGCCGCTTCCATGGCATCGAGCCCCGCATTGAAACGCGATTGAATGTCTTCATTCCCCTGCGCGAAGCGCAAGACGCCGACGCGCACGCCCTGCAGGCAGTCAGCGTCCAGCGCCGCCGTATATCCGGCGGATCCATCAGTCGCCATGGCATCCATCATCAGAGCCGCCCCGCGCACCGTCTTGGTCATCGGCCCGGCTGTGTCCTGCGAGCTTGAGATGGGCACGATATACTCTTGGGCGATGACACCGACGGTCGGCTTGAAGCCGACAATGCCGTTGACCTGGGCTGGGCAGATGATCGAACCGTTGGTTTCCGTCCCGACCGCGCCTGCGGCGAGGCTGGCCGCAATGGCCGCGCCCGACCCGGACGAGCTGCCACACGGGCTGCGATCCAGCATATGTGGGTTGCGCACCTGACCGCCCAGTGCCGACCAGCCGGAGACGGAGTTTTCGGACCGGAAATTCGCCCACTGGCTGAGGTTGGTTTTGCCGAGAATGACGGCGCCTTGCGCGCGGAGCCCGGCCACAAGCGGGCTGTCACGGCCCGTCACATTGTCAGCCAGTGCGTATGAGCCAGCCGTGGTCGCGACCGGGTCGCGCGTTTCGATATTGTCCTTGAGCAGGACCGGCACGCCGTCGAGCGGGCCGCGGGCCGCACCGGACGCATGGCGCGCATCGGCTGCCTGAGCCTGCGCCAGCGCGTCCGGGTTGAGCGCCAGGACGGATTGCAGGCGTGGACCGGTCCGGTCCACCGCCTCGATCCGGTCTAGATAGGCTTGAGTCAACGCCTGCGAGCTTGTCTCGCCGGACAGGAGCGCGTCTGACAGGTCCGGCAGCGTCCGGGCAACGAGATCGGTCGCGCGGTAATCCGGCGCTGCGCTGTCCGTCGTTACGGTTTGCGACGCGCCAGGCGGGGTCGGCGAACAGGCCATTATAGCCAAGCCGGCCATTAGGATGAGAGGGTGACGCATCATTCATGAACTCCGCAAGAAAATATACCAGGCTCCGGACCCGCCATGGCGCGCATGGGCCTGCGCATAGGTCGCGATCAGCGGGCGCAGATCGGGCCTGGCCAGCCAGGACGGCAATTGCTGCCGCAGGACGCCTTCACCCTGCAGCCCTTTGCCCGTAATGACCAGGAGGCATCGTTCTCCGCGCTTTGCAGACCGGAACAGGGCCGTCGACAGGCTTCGTAAGGCTTCCGCCTGCGTCATGCCGTGCAGGTCCAGCCGGGCATCGATTCCGACCCTGCCGCGCCGGACCAGACGGTCGGCCGATTGCGGGACGGGCCCTGCGACCGGCTTATCAGATCTGGGGCTGAGCGGCGGCAGCCGCATCATCGCTCCGAAATCTTCCCGGGTCGGGTTGAGGCGGGGTTTGGCCGCGCCCTTACCGTGCGGACGGCGGCGCGGCGTGACGGTGCGGGCCACCCGGTTCCAGACGATCCGCTCAGACGGGTCCAGCGGGCGGTTCACACTTCGGGCACTTTCGGATGGGGTGGCGGCAGAGGGGCCAGCGCTTTGGGCAGCAACACGGTCCAGCGGACCGGATGCTTCATCACACCGGCGCGCGCCCCGGCCTGACTGCCGGAGCCGAAAAACAGATCGCCCCGCAAGGGACCGCGGATCGCACTGCCTGTGTCTTGCAGGCTGACCAGCAGACGAGTCGGGGCACCGCGATAGTCGCGCGCCGCTTGCGGCAGACGTGTGTCGAGCCAGGCCAGCGTCCCATAAGGGTGATAGCGCGGATCGACGGCCATCGAACCCATGGCCGTCAGCGGGACCTGCATCGCGCCGATCGGCCCCTGTTCGGGACTGAGCGATTGTTCCTGAAAGAAGATGTAGCGCTTGTTTTCATTCATCAGCGCCCGGGCCTTTTCGGGTCCGGCAGCCTCCATCCACGCTTCGATATTGCGTTTGGCCGACTGTTCGCGTGTCAATTCGCCGCGTCGAATGAGTATGCGTCCGATCGACGTATAGGCACGGCCATTATTGCCGGCATAGCCCGCGCGCACAATACGGCCATCTGCATATCGGAGGCGCCCAGAGCCCTGGACCTGCAGGAAGAACACGTCGATCGGTCGCCCGTAGGCGATCACCCGCGCGCTCCTTGCGGACAGTCTGGCGCGGGGCAGACGGCGAACCGTGTCTGTGTCCGGCAGCGCCAGAATGGGTTCGGAGAACACCGCATCGGCGGCGATCCGCACCTCGACCTCAGGTTCGTAATAGCCGGTCAGGAGCCCCTCATCGCCGTCCCGGACGGACAGGTTGATCGGGGCGAACAGGCTTTCGAAAAAGGGCCGCGCATGGGTCGCGCGAAGTGCAGCCTCGCACGGCGCTTCCCAGTCGCGGTAGCGGCCATATTGCGGCAGATTGGGGTTCAGCCATGCATCCGGATCGGCCGCCAGCATGGATTTGCAAGACCGACGAAACGCGGCCAGAGCCGTTGTATGATCGGCGTCTTTCCATCCGGCCAGGCGCCCAAAGGCGCTCGGCGCAATGATCAGTGCCTCGTCCGGCGGGTCTTTGGGCGCTGGCGGGGGTGGGGCCGACTTTGGCATGGGCTCAAAACCTGGGCCAGAATCGGGCTCAGGATCAAGGATCGGCGTGGCGACGATGTCCGGAACGGCGACGGACGGACCGTCCGGCGGCGGGGCGTCATTGCGGGTCGTTGCGCAGGCACTCAGCCAGAGCGCCGCGAGGACGAGGCCGAGCGCCCGGCCTTGTTCGAATAGCCCCGGGCGGAGCCTGCCCACAATCAGTCTTTCGTGTCGGGGGTCGGATCCGCCGGCAGCGCATCGCCCTCTGATGGCTCGACATCGGACAGACGCCAGGTCGGATCATCGGACCCGATCATGCGTTCAAAGGTCCAATATTCGGAAATAGAGGCCAGCGTGTCCGGATCACCCTCGACCAGGTCTCCGTCAGCGTCGCGCAGAGCAGAGGCGATATCTGCTTCGTAGAGAACACGGATGAAAGCGATACCGTCTTCGATGCGGGCATTCTTGATCTGCGTAGTGCGGAGCCGGCCCAGATCGGTAACTTGCGTCAGGCTTTTTTCTTCACGCTCGGATATGGCGGCGTCATAGACCGTATAAACATCGGGCGTCAGCAGATCGCGCAGCGTGTCCCGATCACCCGAAGCAAAGGCTTCCAGAATCATGGAATAGACCGTCTTGGCCCCATCGACGAATTGTGCGGGCGAAAAGCCGGGTTCGGCGCGCGCAATCGCGCCCAGACCGGTTTCGTCGTCAAGTTCCGACGGCTCGTCATCCAGGAGGGGAGCCACTACGCCTGCACGCGACGACGATGTCGAGCCGAACGCCTCATCCATATCGAGCTTGTCGTCTTCGCCCCGTCCGACAGATTTGCCCAGAACGGAATAGAAAGCCACGCAGACGATGGCGGCGATGGCGGCGTAGAGGACAACTTCGAACATAGGGGGTATATAAGCAGGCTGGGCGTATTTGAAAGCATACATATGGGCGTTGCGCGCAGCTTCCGCCCCGTGATAGCGGGCGCGCCAACAGATATGCCCCGGACGGACCGTCAATCAGGTGCTGACGGGGGCCGCAACAGATCCAAATGGAGAATGCCCCATGGCCAAAACGCCCAAGACGCCTGAAAAAAGCGACGACGATGCAACGCCCGCAACAGACGGAACCCCAAAGAGCCAGGCTGCGACAGCTTCGGATCTGAACATAACGCTCGATGATGGCACACCCGGCCCCGATGCTCCTGAAACGACAGAGACAGCGGCGACGGACGGCACGCCCGCCCAAGGCGAGCCCGTCAGCGAAGGCGAACCGCTGCTGCGCGTTCTGGCCCAATATACCAAGGATATGAGTTTCGAGAATCCGGATGCCCCGGCCTCGCTCAGCCCGAACCTGTCACGTCCCGAAATTTCCATCGATCTGCGTCTGGGCCGCAACGTGTCCGCCGATAATACCGTCGAGATCAGCATCCTGATGAAGGCGCATGCCACGCGCGATGGCAAGACCGTTTTCATCGCCGAGCTGGATTATGCAGGACTGTTCGCCATTCAGAATGTCGGCATGGAGCAGATCCAGCCGCTGATGATGATCGAATGCCCGCGCATCATCTTCCCCTATGCCCGCAAGATCCTGGCCGACATGACGCAGGAAGGCGGACACATGCCCGTCCTGATCGACATGCCGGACTTTGCCAGCATGTACCGGAATGAAATGATGCGCCGCGCCCAGGAAGAGGGTCTGAACTAGACGCCTGATCGCCGGTTCGCCGAACACCAAAGCCCGCCATAAGGCGGGCTTTTTCTTTGCGCTCTGACGCGCGGTGGGAACTGCAACGCCCCTTGCTCTTGCCGAGCCTGAGGCGGATAGGCTGTTGTCATGAATTTGCGTGATCTCGATTATGTGCTGTCCGTTGCCGAGCTGGGGCATTTCGGGCGTGCCGCGCGAGCCTGCAATGTGTCGCAGCCCACATTGTCGGGACAGATCCGCAAGTTGGAAGACGAACTGGGCGTGCAACTGTTCGAGCGCGGACGGGGCGGGGCGCGTCCGACGGCCGCCGGGCGAGCCGTGGCGGCACAGGCGCGCATCGCCATGCGCGCGGCGACCGAAATCCGTCGGATCGCGCAAGCGGCGCAGGACCCGTTTGCCGGGGAATTCCGCCTCGGCCTGATCCCGACGATCGCGCCCTATCTGATCCCGCGCTTCGTGGCGCGACTGCGAGACGCTTTGCCCGACCTCACCGTGATCTACCGCGAAGACATTACCGAACGGCTGAACCGGGACCTGGAAGCCGGAACGCTGGACGCCGCAATCCTGGCTACGCCACCGGAATCAGACCGTCTGGAAGCCCTTCCGCTCTATACCGAACCGTTCAGCCTGCTGGTCCCCAAAGACCATGATCTGTCCGGTCTGTCGCATCTGGACCTGGCCGACATCGATGCCGACGACATGCTGCTGCTGACCGAGGGCCATTGTTTCCGCGATCAGGCGCTGGCCATTTGCGATGCGCCCCGCACGGAACGCTCCCTGCAGGCGACATCGCTGGAGACGCTGATCAATCTGGTCGCCCAAGGTCAGGGGATTACGCTGGTGCCCGCTCTCGCCATGACCAATCTGGCTGACGATTCGGCGCTGAGAGCCCGCACGCTGGATGATGCGGGCGCGTCGCGCGCCATCAATCTGACGCTGAGGCGCAGCGACCCACGCCGGGTTCTGGCGCAGCGCATGGCGCAGATCATCCGTGACGGCCTGCCCGACACGGTGCGTGTTACGCATTAGGACTGGCGTCGCCTCAGCGACATCAGGCTTCGTAGCGGATCAGGACTCCATCCGGAATGTCAGCCCGGCATGCGCTTCAAGCCGATCGATCAACGCATTACCCATGGCAGGCGCAGAAGTGTAGACGCCACCCGGCGTTGTCGCACGGTCGACATCTCGCGTCAGGCAGAGCGCGGCCTCCGAAATCATTTTCGATGTGGAGCCATAGCCCGGATCCTTGTCGCCAGTGACCACGGCAACCATCATGTCGTCGCCTTCCCCGCCGTAAAATGCCAAGTCGTAATGGCCCGCTTCGCGCTCTTCCTTGGTCGGACCTTCGCCCGGCTTGGGCGGGTTCTTGCCGAACATATCCTGCTTGGCGACATGGCTGGCAGCAGCTTCCCCGCGCTCGCCCGGGCCGGTCATCACCATCTCATCATAGGTGAAGTCTTCGCCATAGGCGTGGCCCATCAGCGCGTTTGAACGGTGGATATTCTTGGTGTTGATCACCGCCATCACGAAGGGGGCGGCCCAGCTGTTCAGATCCTCATCATGGACCGGCTTGTGATCGGCTGGTTGTTTCGGGCCTTGAAAGCCTTCGCTCAGAGAGAACGGGTCCTTCAGCCAGCCGAGAATATGCGGCTCTTTCTGCGCACGCTTCATCGTCTCCATGCCTGACGCTGCCGTGCCGCCGGAGAAGGTGCCCTGCATCTTGCGGACGCGACCCCGCACTCTGGAGAACGGCTTGCCGCGCTGCGCCTTGGCTTCGCGCTGCAACAGGTAGACGCCCATATCGAAGGGAATGGAATCGAATCCGCAACTATGCACGATCCGCGCGCCGCTCTTGGCCGCTGCATCGCTGTAACGATCGATCATGTCGACCATCCAGGCCGGCTCTCCGCACAGGTCGACATAGTCGGTCCCGCTCTCCGCACAGGCCTTGACCAGCGGCTCGCCGTAAAGCTGGTAAGGCCCGACTGTCGTGATGATGGCGTTGGCGCTTTCGGCCATGGCCTTGAGGCTAGCGTCATCGGACGCGTCCGCCACGATCAGATCGACGCTATCAGGCAATCCCATTTCGCTTCGTACGGATTTGAGCTTGTCCAGCGATCGGCCTGCCATCGCCCATGCGAGTCCATCGCCATATTCATTGTGTAAATATTCGGCGACGAGACGGCCCGTATAACCCGTGGAGCCGTAGACGATGATTTCGTAAGCGCGGTCGGACATGAGAGGTTCCTTGGTTAGGGATAAGGGCGGTAGCCGAGAGTCGTTGGCTGTAGTGCCGTAATATATATACGGTCGCCAAGCGTTTCGGAGCGAACGAAAACAGCACCCGTTGTCGTTGGGTAGGCTCCATTCGGGTCTTGCCAGGTCCGCAATATCGTGCCGTCAGCACCAATCTGGAAAACCACCCCGTAGGCCTGTGGTTTGGGCTGAAAAG
This sequence comes from Algimonas porphyrae, assembly GCF_041429795.1. NCBI lineage: Bacteria > Pseudomonadati > Pseudomonadota > Alphaproteobacteria > Maricaulales > Robiginitomaculaceae > Algimonas > Algimonas porphyrae. Next base: position 423,779 of record NZ_CP163424.1, on the reverse strand, counting down.
CCTTGGGCATTCGCATCGCCAAAGCGCGTAGCCAAGGCTTATCGCTATTACCGTCCAGGAAAGCCGCTCGCGGACTGGCGAGCCCGATGAAATAGGTCGGACCAACCCCATCCACGATGGGACCATGATTGATATTGTCGGGAAAGCCGGGCAAATTATCGATCAAGACAGATTGGTCGCCTGTATCCGGATCGATCTTCAGCAAGCGATAGCGCCCTGTCTCCAACATGAGAACATCACCATCCGGCGCCATGGCGACGCCATTGGCAAAGACATGACCCGCAGCGACAATCCGGGTCTCCTGAGAGGTCGGATCATAGGCCAGTAAACGGCCCGTCCCAACGCCTTCGAGTATTTCGAGCAAACTGGCGTCCAGCGTCGACGCGCTCGCCGCAGCGCCGAACTTCGTAGACGCGTCCGAAAAATAGATCACACCATCATCGGCAATGTCCAGATCATCGGCATAGAGTATGGGCGATCCCTCAACCCTATCCGTCAGAACCTCAACCGACCCATCGATTCCGACGGAGAGCAGACCACGATAGGCGTCAGCAACCAGTAATCTGCCTGTCGTTGTGTCTATCTCTAGCCCGAGCGGAACCCCACCTGTCTCCGCGAGCATGTCTACGGTTTCCTGCGCGGGGTCGATCAGCAGGATGTAGCCGTCCTGCGTTGAAGCCAAAAGTCGTCCGTCCGACATGGCAACGACGTCTTCTGCCCCATGATGAGGTGTCAGGTCGATCATCGACAAATCGGCCAGATCTGTGTTTGGCGTGAAAATCCCTGTAAAGCCAAGATCCTCCGGCGCGTCCCAGCTGGCAGGGGCAACGGGAACCGGCCAGAGCAGCAGATAGGCGAACAAGGCGATTACAGCTGTGAACAGCCCTAGAAACACGGACTTCATATCCTTGACCCCCAAAGTATATTTCTGTCACGCATAGAGGCCGTTCACGACCATTGCAAAGCTGGACAAGTCTGGACCGCGCAGTCAAACCGACCTCATGGTCCGCTCCACCCTGTTCAATCTGTTCTTCTACGCGGCGACCGCGCTCTATGCCCTTGTCGGCGTGGTCCTCAGCCTTGTGCCGGGGCGGGCGCTGCTAATGGGCGGTTTGCGGCGCTACACCAAGGTGATCCGCTGGGGGATGCGGGTGATTGCCGGGATCACGGTCGATGTCAGCGGACACGAGCGCGTGCCGCATGATGGCCCCGTCATCATCGCCGCCAAGCATCAGAGCTATGGTGACGGCATCATCATGTTTCATCAGTTCGACGATCTGTCCTTCGTCACCGGCGACCATCTGGAGAAATTCTGGCTGATCAAGGTCATTCTGGCCAAGATGAATGCGGTGGTCGTCGAAAGCTGCGGCGGGCCCGCGACCCGGGCGCGCATGGCGGAAACATCGCGAGTCGTGCGTGAACAGGGGCGGCGCATCCTGATCTATCCCGAAGGTCATCTGAGCCAGGTCGGCAGCCATCATCCCTATAAAAAGGGTGTCTGGCACTTGCAGCAGGAGTTTGACTGTCCGGTCGTGCCGGTCGCGACCAATCTGGGGCAGCGCTGGAACCAGTCGGACTGGATCAAACATCCCGGTCACGCCAAGGTCGAATTTCTCGACCCGATCCCACCTGGTCTCGGCAAGGATGAATTCATGGCCATCCTGCAGGACCGGATCGAGACCCGCTCCATCGCTATGCTGGATCATGAGGATCCGGGCGCACTGAACCCGGACGATATCGGCACGGTGCAACTCAACCCTGTTGCACAAGCACGTGCGGACCGACAGAAGGCGAACCCATGAGGGAACTTCCATGAGCCGACACCCCCAGACGGGCCTGACCTGGTCCCGGCGTTTCCTGCCGCTCTTTACCCTTTTCCAGGCCGGGACCTTCAACGACAATGTGCTGAAGAATGCGCTGATCGCGCTGATCACGTTTGGCGGAGTTGTGTTTCTGTCGGACCTGCCGAGCGGGATGCGGGTTCCGGTCGCGGCCCTGATCTTCACCGGGCCGTTTACTCTTCTTTGCGCCATTGCTGGACAGATTGCGGATAAGGTCGATCGCGGCATTATCTTCCGCTGGGTCAAGCGCGCCGAGCTGCTGATCATGTTGCTGGCGGCCCTTGGCTTCTATCTGATGGATGTCCGTATCCTGGCCGTGGCCCTGGGCCTGATGGGCGCACAGTCCGCTTTTTTCTCACCGACCAAGAATGCCGTTCTGCCGCAATGGTTAACTGAAAAGGAGTTGATAAAGGGCAATGCGCTGATGAGCGGGTTCCAGTTCGCCACCATTCTGGCGGCGACGATCATCGGTCTGTTTGTGCTGTCCTTCGGGACCGTGGTCATCTCAGCCATACTAGTCGCCATGGCGCTGCTCGGCTGGTTCGCGTCAGAAGCCTGTCCGCCTGCCCCTGCGCCTCAGCCCGAGCTGAAGGTTAATTACGAACCGGTTACAGCCACGATCAGCGTGCTGAAAAAAGCTTTCGGCCACTTGGATGTGCTGCGGCCATTGCTCGGCATTAGCTGGTTTTACGGTCTGTCCACCGTCTTCGTGACGACCCTTCCCGATTTTGTCGGCCAAACAATGGGCTATAACGAACAGGCCTTGCAGGTGCTGCTAGCCTGTTCGACCATCAGCATTCTTTTCGGGTCGCTGATCGTTTTCACGGTCGGAAACATGAAAATCTGGGGCCCTGAAGCCGTCCGACTGACAACGCTCGGGATTATCGGTGTGACCCTGTTCACGCTGGGCCTCATCCTTGTTCCCGCTCCAGCCTATACGGGCACGGAAGATTTCGGTCCGGCCAGCGCCTTTCTGTCCGACCCCGCCATGCCAATCTTCCTGTTCATGCTATGCGGCGCGTCCATTTCCAGCGGTATCTTCGTCGTGCCGTTACAGGCCATGGCGCAACGCCGGGCCGAGCCGAAAATTCGCGCGCAGCTGATGAGCGCAGGGTCCGTCCTGCTCAATCTGTTCGTCAACCTGACCACTTTCGGCCTGATCGGGCTCGGCTATCTTGCCCTCGGGCCATATGTGCCGTTCTGGCTGATCATTCTCGGGAGCATCGTTGTGGCCAGCTATTCGGTCTACCGCTCCGTCATTCTGGTCGAGCGCGATCAGCCCGGCGTACCGTCAGACGTCTAGGGGCAGAGCAGTGCGCGGTTATTTCGGGATCGGGAGCGAGGGGCTTTCCAAGCCGCATAATCTGGGCGTGATCCTGCGCACGGCCCACGCTTTCGGAGCCAGCTTTGCTTTCACCATCGGATCGGACTTGGACGAGACCTCTGTGCGCCAGACCGATACGTCCGGCTCTGCCACCCATCTGCCCTATTATCGGTGGCCGAATTTTGACCCCGCACGTTTTCCCGAAGGCTGCGTCCTGGTCGGTGTCGAACTGACCGACGATGCCGTCGACCTGCCCAGCTTCCGCCACCCGCTCAATGCGGCCTATATTCTCGGCCCCGAAAAGGGGTCTCTGTCCCGGCCCGTACAGGACGCCTGCGCGCATATCGTGAAAATCCCGACCGCCTTTTGTATCAATGTCGGGCTCGCAACCGCGCTCACGCTCTATGACCGGTCGATCCTGTTCGGCGGTCACGCGCCGCGACCACTGGTGCAAAGGCGCCGCGGCCAGCCCGGCGTGAAACACAAGACCGGGATCGGTCAGAACGGCTGATCCGCTCCGCCTCACTGATGACCCTCCGCGATGATGAAAACGTGATCGCAATTGACAGTAAACCTGTCTGAAAAGATACTGATGTTAAGGCGCAATTAAGCCTGATCCGCTTCTATATGGGCGTCATGACCCGCCCTCATACGATCCGCCGCACCTGTCTGCATATCGGTCTGTCCGCTCTGATCGCGATCAGTGGTGCCGCCATGGTCATACCGGCCGAGGCCGCCGCCAACGCGCCGCGCCTGGAAGGGCGGCATGCGGACTGGATCGTCTATACGCGCGGCAGCGGGCAGGCGAAGACCTGCTACGTCGTCAGCGAAGCCACCACCAAGTCGCCCGGCACGGCCAATCACGGCAATATCTTCTTTCTGGTTTCCAACTGGGCCAATGGGGCCGCCACCGAACAGCCATCCTTGATGACGGGCTTCCCGCTCAAGCCGGCGCGCGCTCCCAAAGCACGGGTCGGATCCACGGCGATCACCATGTACGGGGCCGACAATGAAGCGTTTATCGCGGAAACTGCCGATGAACGCCGCCTTGTCGCCAGCATGCGCAAAGGCGCGAACATGACCGTCGAAGCCGTCTCGGCGCGCGGCACGGATGTATCCTATAATTTCAGCTTGAAGGGCGTGACAGCCGCGCTGCGTCAGGCTGGAGCGCTTTGCCGCTAAATCCCAACCGGTCAATCACCCGTTATCGCCCATTTCCGCCGCAGGATGAAATAGAGCAGCAGTCCGACCGGACCGGCCATGAAGGTCAGCAACAGGCAAGGCACCAGCAAAAAATGGTTCATACCGTTTCGGCGGGCATCGCGCGCTTCCCACATGCCAACGAACAGGTCGAACACCAGATAATGCACCCAGGCGGTCAGCAGCCCGAATGGATGGCTGAAAATTGCGGCGATACCGTCTATCGTGGTGAAGTCCACGGGCGCGTCATTCGTACCCCAGATCAGCGCGCAGATCATGAAGCCCAGATAAGCAAGCCCGAGCGCGACCGGATAAAGCCCACTATGAACCAGTCGGTCCGTCCAGCGCCACCGCGGGGCCAGGATCAGCATCGCCCAGGCCGGCAGGACGGCTGCATTGATCAGGTTCAGCAAGGTTTGGTGGATCGGCTCATATATCATGGTCGACATCCTATCGCGGTTTTCAACAGTTTGTAATCTGCGGTTCATCCGGCTGTTAACATGGATGGCGCATGGAACCGATGACCCCGTGCGACGTTTCTGTCTGTTCACGGGCGAATGGGGGTGCCCCAGCCAGGGAATTTTGGAGAATTACATGACCACGCTTATCAAAACGGCCGCACTATCTGTTGCGGCACTGTCTTTTGCTGCTTGCACGACCACGCAGAATGTCGAACGCGACGCTGTCCGCGGAGCCGCCGCTGGCGCCGCTGTCGGTGCCGGCATCGGCGCGATCTCCGGCGACGTAAAAGTCGGCGAAGGCGCAGCTGCGGGTGCTGTCGTCGGCGGCATCATCGGTGCCATGCAGGGCAGCAAGAAGGATAAGGAATTGCAGGGCGGAACCGTCGCTGCACCGAACCTCGACAAGTCGACGCGCTATTTTGACGACAATACGCGCCGCTATTACTATTTCGAGAAGGGCACGAACCGCACCTTCTACGAAAATGGTGAACGCCGCAGCTAAATCAGCGGTATTTGAGACCACAGCTTGCGCCCGGCTTTTCATCCCGAAGCCGGGCGTTTTGCGTTTTTGGCATATGCGGCTAGACTAAACTCATGAGCCGTTATCCTTATGAACGTGCAGGACGTATTTTTCCGGCAGGAACCTTACTCGCCGTGCGCATGCGCGGCCTGTTCGATCATGTCGGCCTTGCGACTGGGTATGGGACCGTCATTCACAGCTCGGCGCGGTTCGGACGTGTCATGGAAACCGATATGAAGGCTTTTTCCGGCGGGCGGCCGATCCGGACCGTTGCCTATGCCTCGCCTCTTTCCGGGTCCGAGATTGTCGTCCGGGCCCGGGGGCGAATGGGTGAGCGCTACAATCCGCTGGTGCGCAATTGCGAACATTTTGTCACCTGGTGTCTGTCCGGGCAGAAGCGGTCGTCGCAGCTAGGCCCACTGGATCTGGGCCGTCATCTCGGGTGATCCGCAACCGCCACTGTATTTTTAAGCCGTTTGCGGCAAACTTTTATGGCCTAGCTTGCGTATAGGATCACAGGCCCGCCACTTTCCGGCCTGAACCATGGACCCATATCTTGACCCCTGATTCGACCCAGACCGATAGACCGCAGGAACCGCTCCTGGAGATCGTCTATGCCAGTGAAACACCAGAACCGATGGGCCAAGACGCCGTCCGCGCCCTGCTGGACCATGCGCGGTCCAAGAATGCCGAAATGGGCGTGACTGGGCTGCTCTGTTACGATAATCGCCAGTTCTTGCAGATCATCGAAGGCGAAACCCATGTAATCATGGACCTTTTCTTCGCCATTCAATCAGACCCGCGCCACACGAATGTGCGCATTCTCCATGAAGGCGACATTGAAAGCCGTGCCTTTTCCGATTGGAAGATGGCCTACGAGCCGATGCCCTCCGGCCTGCTCCCGACCCTGACACGGTCCATCCACAATCAGTCGCTCGCCATGGACGCCTCCGGCGATGAGCCGAGCGCAGGCCGCCGCATCTTCACCCTGTTCATGGATGAGATGTACGGCAACGAGCCAGAGACGGCCCGTGAGCCCGCAGACGCCTAAAGACGCCTGAGCCCGATTGGGAGCGCTAGAAGCGGCTCATCACGGTAAAGCGCGCATTGATCGGCGCTCCCGTCGATATGTTGTCATTGCTGTGCGCGTCAGGGAAATAATCTGTGTCGAACAGGTTTTCGACATTGAGCTGCAGGCGCAGATCGTCCGACACATCATAGAAGAGCGCCGCGTCGACCCGGACGAAGTCCGGCACTTCGACGCTATTGTCTTCACGCACGAAATAGCTGTCTTGGTAAGTCGCGCCCAGCCCGAGACCCAACCGGTCATTAAGCTGATAATTGTTCCAGACGGAGAGTGTGTGCGTCGGTGTCTGACGCGGCTCATTGCCGTCCAGCCCCCCCGCCCCGACGACCCCGCCGGCAAAGCTGAGGTCCTCGACCTCGCCGTCCAGATAGGAATAGCCCGCATTGATCGACCAGGCCTGTGTCAGCTGCCCGATCAGTTGCAATTCGAGGCCTTTGACGCTCGCCCCGTCTATCGTGATCAATTGTTGCTGATTGTTCGGGTCGATCGATGTGAAGCCCTCGCGGTCCAGCTGGAAGATGGCAGCTGTGACGCTTAGATCCGGTCGCACATCCCATTTCGCCCCGGCTTCGAGGTTTTCGGTGAATTGCGGACGGGTCGAGGCCGTATCTAGATCGAGCGTCAGGAACTGGTCGCCCGAACGCGGTGTGAAAGTCTCGCTATAGCTGGCATAGAACGACATATTATCGACCGGCTTGAAGATCGCACCGATGCGCGGCGTGATCTCTTCATCCTTGCGCGTGAACTGCGCATTGTTCTGTATGTCGGTCACATCGATGTCGAAACTGTCGAACCGGGCACCGAGAACGACCTTGAACTGATCCGTCAGATCGATCTGGTTCTGGGCGTAGGCTGAGAGCACATAGACATTCGATTTCCGGTCCCGTGCAGGGTCGGTAAAGCCGAAGGCGGGAATGTTCAGCGGGTCGCTGAACGGAATGAAGAGCTGATCGTCATTATTCTGCGCAAACACATTATCCAGACGGGCATTATCTGTGTGCTGGGACGCATATTCCACGCCCACCAGCACCGTGTGTCCGATCGGGCCTGTATCGAACTCACCGACCAGATTGGCCTGGGCGACGAAATTGTTGCGGTCGGTCGTATCGCGGTAGCCATCCAGCTCGACCTGCGGGAATATCCCGTTGGTCAAGACCACTTCCTCACTGGCATAGAGGTTTTGATAGACCTTGTCATAATCGGCATATTGCAAGGTGACATTGCCCCGCAGCATATCGTTGAACTGGTGATCGGCCCGGCCGCGCAGAATGTGCGCCTGCAGGGTTGTGAAGTTCTGATCGGGCGATCCGAAGAAGGTATTGTCGAAGCCCTCGAGCGGAACGTCCGGCCCGGTCGCGACATTCACGGATGGCACGCCCCGATCGACGACGCGGTCATCGTCCAGATATTCATAGGACAGATCGAGCGCTGTTTGCGGACCCAGCTCGATCCCGAGCGTCGGATTGATCCCGAATCGGTCCCCATCGAAGAAGTCGCGGTGATTGTTCAGGCTTTCGACAAAACCGTTCACCCGCAGGCCGACCCGGTCCGACAAGGGCTGATTATAATCGACTGCGCCGTAAGCAGCACCGAATGTATCGATGCTGGCGTCCAGCGTGGTAAAACTATCCGTGCTGTCAGCCGTCTTTGTGACGCGATTGACGATGCCGCCGACACCGCCGCGCCCGAACAGCAGCGCATTGGCGCCGCGCAGGATTTCGACCTGCTGCAGATTATAGAGCGGGCGGTAATATTGCACATCGTCGCGCACGCCGTCCTGAAAGAAGTCTGCCGTCGTCTGGTTGCCGCGAATGATGATCGCATCACGATGGCCTTCGCCCTGGCTGATATTCACGCCGGGCGAGTAGCGGGTAATGTCGCCAATGCTCTGGAAGGACTGATCGCGGATCGTCTCCGCCGTGATGATGGTCAGAGACTGCGGAATATCGATGATCGGCGTCGGTGTCTTCACTGCATTGATCTTGTCGATCGACAGATACGTGCCCGTGGCGATGACTTCATCGTCGAACGGGCCGTCATCGGCGAAAGCGGGTGCCACCAGCCCGGCATTGGCCAGAATGGTACTGAGTATGAGTGCGGATTTGCGCATGAGGTGGGTCCCCTAGAATAAGTCGAGGGGCGCTTAATGCGAATTATTTGCAACTACAATAGCTAAATGAGAATTATTCTCACTTAATGACGGTCCTTGTGACCATGCTCACATTTCAGACCCTGTCTGCCTCTTCGGAGACGAGGTCGGGCGGTGCATTCTCCTGCCCCGGCTTATTACTCGCCCGTTTCAACCTGCGACGCATGGCCCAGTACAGAATCGCCCCGACAGGTGTGCCCAGATCGATTATCCAAGGCATGAACGGCCCGCCGCGCGTCACACCCGCCCCGAGTAACTGGAATTTTATGAAGGAAAAAGTGACGCTGCCATCCGCATAGGAAAAGAAATTGGGGCGAAGTGCGCCGGTCGTCCAATTCAGCTGCACTCCCCACAAACCGATCAGAATGAAGGGAACCCAGAGCCATTTTCGCCTGATCGCCTTATCCCGGACACAGACAATGGCGGTAACCAGACAGAAAGCCGGTATGAGCACCGCCAAACCCAGTATGAGCAGCCTTACGGGTCCTGTGTCTGAAGACGCCCAATCATGGCGACCGACCGGACTTTCATCAAGCGTCGTCAGATTGACATGCCGGAGTTTACAACAGTCTGGATTGGCTTCCGTGACCAGTTCGATGATCAAATATCCGTCGCCATACGCTGACTCCCAGACACCGTACTGCAATGGGTAAGCGTCGCTTGTCGTATCATTCACCCGGTGCTCGCCCGTTATGATGACCGGACTGATAGGATGCGCGTTGGCAATGGTCATGATTTTGACCATCGTGTCTTCGACATTCTCGAGCGCCTGAAACTCATCTGAAGACAGAGCGATAAGACCGTCAACGTCACCGTCGATCAGCCTGTCGATTGCAACTTGCTGGGCTCGGATCTGCTCAGCCGTGAATGGCGTCTGCCGAACCAGATCATCAGAAACACAGGCCGTCACAAGCGGTGCGAGTACCATGGCGATCAGAACTTGGATCAGACGTGTCATCATTGATCAATCTTGTCGCCCAATCACAGTAACGCAACGAAAAAGCGGCCCCGCAGGGCCGCTTTCTATCATACGAATTGGGGCGTTTCGCCTAGGCGGCGGCGCGATCCTCGCGCGCCAGATTGCGCAGCACATAATGCAGGATGCCGCCATTACGGTAATATTCCAGCTCATTATCCGTATCGATCCGGACCTTGGTCGTGATCGTTCTGGACGAGCCGTCATTCATGGTGATCGTCACTGCGACCTCATCCATCGGCTTGATGTCGTCAATATCGCCGATCGAGACAGTCTCGCTGCCGGTCAGGCCGAGATCGCCCCAGTTATCGCCATTCATGAATTCCAGCGGCAAAACGCCCATTCCAATCAGGTTGGAGCGGTGGATGCGTTCGAAGCTTTCCGCGATCACGGCGCGCACGCCCAGCAGGATCGTGCCCTTGGCGGCCCAGTCACGCGAGCTGCCATTACCATAGAGCGAGCCGGCAAACACGACGAGATCCTTGCCGTCCGCCTTGTAGCGCTGCGCCGCATCGAAGATCGACATGACTTCACCGGTGGGGACATATGTGGTCACACCGCCTGCCGTCCCTGGCGCCATCAGGTTTTTCAGCCGGATATTCGCAAATGTGCCGCGCATCATGACTTCATGATTGCCGCGACGCGAGCCGAACGAGTTGAACTCGTTGCGAGCGACCTGGCGTTCCTGCAAGTAGCGACCCGCGGGGCCATCAAACTTGATCGAGCCGGCGGGCGAAATGTGGTCGGTCGTGATCGAATCACCTAGCAGCGCCAGAATATTGGCCCCGTCCACATCGCGAATCGGTTCCGGGTCGATGCCCATCCCTTCGAAATAGGGTGGGTTGCGCACATAGGTGGAAGCCGGGTTCCAGTTATAGACCTTACCGCCTTCGACCTGAATATCGGCCCAGCGGTCATCGCCCTTGAATACGTCGGCATATTCCTGCTCGAAGAGTTCGCGCGTGACCGAGCCCCGCACAGCCTCGGCGATTTCAGCCGATGTCGGCCACAGATCGCGCAGATAGACATCCTTGCCGTTCGCATCCTGACCCAGTGGATCCTTGTCGAAGTCGTGATGCATCGTCCCGGCCAGCGCATAGGCAACGACCAGTGGCGGTGAAGCGAGGAAGTTCGCCTTGATGTCCGGGCCGATCCGGCCTTCGAAATTGCGGTTGCCCGACAGTACGGAACAGCTGACCAGATCGCCGTCGGCGATCGCCTTGGCGATCGGCGGCGCGAGCGGACCGGAATTGCCGATACAGGTGGTGCAGCCATAGCCGACCACGTCGAAGCCGATCTTGTCCAGCTCGTCCTGCAAACCGGAACGTTCGAGATACTGACCGACCACTTGCGACCCTGGTGCGGTGGAGGTCTTGACCCAGGGTTTAACCTGCAGCCCGGCTTCGTTCGCTTTCTTGGCAACAAGGCCCGCCGCCATCATGACGGACGGGTTGGAGGTGTTGGTACAGGATGTGATGGCCGCGATCATGACGTGGCCATGATCGACCGAAAAGTCGTGGCCTTCGACCGGCATCGGGTTGGACGCATCGCCGGCCTTTTCGAAATCCTTGGTCATGATCATGCGGAACGTGTCGGCTGAGCCCTGAAGGTTGAAGCGGTCCTGCGGACGCTTCGGACCGGACAGCGACGGGCGCACCGTCTCCATGTCCAGATGCAGCGTGTCGGTGAAGCTTGGAACCACGTCCGTGCGGAACAGGCCCTGTGCCTTGGTGTAGGCTTCGACGAGATCGACGCGGTCTTCTTCGCGGCCTGTTGCACGCAAATAACGCAGCGTGTCCGTATCGACCGGGAAGAAACCGCAAGTCGCGCCATATTCCGGCGCCATATTGGCGATCGTCGCACAATCTTCGAGCGACAGATAATCGAGTCCTTTGCCGTAAAATTCCACAAATTTCCCGACCACGCCTTTTTCGCGGAGCATCTCCACGACACGCAGAACAAGATCGGTCGCTGTCGCGCCTTCGGGCAATTTGCCCGTCAGTTCGAACCCGACCACTTCGGGAATCAGCATGGAGACAGGCTGGCCGAGCATGGCGGCTTCGGCTTCGATACCGCCCACGCCCCAACCCAGCACGCCCAGACCATTGACCATGGTCGTGTGCGAATCCGTACCGACCAGCGTATCGGGATAGGCATAGGTCTTGCCGCCCTCATCCTTCGTCCAGACGGTCTGCGCCAGATATTCCAGATTCACCTGGTGGCAGATGCCCGTGCCGGGTGGGACCACGGCGAAATTATCAAAGGCCGTCTGACCCCATTTCAGGAAGTCGTAGCGTTCGCCGTTGCGCTCATATTCGCGCGCCACATTCTTCTCGTAACTATCCTCTGTCCCGAAATAATCGACCATGACCGAGTGGTCGATGACCAGATCGACCGGGACGAGCGGATTGATCTTTTCGGGATCAGACCCGAAATTGGCCATGGCGTCACGCATGGCGGCCAGATCGACGACGGCCGGAACGCCGGTAAAATCCTGCATCAGGACCCGCGCCGGACGGTAGGCGATCTCGTGGCTGGACCGGCGTTCTGTCAGCCAGCTGGCCATGGCTTCGATGTCGGCTTTCTTGACTGTTTTCCCGTCTTCGAAACGCAGCAGATTCTCCAGCAGCACTTTGAGCGAGCGCGGGAGTTTGGAAATTCCGGGCAGCCCGTTCGCTTCCGCAACGGCAAGATCGAAATAATGGTAGGTTTTCGAGCCGACTGTGAGCTCGCGTTCGCAGCCGAAACTGTCCAGAGACGCCATGAGTGGTCCTTTAGGAAATACACGGGAATATGTTGCTTTAGCTTATAGCAAGCGAGGCGGCGCATTCAATGTCTAAGGCTGACTGGGCGCCGTCTATGTCAGACGCGCCCTTTTGCGGTCGTTCTCCCGTCTAGCGGGCATTCGGTGCCTTGTGCGATTTCGGAGCGGTCATGTCCCCATCCGTCACGAAAACGTCCCAGGCGGCGCGACATAGCTCTCGCCCCGCCTGCACCGATAAGAGCCAGTCATTCAACTCGCGCGCATCTGCATCGAACGGCTCGAAAATCCCGTGACGCTGTGCGGCGCCCAGCTGATGCAGATAGACCGCATCGACAGAGCTGGCCCTTGCATAGCGTCGGGTCAGATCGAGCCGTGCAATTGTCCGCCCCACTTTCAACGATGTGATTTGCATCGACCCTGCTCTTTCGCTCACGCCGCCCAGCGCCCGTTTCGGTAAAGGCGAATCGCATGACCGATGCGACCGTCTGATCAGGGTGGTAATGACCGTTGGAGTCGGGTCCAGAGGAGGTCGGGAACAGGGTTAATATACGCTTACAATGTCGGTCCAGACACGGCCTAAGCGGCGTCGTCAGCCGTTTCGACCAGGCCACCATGACGCTGGATGAAGGGCAGCTGGGCGAAGGCGAAGACGAGTGTCATCGGCAGAAAGCCGAACGTCTTGAAATTAACCCAGAAGCTTTCCGTCTGGGTTCGCCAGACGATTTCATTGATGAGCGCGATGCAGAGAAAGAACAGGCCCCAGCGTATTGCGAGAATCGTCCAAGCCCGATCGGTCAGGGCGAACGTCCCGCCCAGCAACAGGCGCAATACATTCTTCCCGAACAGCACACCCCCGAGCACGCCCAGCCCCATCAGCCCGTTGACGGCGGTCGGGCGCATGAACAGGAACACCTTATTGTCGAAGAAAAATGCCAGCGCCGTCGTACCGACAATGACCAGCGTCGAAAAGATCAGCACGAACGAGACGGTCCGGTATTTCAGCCAGCCAAATGCCAATGCGATCAGGGCGGCAACGGCAAAGACGGCTGCGGCAATAAACAGCGCGTCGTCCGGATTGCTGCGCCGAATCCAGTGGAACGTTCCGAAAAACACCAGCAGCGGACCGAAATCGAGCCAGAAATGATTGGGGCGCGGGGCAGCATTGGCGGCCTCGACCGCCTCGCCGACGCTGACTTCATCGGGAAGGTCAGTCGACAGGCCCTGGTCGCTCATGTCCTTATCGCTCATGCGATCTTCCATCCTGTGTGAAACGCGCTCACTCCGGCACTGTAATCGGCATAGTCGACGCGGGCGAATCCAGCCTCGCGCATCATCTGCGCAAACTGTTCCTGCTTGGGAAAGCGCCGGATCGATTCGACGAGATATTGATAGCTGTCCCGATCACCGGCGATCCGTTCGCCCAGTCGCGGGATCACGGCAAAAGAATAGGCGTCGTAGAAGCGCCGGATCAGCGGTTCGGGCGGGGTCGAAAATTCCAGAACGCCGAGCCGCCCGCCCGGCTTCAGGACGCGGTGAAATTCACGCAGGGCGGCCATCCGGTCGGTGACATTGCGAATGCCATAGGCAATGGTGACGGCATCGAATTGACCGTCTTCGAACGGCAGGCGCTGCGCATTGGCGCAGACCCGGGTCAGGTCCAGACCCGCATCCTTCACCGGGTCGATTCCGGCAAGCAGCATTTCGTCGTTGATATCGAGGATGACAGCCGAGGCGGCGGCACCGCCGCGACGTTCGCGCACCATATTGGCCGCCCTGATGAAACGCCGCGCAATGTCGCCCGTACCCCCCGCCACATCGAGCAGACGCTCGCCGGGCTGGGGGTTGAGCTTGGTGATCGCCATATCTTTCCAGATCCGGTGAATGCCGAGGCTCATCGCATCGTTCATCCGGTCGTAATCGCGCGCAACCGAGTCGAACACCTGCTTTACACGGGCCTGCTTGTCCGCCGTGCGGACCTGCTCAAACCCGAAATCGATCGTATCTTTGCGTGCGTTCATCAGAAGGCGGCTCTTAGGCGGCCCTGTCCGGTTCGCCAAGACGCCAATTGCGGCGATCAGGCGTCGCGGCGCAGCACAAGTTTGTGACCCGGCTTGTGATTGAACCAGAAGCGCGGCACGAAATCAGGCCGATCGAACAGAGACAGCAGGTGACTCTTCGCAAACCAATGCAGATGCTCCGGCGGTTTGACCTGGACCCAGCTGACGAGCGGGTCCGGTGTCGCGCGGTGCCCATCGGCCGGTGTCGTTACAAACAGAACACCGCCCGGGGCGACCAGATCCATCAGCGCGGTCGCAAAGGCGCGAATATCCAGCGCATGTTCGATGACTTCCGAACAATAGACAAGATCAAAGCGCTGCCCTTGCGCGGCAAAGGCTTCGACAGTCGTTTCGATATAGCGATTCCGGGGAAAGTCGGCCTGAGCGCGGGCCACGGCCTCGCCATCGATTTCGATTCCGGTGGCGTCGAACCCCTGCTGACGCGCGCCTTCAACCGCATAGCCGAGATTGGCCCCGACATCGAGGAAGCGCCGCCCATCCGATCTGATCTGACGCTGCAAGCGGCGTACACGCTTGGCGGCACGTCTGATCTTCTTGTCGCGCTTGGTGCCGTAGCTGGCCGAGGCATAATAGGCCGAATAGAAACGCCCGAGCGCGTCCGGCGCAGGCGGTGTGCGGACTGTCGCAAGACCGCATGCTTCGCACCGTACAATGCCGCCAAATGACAGATCGGGATCGCCTGCGACGATCGCGCCGATCATGCGCCGTTCGTCATCCGCGCGTTTCGCACGAACCAGCCAGTCGGCCTCCGCTTCGAGAATAACGTAGGAAGAGCCGCTGCAAAGGGGGCAGGAAAAGTCAGACATCAGCAGCCTCGTAGCGCAGTTGAGCGACGGGTCGAATGACAAATCCGTTTAGAAGAGAGCGCCTATTCCGCAGCAACCGACAGATGCGCATGATCGCGGTCTTCGCGACAGGCCGAAGGCGGCGCAATATCGAAGCGGCCCGGCGAAAAGACCGACTCGCCGCCACAATCGAAAAAGCCGCTATCCTGCCGGAAGGCTTCGACCAGATAATCGAACACGGCGCGGATACGCGCGGAGCGCTTCAGGTCCTGGTGCGCGACCAGATAGAGCGCTTCCTTATGTTCCATTTCAGGCATGACGCGAACCAGATGACGCCCCTGCGCCGCCGCCCCGCAGAGTGGGAGCATGCCGATCCCATAACCCTGTTCCAACCCTTCATAGAAGGCCCAGATGGAGTTGGACTTGAAGGTGATGCGACCCGGCATGTGAATCGGCTCTTCCGTATCCGGATCCGTGACCCAGAGGATCTTGCCGTCCATGATGGATGCAACCACGCCGTCATGCTGTGACAGTTCTTCGAGGCTGTTCGGCGCGCCGGCGAGCGCCAGATATTCCGGGCTCGCAAACAGGCCGAAGGAGACATCCGCGACCTTGCGTCCGATCAGCGAATTCTGCTCGCCAGGCGTCTTCCAGCGCAGCGCGATATCGGCCTCACGCTGGGCCAGATTGTAATTCTGAAATCCGATCCCGATATCCATCAGGATGTCGGGATGTTCAGCGCGGAAACGCTGCATAACCCCCGGCAGCCAGGCCGTTCCGATCCCTTCGGTCGCGCTGAGCCTCACCACGCCCGACAGGCTGTCTTCCAGCGTGGCGGAACTGCGGTCGATCGCCGCTGCCTCATCCTGCATGCGACGTATATGGTCGAGCATGCTCTGCCCGAACACGGTCGGGACCAGATGTCCGTCCTTGCGCTTGAGCAGCGGCGTCTTGAAGTGATCTTCAAGCGCGCGAATGCGCCGACCGACGGTCGGCTGGCTCATGCCGAGCGCCTTGCCAGCGGCTGTCAGCGAACCGGCTTCGGCCACGGCAAGGAAAACAGGATAATCGGACCAGTTCGTATTCATGGATGACAGTATATAGATGAATGAAACATGGTCAAGTCATGCGTTATTGAAGAATATACGACGCGGCATGTCACTGTTACATCGCCCTAAAAGGGGAGACATGATGGGCCGACTGTTTCAACCGCGCCGTAAGCCATTCGCGACCGCGCTTGCCCTTCTGCTGGCGAGCCTGTTTCTGCTTTTCCTGTTTTCCCCCAAACTGATTGATGCTCCACGGGTCGATCCCGACCATCCGTTTAATACTCAGGCGACGATAGAACGGCTGTCGCGCATTCTGGGTGACGAAAGCCCCCATCCCGTCGATAGCGCGGTCAGCGATGCCGTGATCGATCGGCTGAGTACGGAAATCCGGCAGCTGGGCTTCGAGCCGATCATCGATGATGCGTTTCACTGCAGTGACCGCAGGAACGTGGCCTGCGCGCGCGTGCGCAATGTCGGCTTCTGGGTGACGCCCCCCGGGCCCGACGCCGTCATGCTCGCCTCCCACCATGACAGTGTGCCGACCGGGCCGGGCGCAGCCGATGACGGGATGGGCGTCGCGTCCAGCCTGGAAATCGCTCGCCTGATGAAAGACCGCCCTCTGCCGCGCCCACTCTACGTCCTGATAACGGACGGCGAAGAGATCGGGCTGGTCGGGGCTGCCCGCTTTGTCCGGCATGACCCGGTCGCCCCGATGATCGGAGCCGTCGTCAGCCTGGAGGCGCGCGGCAATCGCGGACCGGCAGCCATGTTCGAAACCAGCGATCCGAACGGTCGCGACCTGGCCGCGCTTAAACCCCATCCCGAAGACCGGGTGAAAGGGGCGGTTGCCAGTTCCCTATCCGTCGACATCTACCGCGCCATGCCGAACGGGACGGATGTGACCGAATATCTAACGCTGGATATGGACGCCGCCAATTACGCCATGACCGGCCATGAAAGCCATTATCATACGCGCCATGACAATCTGGCCAATCTGGACCGGGCCTCCGTCTTTCATATTGGCAGTAGCGCCCTGTCCGCCGTGGAAGGGTTCATGACCGTGAATGAAGACAGCACCGATCGCGCGGTCATCTATGCCGATGTGCTGGGGTTCGGCGTCCTGTCCCTGCCCGAACATCTGGCGCAGCCCCTGATCGGGCTGGCGCTGATCCTTTGTGTCGTCGCCCTGTTCCGGACCGACCGCAAGCCCGCGCCGCTCTGGCGGGTTCTCCTTCTGCCCCTTCTGGCCCTGATTGCAGGAACAGGGGTTGCGATACTGGGCGGGATGGCGATTGATGCGCTGCGACCGGAAAGCGCTTACGGCACAGCCTGGCCGATCGCCTTGCGCGGCGTCCTGATCAGCCTCTCGCTGCTGACCGCCGCCTTTTGCGCACGCTGGCTCTACCGCCCGGACGGAGCCGACCGGTTTCTGGTCGGGGCCTGGGCCGTTATGATGTCGCTGGGCCTGACGGCCAGTTTCCTCTTCTTCGGGGCGTCCGTCCTGTTCGCATTGCCGGCCCTTCTGGTGATCCCGGCGGCCTTGCTGATTATCCTCAAACAGACTTCAGCGCTGCGGATCGTCGCGCTGATCCTGTTCGCCCTGAGTGCGGTGCTGATAGCGGTGCTTGGCCTGACGATGTATGTCATGGCGGAAACCGCCTTGTTCGTCGAAACCTCTGCTCCACTGACAGCATTTGTCGTCTGGACCTTCATCGTCCTTCTTCCAATCGTCTGGACCCGTCCGGGTTCGACCCGGTGGCCGCTATACGGCGCTGCCGCAGCCGTCATGAGTTTCGGCGCTGCAAGCCTGCTCGTGCCTGCCTATTCCGAGGATGCGCCGCTGGGCCGCAGCCTGGTCCATCTGGCCGGCGATGGATTTGACGGCGCGCATTACACGATAAGTGCGCGCGACCCGCTGCCGAACCCGATGCGCGCCGCCGGGGATTTCACACAGGGCGAACTGAGCGGCTATTCGCGCAATCTCTGGATCACGCCTGCCCCGCCGCCGGATGTCGTCATGCCCCAAATCGATATTCTCGACAATCAGATCGTGGACGGCACGCGCCGCGTCGCATTACGGATAGACGCCCCTGACTCCGACAGGATTCGAATCTCGATGCAGAGCGACAGAACCAATAGCGAGAGCCTGACACTCAACGGCCAGCTGATCGCACTGGATGGCCGGTCCTTCCCGAACATCACCTGCACCGGGCGAACCTGCCGTGAGCTTACGATGGCGATGGTGCTGCCGGACCGCGAGGAGCCGATCAATTTCAATGTCTGGTCAACGCGTTACGGGCACGACGCGGCGGCGGACGCGCTGCTGAAGGCGCGCCCGGACTGGATGGTGCCGCAGCATGAAGGTGATCGGCGCTCAGTGCGTCGCCGGATCGCAGTTCCTGCCCCCGGACCTGCACCGGGTCCCGCCCTTATCCCCGCTTCGGAACCCGCTGAGGAGTGACGCCCCACATCTATATCGACGCCGATGCCTGCCCGGTGCGGGACGAAACCTATAAGGTCGCCTGGCGGCACAATGTGCCAGTCACGGTCGTTGCCAACAGCTATATCCGGACGCCCGCCGAACCGACTATCACCTTCCAGCTGGTCACGGACGGATTCGACGCCGCCGATGACTGGATCGCCGACCGGGCCGATGGCGACGCGATCATCGTTACGTCCGACATTCTGCTGGCCGAACGCTGCCTGACGGCTGGGGCACGTGTCCTGTCGCCCAGCGGCAAGGAGATGGATAATGCCACCATCGGATCGCAACTGGCGGTACGGGCCATTATGGCCGATCTCAGAGACGGGGCGGACCAGCCGAACATTGGCGGACCGCCCCCTTTTTCAGCGCGCGACCGGTCCCGTTTTCTCGAAGCGCTGCACCTGATGGTCGAACGCATGATGCGCGCGTGAGCCCGCGGCAATCCAGCCATAGGCCTTGAGTAAAGGTTGCGTCGGCAGCACGCGCACCCACCGCTCCAGAACGGACCCCAGACATGGGATACCCGGCATGTCATAGGCTGCCCGCGCATGGCGATGCATCATCGCCGCGCGCCGACAGGCCACGTGAGTAATCTTCTCACTATGTCCGAACCCGACGAGGGAGGCGATCGCGGGTTTCGACAGGGCGATGCCGACATGTGCGAACGGTTTGAGCGCGAATGACAGGCCGACAATCAAAAGGCAGGCTGTTATAAGGCGGCCTGTCCGCACAGCCTCAACCCCGGCTTGCTACGACAAGCTGCAGCCGTCGCAATTCACGCGACAGAGCCCCGCGATTGAGCTGCATGTTGAACCAGAGCTTGAGCGCAATCTGCGCGCTATTGGCCATCACCGCCAACGCCGCGAAGTTGATCTGCACTCGCATCGTCTCTTCGGTAAACATCAGCCAGAGAAACAGGATCGTCAGGCTGCCGAACAGCAGAATGCCGCCCCAGGCCATGATCCGCATGCCGGACCCCGGCCCGCGAAAACTGCTCCATGCATATTGGTAATAGCCCGTTTCGTCGATGGCATCGCCGATGAAAGCTTCGTCCTCCGCACTCAACAGGGCTTTCAACTCCGTGTCGAAATCAGTCATGATCGTCTCCTTCGTAAAGTTTTTTCAGGGATTGCCGGGCCTTGAACAGGCGTGACTTGACCGTTCCCAAGGGAATGCCGAGCGCGGCTGCAATTTCGTGACCGCGAAAGCCATCCAGATAGAATAGCGCCAGCATGGTGCGCTCCGTCTCCGGCAGGCGGGCCAGCGCCTGTTTCATCGACAGGGCGACGTCCGGACCCATATCCGTTTCCGGCATGAGACTATCCGCCTCGCCCGCCCGGCGGCGGACCGCCCGGTCGATATGATCCGCAGAGCGGCGGCGCACGATGGTGAAGGCCCAGGCCGAAAAACGGGCCGGATCGCGCAGCTTGCGTATATCGCGCGCAATCGTCAGCGCCGCGTCCTGCATGACGTCGTCTGCCTCGGCTGCATCGCCGGTCAGACGACGGGCCAGCCGTATGCCGCGCGGATGCCAGCGCCGATATAGCAGCGCGAAAGCCTGGCGATCGCCCTGGCTGGCGAGGTCGGCCTGATAGGCGTCCAGCGTATCGCTGATCTGTCTCTGACGGGTGTGATCGGTCATGGTCCCTGGCAATCGTGTTACAGGATAGTCCGCCGCGCGGGTCAAAAGGTTCGCTACGCCTTGAATTTTTCTTGAGCGGACGCGGCCATGCGTTGACCCGCAGACCCCTCACCGCCTATGCGCCCGCCCTATGAACACTGAACAGCTGACCACCCTTATCGAAGCCGCCTGGGAGGACCGGGCCGCCCTGTCCCCCGACACGGTCGGTGAGCGCCGCGATGCGGTCGAGGCGGCCATCATGGGATTGGATGACGGTACGTTCCGCGTTGCGGAAAAAGACGGCGGCGAGTGGATCGTGCATCAATGGCTGAAAAAGGCCGTGCTGCTCGGCTTTCGCCTTGAGGCCAACAGGCTGATGCCCGGCGGCCCGGCGAACGGCGCTTGGTTCGACAAGGTGCCGAGCAAGTTTTCAGGCTGGGGCGAGGCCGACTTTACCAAGGCAGGCATTCGCGCCGTTCCGCCCTGCGCCGTGCGCCGGGGGGCCTACATTGCGCCCGGAGCCGTCCTGATGCCGTCCTATGTCAATCTGGGCGCGCATGTAGGCGCAGGCACGATGATCGACACATGGGCCAGCGTTGGCTCCTGTGCGCAAGTCGGCGCAGACTGTCATATCAGCGCGGGCGCGGGCATTGGCGGCGTGCTGGAACCGCTGCAGGCCAACCCGACCATCATCGAGGATGGCTGTTTCATCGGCGCGCGGTCCGAAGTGGTTGAAGGCGTGATCGTGCACGAAGGGGCCGTTTTGGCCATGGGCGTGTTCATCTCCAAATCGACCAAAATCTATAATCGGCAGACAGGCGAGATCACTTACGGCGAAGTGCCGGCCTTTTCCGTCGTGGTACCGGGATCGCTCCCATCCAGGGATGGCAGCCACAGTCTGGCCTGTGCGGTTATCGTCAAAACGGTCGATGCCCAGACCCGCGAAAAAACGGGCGTGAACGAATTGCTGCGCGATTAGGAGATTTCGACATGGCCCAAAGAGGACCAAGGGACATTCCCGCCCTGATGGAAGATGCCGAAAGGAAGGGGTTCAAGCATCATTTCGAAACGCAGGCCAAAGGGCTGCTCTGCCGCGAGACCAACACGGCCTACGCAATGGGCTCGATCCGTGTCGTCGAGACGCTGCACAAGGACGCGGGGACCGATCCGGGCGACGAAGCCACGCTCTACCTGCTCGAGGCCGAAGACGGCCAGCGCGGCATGCTGCTGATCGGCAATCCGGCGAGCCTGTCTGCAGCCGAGCGCGCCGTGCTGGAGCAGCTGACGAGCGGCTAGATGTGTCGGACCAGCTGGTTTCAGGAACGGATGATGCCTTTATCGGTTAGAGTCATTGCGCCGCACCGGTTCCAACCAGCCTGAGACATGCCATGCCCGACCAGATCGACACGCCTCGCCGGACTGCGCTGCACGCCCATCAACGTATTAAAGGTCTGTCGCTGGGCATTGGGGTAATCGCACTGCTCGCCGGTTGCGGCTCGGGCGGGTCGTCGACACCGCCGCCCCCGGCGCCGCCAATCAACCAGATACCGACATTCTCATCCAGCACCGCGGCCAGCACCCCGGAAAACACGGACGGCATTGTTTATACGGCCCAGGCCAGCGACCCGGACGGAACGTCGGTCCGCTATTCGCTTCTGGCGACGGGCGACAATCCGCTCTTCACGATCAATGCCGATAGCGGCGAGGTCCGGTTCACCGCCGCACCGGATTTCGAGACACCGGGCGATGCGGATGCCGACAATATCTACCGTCTTCGTGTACGCGCGACGGATGCCGC
Organism: Algimonas porphyrae; assembly: GCF_041429795.1. NCBI lineage: Bacteria > Pseudomonadati > Pseudomonadota > Alphaproteobacteria > Maricaulales > Robiginitomaculaceae > Algimonas > Algimonas porphyrae. The sequence continues at coordinate 401,641 of NZ_CP163424.1, read as the reverse complement.
CGGCGGCATCGCGTCGCTCGACGTCGCTCTCACCGTCACGGATGTGGTGCAGACGCCCGTTTTGCGGCGCAAGGCGTCCGGACTGGCGCAGCCCATCTATGTGTCGCCGCTGGGTGATGGATCGGACCGGGTTCTAGTGTTCGAACGGGCGGGACGGATCCGCATTCTGAACCCGGATACGGGCCTGCTCGATCCGGTCGATTTTGCCGACTTGCGAGCGGGCATTTCGACGGCAGGTGAGGGCGGGCTGCTGGGCTTTGCCTTCGCGCCGGATTTCGACACGTCGCGGCAAATCTATCTCAACGTCACCAATCTGCAGGATGATACGGAAATCCGCCGCTACACGCTGATGACCGGGCGTAGCGACATGCTCGATCCGGCCAGCGAGGATGTCATCCTGCGGATCGACCAACCCTTCGACAATCATAATGCCGGCTGGATCGGCTTTGACGCGAATGGTTTTCTGATGATCCCGATGGGCGACGGAGGCAGTGGCGGCGACCCGAACAATCTGGCACAGAACCCACAGTCGCTGCTCGGCAAGGTTCTACGTCTGGACATTACGGGTGACGACTTCCCGGCGGATCCGGATCGCGACTACGCCATTCCGGCGGGTAATACCTATGCAGATCCGGCCGATGGTCGCCCGGAAATCTTCGCACTAGGATTGCGCAACCCCTACCGGTCCAGCTTCGACCCGCTGACGGGCGATCTGCTGATTGCCGATGTCGGGCAGAGTGCGATCGAAGAAGTGTCCCGCCTTCCCGTCGATGATTCCAGCCTCAATTTCGGCTGGCGCGTCAAGGAAGGCACGCGCGACTATCTTGGCAGCACGACGGCGACCCTGACCCCGCCCGTTCTGGAATATACCCACGGCACGGGTCCGCTCGAAGGCCAGTCGATTACAGGCGGGTTTGTCTATCAAGGTCCGGTCGAAGCGCTGCAGAACGTCTATCTGTTTGCCGATTTTATCAGCCATAATGTCTGGGGTGTTCCGGTGCTCGACCTGCAGCAGGGTGGCACGGTCCAGTCGGCCGGTTTCCAGCGCCTGACCGATCAGCTGCAGCCGGATACGGGGGCACTGACCTTCATTATCAGCTTCGGACTGGATGCGAAAAACAATCTCTATCTGACGACGATTGGCGGCGACGTATTCCGTCTGGAAGCGGCCAACTGAAGGTCTGTCCCTGAATGAGCTTTGGTAACGGCGCGACGCACGGGCTCAGTCTGCGGGTGTCGCAACCGACTTGCGTCGCCGCCAGAACGGCCAAAGCAGCTGTTCGCCCGCGCTGGTTTCTGGCAGATTTTCGACGCCGAATTGATCCGGATAACGCCGGGTAATCTTCGCCGTGCCGAACAGCACGTCCCAAAAAAAGAGCAGATTTCCGTAATTGCCTTTGTAATGCGTCACGCCATCAGAAGCGTGCTTGCCGTGATGAGCCGCATGGGTGGCCGGTGTCGAAATCGTTCGCTCGACCAGCCACATGAGCGGCGACAGCCAGCGGATGCGGTAGAGCTTCGCGTCCCAGCGAATGTCCGAATGGGCGCCGAAAATCACGCTCATCTTGATCACGATATAGACGGCGTAAACCCAGCCTCCCCCGAGATAGAGCAGCGCGCCGGACAGCCACAGCCCCGGCATCAGGAAGTAATAGAAGATATTGTTCCGGTAGACGATGCGGATCGAGAGATACTCCGCCTGATGATGCGGACGATGCAGCTTGTAGAGCCAAGGCGTGGCATGGGTAATCCGGTGCCACCAATATTGAGTCATGTCGTCGAAAACCAGAAAGAGTGCGAAGACAGCCAGGAACGGCCAGTCCTTCAGCACGTCACCAGCGTCCGGCAGGACGATTGCGGCTAGCGCGAACCCGCCGGCCACGACGAGAGGCTGCGTCACCAGCGTCAGCATCAATGTCGCGATCAGCTCGACCAGCCCGTCACCTTTCACCTGGCCGCTTTTGCGAAAGAAGCCGGTAAAGACCATTTCCGCGACGATGAAAGCGATGAAAATCCCGAGGACGAGTAAGAGTTCTGGCTTCATAAGGCGGTTCCCGACCGTCAGGCTCATCCGGCGCGAGCAATCCTGACGAAGCACTTGTCCGGCCATGGACCTCCCTCTGTCAATGCCACCTCTATACCCTCAGCGTCAGACGGAGAGTGTTATTTAGAGTTGACTCTAATTATACGAATGCCTAAATAGTCCTTATGAAGATCAATCTTGTTCTCAAGGCGCTCAACCATCCCATTCGCCGCGACATCATCGCGCGACTGCGTGAAGGTCCGCTGAGCGCAGGCGATCTCGCCGCTTTCTACGACGTGTCGAAACCGACCATGTCGACCCATTACGCGACCTTAAAAGATGCGGACCTGATCCGCGGGGAAAAGGACGGCGTGACAATTTTCTATCATCTCAATGCCACAGTCGCAGAAGACGCGCTCTCTTCGTTGATGGCTTTGCTCGGCACAGGCGAGACGGGTCAAGCCGTCGCACCCTCGCTCAATAAGGAGACGTCATCATGAAATCCGTATCGAACATGCTGATCGGCATTATCGCCCTGACCGCCCTGATCGGCATCGTCCTCTATGCCAATGGCTACCCTCCTGAGCGGGCCGAACTGGTCCGCTGGAAGGTCATTGGCTATCAGGTTATCACCTTCCCGCTTTTCTTTGCCGGAATGGCCGCACTCTTCGGCTTGCCGCTGCTTCGGCTGAAGCGCAGCGTTCTGGACACGGAGCCGTCCAAGGCCCGCAATGCAACGATCGTGAGCATTCTGATCGCCCCGGCCCTGATGTTCTTCATGCAGATCCTGTTCCCGCTCGAGGCTTACGGGCTGATGTCCGACCCGACAGGCGACGTTCTTGTCCTGCTTGCCTCCGCCCTCATGTTCGGCCTTGTGGGCAATTACATGTCCATTGTTCCCTATGAGGCCAAGATTGGACTGAAGTCGCGCTGGACCCTCGCTGACCCTGTCACCTGGTCCAAGACACATCGGTTCCTGGGCAAATATATTCTTCTGATCGTCATTATCGTGACGCCGGTCGCCGCCTTGATCGACCGGGAAAACGCGCTGATGATCCTGATCGTCGCCTATCTCTCAGCCTATGTCGCGGGCCTATTCTATGCTCGAATGATCGGTCGCGACCGCATCATATCCAGAGCCGACTAGCCCCACCGAAGCCCGCCCCCCACCGTCCAGGAGACGATTATGCCCTTCGGAAGCAACAGGACAGCTATGTCCAGATTTCTAACCCTCACATCCGCTGCCCTTATGCTGACAGCCTGCGGATCAGACCCGACACTGTCGGCCAACCCGCCCGCCGAAGGTCCTGCCATCTGGACGCTCGCTGATGCCGACACGACGGTTCATCTGTTCGGTTACACGCAAGTGTTGAAACCCGATGTCACTTGGCAAAGCGAAGCGGTCTCGACGGCTTTCAATGCGGCTGACACGCTGATCCTGGAAACGGAGCCCGCCACACCCGAAACTCAGAGTGATATCCAGCAGACGATGCGCTCGCTGGGCTTTTATCAGGAAGGCCGCACACTCGGCGCGACCCTGAGCGATGAGCAGGCTGAGGAAATCGGAACCGTTTCAGCGCAATTCGGCGTCCCCCTCACGGCTCTTGATCCGTTGAAGCCCTGGCTGGCCTCCATGCAGCTCGGCGTCGTGGCGATTTCCGCAAAGGGCTATGACCTGACGCAGACGCCTGTGGCCACGCTGCAACGTCAGGCAACGGAGCGCGGAATGACGATTCGTTCGCTCGAAAGCCCGACGACACTGATGCAGAAGATTGCGGGTTTGAACGAAGATGAACAGATCGGGATGCTGCTGCATGGTGCCCGCACCTTGCGTGATGATCCCGAACAGACTGCCCGTGTGAACAGCGCCTGGCTCGCGGGCGATGTCAACAGCATAGCAGAAACATTGCATGGCGATGGCGGGGACGATAGCGGGGCCTGGCCCAGCGACGCAGTCTATACGCTTATGCTGACTGAGCGGAACGAATTCTGGCGCGACGATATTGCTACCCTCATGGAGACGGAGACCGGCACCTATTTCATCGCGGTCGGGCTTGGACACCTTGCGGGAAAAGATAGTTTGGTGAGCATGCTGGACGAGGCCGGATATACTGTCCTGCGCCAGTCGCGCCAGGATCCTTAAGGATCAGCCGCGCCTCCAGACGCTAGCGGGACAGGCTTGCCCAGGCCCGTTCTTCGGCGCTGACCCGGATCACCAGAACGGCGGCATTCAGGGCTCCGAAGATCGCGGCCACTTCCCAGAGGCCCAGCACCAGCGGGGCCACCATGATCTCCGCAATCACGAGCAGATAGTTGGGATGGGGGACCAGCGCGAACGGACCCTTGGTGACTTTCTGCTCGCCCGGGACGACGATGATCCGCGTCGTCCAGCGACGGCCCAGCGTGCCGAGAATATAGAGCCGCAGAAGCTGCAGCACCACATAGACAATTAGCCAAAACGAACTGATCAGATTGTCGTGGCCAAACAGGACCATCGCGATAATCCAGCCCGCATGGACCGCCACGATGAGGGGGTAATGGCCTGGCGCATGCTCGACGCCGCCCTGCGCCTTGAGTCGCCGAGTATTGCGCGCGGCGATCGGCAGCTCGATCAGTCGCTCGGCGATGATGTAAAGCAGGAACAGGGTCGGCCAGACATGGATCGAAAGAGACATATCCATCAGTTCACCCCGGATAGATTGGCGTGAAGGCCGCAGAAAAGCCTGGACCGAGCGCACAGGCGAGCAAGGGCCGACCCGATCCGGCCATGTCGCCTCGCTGCAGGATCCGTTCCAGCACGAAAAACACGGTCGGCGCGCTCATATTGCCGAACTCTCTCAGTATGTCGCGTTCCACGTCGAGCATCCCGACATCCAGATCCAGCGACGTTTCGAGCGCATCGACCACCTTGGCCCCGCCCGGATGGCTGACGATCCGCCCGATCTCCGCACGGTCGAGCCCCATCTCCGCACAGGCTGAGTCTGCTGCGCTGCGCATCTCCGACGTCACGAAATCCGGAATGGACCGGTCAAACACGACAGCCAGCCCGTCTTCATCGACCTCCCAACCCATGATGGGCAACGTGTCGTCCCACGTTCTGGACGCGCCGCGACCGATACGGATGTCCGTCTCTTCGCCACTGAGCGTCAGGGCGGCTGCGCCATCGGCGAACAGAATGGTTGCGATGATATCGGCCTTTTTCGGGCGCGCCTTGCGGAATGAAAGAGTGCAGGTTTCGACCACGACCAGCAGGAGGCGCGCCTGCGGATTGGCGGCGGCAAGTTCGCGCGCCACATTCAGGCCGGAGATACCGCCCGCACAACCCAGGCCGAACAGGGGCACACGCAGACAGTCATCGCGAAAGCCCATGGCGACCTTGGCCTGCGCTTCGAGGGTCGGCGTCGCGATCCCGGTGGACGAGACCGTCACGAGAATGTCGACCTGATCTGCGGTCCAGCCGGCGTGCGCCAAGGCCTGCGTCGCCGCATCAATATAGAGTTCGGTCGCGCCCGCCATGTAGCGCGCATTCCGGTCCGTCCAGCCGCCGGCCGTTTCGAACCAGTCGAACGGGGCCACCGAATAGCGCATCTCGACACCGGAGGTTTCGAACACGGGCGCCAGCCGCTCGAAACCCTTGAACCGAGGACCGAGTATTTCATGAGCGCGCCGGGCGACCTCACCCTGCGGCAGCGCATGCGGCGGGACGCAGGTGGACAGGCTGTGCAGATAAACGGTCATCACACCCTGATAGGCATGAATAGACGGGATTAACTAGGGCCATCCTGTCACATCTCCGACAGGTCGGTCATCTGGAACGGGCTTAGGGCCCAGACCCCTCAAACGTCCGCCCATGAAAAAAGCCCCGCTCGCGCGGGGCTTCGTCATTCAGACTGTCAGGTCCGCCTATTCGCGACCGAACAGGTTCATCAGGATGGTGAACATGTTGATGAAAGCGAGCAGCAGGGACGCTGCGCCGAAGGCCGACGCCTTGTTCATCATGTCCGTATCGCCTCGCGTCCCGTAATAGATCCGCTTGAGCGTCTGGGTTTCCCAGGCCGTGATCAGTGCGATCGCGCCCAGCGCCACCACATTGATGATCGTGCCGAACAGCCCGCCGCCAAAGACGCTGAGCGCCGGAACGAACATGCCGACAAAGCCAATCACGATATAGGCCAGGAAGGCTGCCATGGCATATTTGATCACGGCATTCAGATTGAAGCCGGTCGTGTAGCCGAACATGGACAGAGCCGCGAACATCGCCACCGTCATGAAGAAGATCTTCGCGACGATCATCGGATTGTAAAGCGAGGCATAGGCCGACATCAGAACGCCCATGAAGGCGGCAAAGCCGAACAGGAAGGCTAGCACGCCGCCCATCGACATGGAGGGAAGCTTGCGCCCCACCGCCCCGAAACCGAAGACGATGATCCCGAAAGAGACGATCGCAACGATCGGATTGTAGATGATACCCAGCAGGCTTGGATCGGCGAGAATGGCCTGTCCCACCATAAAGGCGACCGTGGCAGTCACGCCCATCGCCAAAGCCATCCAGCGATAAGTGCCGAGCATAAAGCTCTTCAGGCCGACATCAGTATCGATATCACCGCCGATGACGCCTCTATTGTAATCGTTCATTGTGAACTCCGTAAAAGTGGCGGACCTCGATCAGCGAGGTCTGTTGGGACCAATATAGGCGCAAAGTTGCGCCTTTGCCAATGACAAGCGGGTTAGCCGGGGGCGCGAGAGACAGTTTTTTCCTATAGTCGTGATATGAAAACGATAATGACGCGGGTGACAGTTTTGCTCAAAGCGCTGTAGGAGGGCGCCGACACGCTTTCCCGCACACAGGATTCAGACCTTATGGAACGACGCAAACTCGGCACGACGGATATTGATGTGACGTCGATCTGTCTCGGCACGATGACCTGGGGGCAGCAGAACAGCGAGGGCGACGCGCATGAGCAGCTCTCTTACGCCATTGATGAACGTGGCATCAATTTCATCGATACGGCGGAAATGTATCCAGTTCCGGGTCGGCGCGAGACACAGGGCCGGACGGAAAGCTATATTGGCAGCTGGCTGAAAGCGCGCGGCAAGCGCGAAGACATCGTGCTGGCGACCAAGGTGGTCGGACGGTCGGGCATGGTCTGGACCCGCGATGATGAGGTCGATCAGACACGCCACACCCGCGCGCAGATCGACATGGCAGTCGAAAACTCGCTCCGCCGCCTGCAGACCGATTATATCGATCTCTACCAGCTGCACTGGCCGGATCGGGATCTGTCGGCTTTCGGTCATCATAGCTATGATGATTATGACGCGCAGGATATGGTGCCGCTGATCGATATACTGGAAAGCCTGCAGCGCCATGTCGAAGCCGGCCGGATCCGCCATATCGGCCTGTCGAACGAATCCGCCTGGGGCATGATGAAATTCGTCGCTCTTTCAGAGGCTCATGATCTGCCGCGAATCCAGTCGAACCAATGCGTCTATTCGCTGATCGCGCGCCGGTTCGATTATGACCGCGCAGAGATCGCGATGCGTGAGAATGTCGGCTTGCTGGCCTACAGCCCGCTGGCCATGGGGGTGCTGACCGGTAAATATGATGACGGTAATGCTCCCGAAGGGTCGCGCGGGGCGCTGTTTGATGGTTTCATGGCCAATTACATGAAGAATAATGAGAGCTGGCTGGATGCCAACCGGACCGCGCGCGCACTGGGCCTGACGCCTACCCAATTCGCACTGAAATTCGTCGAAAGCCGCGACTTTGTCACGGCCAATATCATCGGAGCCACATCCGTGGAGCAGCTACGCGAAAATATCGACGCGCACGATATTGACTGGACGGAGGAGATGGAAAGCGAGGCCGACCGGCTGCATGCAACCTATCGCTGCCCGATGGGACGCTGACAACAGGTTCTGATGATCCTGTTCGCCGCCATCCGACCGCCATCAGGCGTCATCCGGGCCGTAACGCGCCTGCAGAAGGGCGTTCCCGGCGCGCGCTGGAGCCCAGCGGATAAGCTGCACATTACAGTCGGCTATTTCGGCGAGGTCCCGGACGTGCTGGCAGAAGTGCTGGATGCGGAGCTGGCGCGCCGCCCGCTATCGTCGATGGAGTTGACCTTGCGGGGGGCCGATCATTTCGGTCGGGCGGAGCCGCATCAGATCCATCTGAAACTGGCAGACAATCCAGGTCTGACGCGATTGCATCAGCATTGTCGCCGCGCCGCCCGCGAGGTCGGGATCACGATGGAAAAACGCTTATTCAAACCGCATCTGACGCTGGCCTATCTCAAGCCTTTTCCCGATCTGGAAAGGATCGCGGCCTATGAACAGCGTCACGTCAATACCGAGATCGGCCCGTTTCTGGTCGATCAGTTCGGCCTGTACAGCAGCTGGCAGCAGAAGCGCGGCCCCAATCGCTATGATCTGGAAGCGACCTATCCGCTGATTGGCTGATCAGCCCGGCGTCAACTTCAGCAGACGCCCTTCATTGTCTTCCAGCACATAGAGCGCGCCGTCCGGGCCCTGCTCCACTTCGCGGATCCGCGCGCCCCATTCGAAACGCTCCGCCTCCTTGGCAATGGTGCGGCGACGGTCGGATTTGGACGGCGTATCACCCGCAGCTTCGATCTTGTCTTCATCGAAGACGACGCGGACCAGCGCCTGGGAGCTGAGCCCGCCGATAAAGCCATCGCCCTTGAAACCTTCGATCAGGTCGCCGTCATAAATGACGAAACCGGCCGGGCTGATCGCCGGATGCCACCAGGCGGCGGGATGTTCATAGACGGGAATGTCGACATGATCCGGAATATCGACCCCCGAATAATGCTCACCATTGGACACGGTCGGATAACCGTAATTCTCAGACCGGATGATCAGGTTCAACTCGTCACCATGGGCCGGGCCCATTTCGTGTGACCAAAGCCGCCCATCTGCATCGAAATCGATACCGAGCGGATTGCGGTGGCCCAATGACCAGATTTCGCTGGTCACGCCGCCTTGCCCATAGAAGGGATTGGTCTCGGGCACCGAACCGTCCCGGTTGATACGGACCATCTTGCCCAGATTCATGTCCATATTCTGTGACGGGTAGAATTTCTGACGTTCGCCCGATGTGATGAACAGATAGCCGCCGCCGCCTTCCGCATTGTCCGGCGAAATGGCGAGCCTGTGGCCATAATGTCCATTACCGGTGACTTTCGGAAATTGCCTCCAGATCACTTCGCGGTCGGCCAACGCCCCGCCATTGGACCCGAGCGCAAGCGTCGCCCGCTCGACAGCCGCGCCGGACAGGCGCTCATCGTCCGCATCGCGTTCGACATAGGACAGATAGACGATATTGTTCGTCTCGAACGCCGGATCGAGAATGATGTCGCCCATGCCGCCCTGATTTCGCTCCGTGACCTCGGGCATATTGTCGATCCGGGCGACCTTGGTGCCGCGCCGATTGAGCAGCCACATAGTGCCGCTCTGTTCGGTCACCAGGGCGCGCCCGTCGGGCAGGAAGGTCATCGCCCAGGCTCCGTCAAATTCCGCCAGCGTTTCCATGGCCAGGGTCGTCCCCGCCGTACCGGTCACGCTGTCCTGTGCGGCACAGGCCAGGGGAAAAGCTGCGCAGGCAACGCTAAGAAGAGCAAGGCGGAGTGGGCGGGTCATGGAGCCTCCGAAAGACAGGATGGACGATAGGTCGTCTCTTACATACGATTATCCGCGCGAAACGTTCAGCCTTTTCGACCCGATCTCGCAAGATTGTGACCCGCACACCATGGTGAGAGACGAAAAAGGCCCCGCCGAAGCGAGGCCCGTTCCTGATGTTCTCAATCTATGGCGGTCTAGCCGCGGATTGTCAGCTCCAGACCGAACAGCCGGCCTTTTTTGAGCGGGCTGAAGGTCCCGATTGCAGGGTTGGCCCCGAACGGCACATTGACGCCTGTCGAGCGATTGGTTGCGCCCGGCACGAGCGGCGCGACGGCCCCGCCAAAGGGCAGCTGCGTATCACCACCCACTTGCACTTCGTCGAGCAGGTTGCGGGCGTAGAGCGACAGCGTCACCCCATCCATCGGTGTCTGCCAGGCGACATTGCCGTTCAGCATGTTCGCAGCCTGGACCCAGCCGAAATTATTGTCCGTATAGGCGAAAGCATCGCGATACTGGAAGTCCAACCGGCTGGTCAGCGCACCGGCATTGCCCAGATCGGCCTCATGGATAAAGCCGAAGCCATAGGTGGCGTCCGGAACACGCGGCAGAGCAAGTTCCAGATCCGCCGTATCGACATTGCCATCGCTGGAAATATCGAACAGCACTTCATCATAATCGGCGCTGATGACCCCGAGATTGGCAGTAACCAGGAAGCTGTCCGAAACCCGGAAACGGCCATCGACCTCAAAGCCGCGGATGGTCGCATCCGCCGTGTTGATAATGGTCTGCAGTACGCCGGCAGTCGGGTCGGACAGGTTCAGCTCGCGCTGCATGTCCTGCACGCCAGTTTCGAATATGGCGGCATTGAGCTGCCAGCGACGGTCATCGCTTTCCAGCTTGGCGCCGAGCTCGAAACTGTCGACCTGTTCTTCATCGAAAGCACGCTCCGAACCTGGTGGGAAAATGGCTTCGAAGGCCGCCGGGGCCGTGATCCGGAAGTTGTAGCCACCGGAACGGTAGCCGCGCGACCAGCTGCCATAGAACTGCGTGTTGTCATTTGGGAAATACTGAAAGCCCAGACGCGGCGAGAAATTGCTCCAGCTATCAGAGTCCGTGAAGCCGTTATTTTCCGTCGGAATAAAGGGATTGGTTCCCGTCGTCGGGCAGGTTCCACCAACGACCGAGCACATCGGACGCGGACGCACATAGGTAATGGCGGCGTCCTTATCTTCTTCCGAATAACGCAAGCCGAGGTTCAGAATGAACTGTTCCGTCACAGAAAAATCGACCGCACCGAACAACCCCAGCACCGTATGATCCTGCATTCCGCCGCCATAAAAGGTCAGCGGTGATAGCGGCGGCAGATCCCGCACTTCGGTATAGGCCACGCTCTGATCGAAATAGAACAGGCCCGTCGTCACTTCGGCCCGTCCGAACGTGCCTGTGTAGCGCAGCTCGTTGGAGATCTGGTCCTGCTCAAGCTCCGTCGTGGAATGGAACAGGAAGAGCGAGGTCGCATCGATGTCGCTATCCGTAGCGCTGCTGAAGTCGCGATAGCCGAAAATGTTGGTGATGACGCCGTCGCCCAGAGCCACGTCCCAGTCCAGCTTGATCGATCCCGTATAGGCCGTCGTGTCGTAAAATCCTTCATTGTCGACGGCGAAGTCGAAGCTTTCACGGTCATACAGACCCCGGTTCTGAGCTGACGGACCGTCCCCTTCCGAAGTGAAATATTCGCCTTTGGCCAGAATGGTGACATTCTCGCTGGCGAAGAATTCCAAGGCGCCACGACCGATATAGGTCTGCGCCTCGCCGTGATTATCGCCTGTCGCGAGGTTCTTGAAATAACCAGAATCGCCATTGAAGTAGCCGCCGAGTTTCCCGTTCAGACGACCTTCGATGATCGGGCCGGAAACCGTGCCCTGAATGAAGCTGTTGATACCACCCCGATCGTCGTCCAGCGGACTTTCGACCGCGACGCGCGCCTTATATTCGAACTCATCCGTCGGATTGCCGGTATTGATCAGGACCGCACCGCCCGTCGTGTTGCGTCCGAATAGAATACCCTGCGGGCCGCGCAGGACCTCGACGCTGTCCAGATCGAACAGATCGAACACGACACCGGAGTTCAGCCCCAGATAAACCCCATCGACAAAGACGCCAACGGTTGGATCGATGGAGGGGATCGAACTGTTCACGCCCAAACCCCGGATCGAGAAATTGGCCGTGCCGCGCGTCGTGCCAATATCGTCGAGGCTGACATTGGGGGCGGAGAAGGTCAGGCTTTCCAGACTGCGGACCTTCAGCGCTTCGAGCGTGCCGCCATTGAACGCCGTCACGGCAATGGGAACGTCCTGGACATTTTCCGCATCCGTCTTCTTGGTTGCAGTCACCACGATTTCATCCGTGAGCGCATCGATCGCCGACGTCCGGTCCTGCGCCAGAGCGGTTTGACCGGCGGCCAAGGCCGTCAGAAGCGCCAATGTGCTCGCACGGGCGGCATGGAAGTTCAGCATGTCAGGGTCTCCTATTGATTGTCGGAGCTGCATAGTCCTGTTTTCAGGCGGGCGTGCAGTCCGGATTGGCGAAACGGCTTCGGAGTCCTACTTTTCCGCATGGCTGTGATGAAAATGTCACAACTCACCGGCCTGACGCGCACATTCTTTGGGCGTCGGCTCTTGTTTGGCTCATAATTCGCAGCCTTCTGTCTTCCTCAGCATCACGCAGCCTTCCGTCGGCGCGGCTGCGGGATTCTTCTGATTTTGCGCAAATCAGGTTGAAACAAGGCCTGAGTTCCGCCAATAGTCCCGCCATCGCGAAGGGAAGCGCTACTTCTATGGGAGGAGGGGCGGCCAACTTCATACATCGCGAGGGGAAGCGTCGGGCGTCCATCAGGGACCGGGACCGGCGGCCAACTTCAGACCAAATTGAGGGAGACCCGATCAAGCAAGGGTCGGGGCCAACTTACCAATGACACTCTATCTGATTATCGGCGCGGCGCTACTTGCCGTGCTCTACGGGATCGTGACCCGTGCCAGCCTGATGAAGGCCAGCACCGGCAACGAACGCATGAACGAAATTGCCGGCGCCATCCAGGAAGGCGCCAAGGCCTATCTGAACAAGCAGTATAAGACGATCGCCATGGTCGGCGTCGTCGTGACGATTGCTCTGTTCTTCCTCTTCGGCATGAAACTCATCGCGCCGGTGGGCTTCGTCATCGGGGCCGTCCTGTCGGGTGTCGCCGGTTATGTCGGCATGCTTGTTTCCGTACAGGCCAATGTCCGCACGACGGAAGCCTCACGCGAGTCGCTTGGTTCCGGCCTGAATGTCGCCTTCAAGGCGGGCGCCGTCACGGGCATGCTCGTGGCCGGTCTCGCCCTGCTGGGTCTGGCCGTCTATTACATGGTTCTGACAGGCCCGATGGGCGCAGATGATCGCGGTGTGATCGACGGGCTGGTTAGCCTGTCCCTCGGCGCGTCTCTGATTTCCGTCTTTGCGCGTCTCGGCGGCGGCATCTTCACCAAGGGTGCGGATGTCGGCGGCGATCTGGTCGGCAAGGTCGAAGCGGGTATCCCGGAAGATGACCCCCGCAACCCGGCAACCATTGCGGATAATGTCGGCGACAATGTCGGTGACTGTGCGGGTATGGCGGCCGATCTGTTCGAAACCTATGTCGTGACTATTGCGGCAACCATGATCCTCGGTTCGATCCTGTTTGCGAGCGTCGGCGTGCTGACACTCTATCCGATGGCCATCGGCGCAGCCTGTATCGTGACGTCGATCATCGGCACCTATTTCGTCCGCCTGTCAAAAGGCTCCACCAACGTCATGGGCGCGCTCTATAAGGGCCTGATCGCGACGGGCGTTCTGTCCGTTGCGGCGATCGCGGGTGTCACCCATTTCGTTCTGGGCGGCTTCGGCGAGGTGGTCGGAACCTCCTTCACCGGCATGGATCTGCTCTGGTGTTCGGTGGTCGGTCTGGTCATTACCGGCCTGATCGTGATGATCACCGAATATTATACAGGCACCAAGTACCGTCCTGTGCGTTCGGTTGCAGCCGCATCCGAATCGGGTCACGGCACCAACGTGATTGCAGGTCTGGCCGTTTCCATGGAAGCGACCGCCATTCCGGCTCTGATTATTGTGGCTGGTATCATCATCACCTTCAGCCTGGCCGGCCTTTACGGCATCGCCATAGCCGTGACCGCCATGCTCGGCGTGGCCGGCATGATCGTCGCGCTCGACGCTTTCGGTCCAGTGACCGACAATGCGGGCGGGATCGCTGAAATGGCCGAACTGCCCCCGGAAGTGCGCAACACGACCGACACGCTGGACGCCGTCGGCAACACGACCAAGGCCGTGACCAAGGGCTACGCCATTGGCTCTGCCGGTCTAGGCGCGTTGGTGCTGTTCGCGGCCTATTATCAGGACATTCTGTATTTCTCGGCCCAGCCGGGTAATCCTCTGTCCGGTGTGACCGTCGATTTCAGCCTGACCAATCCTTATGTGATTGTCGGTCTCTTCATCGGGGGTCTGCTGCCCTACTTGTTCGGTGCGTGGGCGATGCAGTCCGTCGGACGCGCGGCCACCGCAATCGTCGAAGAAGTCCGCCGTCAGTTCAAGGCCGATTCTGGCATACTGGCGGGCACGTCCCGTCCGGATTATGCCAAGGCTGTCGATCTGCTGACCGGTGCGGCGATCAAGGAAATGATCAAGCCGTCCCTGCTGCCGATCCTCTCACCGATTGTGCTCTACTTCGCGATCTACTTCATCGCCGGCACAGAGCAGGCACTCGCCTCGCTCGGCGCGATGCTGATGGGCGTGATCGTCACCGGTCTGTTCCTGGCCCTGTCCATGACCGCCGGCGGCGGCGCATGGGACAATGCCAAGAAGTACATCGAAGACGGCAACCATGGCGGCAAAGGCTCGGAAGCCCATAAGGCGTCCGTCACGGGCGACACGGTCGGCGATCCCTACAAGGATACAGCCGGTCCTGCCGTGAACCCGATGATCAAGATCACCAACATCATGGCACTGCTGCTTCTGGCCATCGTCGCGCACTAGCGCGCACAACAGGATCTACGCGTTACGAGCCGCCCTTCGGGGCGGCTTTTTTCATGGCACATAAATGTTGGGCAGAGACCGGTCTTGCCGACGACCAACTGCTACTCTGCCAGTCGCGACGCAAACCAGTCGCGCGTCGGCTTGTCCGAGAGGCGTTCGATGGCGGCGAGCAGATCGGGCGTTGTCTTGATCTTCTCGATCATCATGACCCGCATCAGTACGCGAAACGCGTCACGTCCCAGACGCTCTTCCAAGTCGCGCAGCGCCAGCGGCGCGGCGCGGTAGCTGATCAGATAGGGTGGGCGGCCTGATGCATCCGGTGTCCAGATCGGCGGCAGATCCTGTCCGTCCAGACGCTCCGCATAATCGCCGAGATAGGCCGCATAGACGGCTTCGCCCATGGCATGGCGCACCCCCATCAGGGCGATATATTCCGCCACGCCTTCATTGATCCAGTTTTCGGCCCCGCCCGCATTGGCGTGGCTCCAGAAATGCGCCAGCTCGTGACAGATGAATTTCTGAAGATCCGTATCGGTTTCGTTTTCAATATCGGTCAGCGCGATCAGCGTTCCGCGCGAATAGCCGCCCTCGGCCCGGTCCGTCACAAGGATGGACGCTTTGGGAAGCGGCCCGGCCGATCCCGCCATATCGTTCAGATAGGTGGTGCAGATTTCCAGCGCCTGGGTCAGATCGTCGATCTTCGTCCCGGGCTCCCGGCGTGCATCATGGATGATGTAATCGTCCGAGGTGACGATCTGGGAATTGGACAGCAGCGAAAAGGCGATATCCAGGGCCGGATCGCGCTGGCGGATGCGAAAGCCCTGATCGACACGCTCGACCTGATCGACCCCGACGCCAGACCATTCGCCATCGATGCGCACGCCCAGATTGGCCGTCAGGTCACTGTCAAACCGCAGATCAAACGGAAACCAGAAACTGTCCACCGTCAGTTCGACCTTGTTGCTGTTCAACGTATTGATCGGAAAGGAGGGTTCCGGATCGAAGAGCGGGCCGGAATAGGCAAAGCGCACACGCCGGGGCCGGTCGCCGTCGACCGCACCCAGATCGACCTGATAGGCCCGGATCGCCCCATCGAAACGCGGATCGAGCGTAGTGGTCACGGACATTACATCCGCACCACTGACCGCAGCCGTTCCCAGCGCCGCACTGAGCCCGAAGGTGATCGTGTCGAGGTCGCTGTCCAGCACCTGTATCGTCCAACCCGCCGTCAGCTGTCCTGTTTCCGGCATGAACTGAATACTGCCCGTATAATCGAGATCGGCCCGGTCGGCGGCGTGCGCATCCGTCAGCGCGATGCCCATCAGACTACAGGAAAGACAGGCGGACAGAGCGAATGACGGCCGCACCAGTCTGCGGATTTTCTTCACATCCTGCCCCTTTCCTGCACCAATCCCGCGCCAATCCCGCGCCAATCCCTCCAGCTTCGATAGCGGCTCTCCGGAGCTTGGCAATTGTTTTCGGACGATCATGTCAATGCCGGCCTTTTCTGCGCTTCGATTCATTGACGGGCTTTGCCGACTTCGCCACGTTTGGGCCATGCCATCCCGGGACCCTCTTCTTCGCCCTGCCTTGCCCCGCGGGCGACCGGCCGACCGGCTGGCCGCCGGACTGGCCGCGCTGGGTCTAGTCGGATCGACCTTGGCGACGCTCTGGTTCTTTCTCGGTTTTTTCGAAACTGATCCGGCCTGGGCGCCGGCCAGTTCGGCCTTTTTGCTGTCCCTCGGTCTGGGTGCTTTTGCGATCATCCCCTGCGCCGTGACGATGCGCCTGTGCTGGACAGCGTGGCGGCACGGCTTTCAGCCCGCGCATGCGCTCTGGACCCTGTTCCTGATGGCGCCGTGGATCGGCTTGGCGGTCGTTGCCGGGCGGTCTGACTGGCTGCCGCTCTGGCTTTCTGCCGGTCCGTTGCTGATTGCCATCCCGCTCTGCCTCTGGGCGAGCGTGTCGCTATGGCTGGAACGGGTCAACCCGCCGACCGATAAGGGCTGATGGAATCGTGATGTCCTTGCGGGATGAAAGCACCATAAGAAAAGTTTATGTAAGGCTCAGCCTTCATTCAGGTGATGTGAGGCAGATACGCGCGCGAGACAAGGAGACCCGCCATGACGATCAACGCAACGCATAAATGGCTGCGTAAGGCCGGACTGTGTGCCGCCGTCGCCCTGATGACGGCCTGCGCCACGGCCACGCCCTATCAACCCGCCAGCGAGCCTGGTGCCTTTGACGGCTTTTCACAGCAGATGATCGAGGCCGATCGCGCCCGGATCAGCTTTGCCGGCAATTCCCTGACCAAACGCGATACGGTGGAAAACTACCTGCTCTACCGCGCGGCTGAAACCACGCTCGAGCGCGGCTATGACTGGTTCGAGCTGGTCGAACGCGATACGAAAGCCAAAACCCGGACCCGGGTTTCGCCCAGCGCCGGATCATTCTACGATCCCTATTTCGGCTACAGCTTCTATCGCCCACGCTTCGGCTGGTCGCGTGGCTATCGCTATTCGCATTTCCGGGGCTTCCGGCAACGGCGGGGTTTTGGCTTCCGCGGCTTCTATGATCCGTTCTACGATCCGTTCTTCAATGATTTCGATGTGCGTGAGATCACCAAATATCGCGCCACGGCCGAAGTGCGGTTCGGCAATGGTCCGCGCCCGGACGGTCGCAGCAATGCGTTCGACGCCCGTTCCGTGATCGAGAATATCGGCCCGACCGTGAAACTGCCCGAAGACCAGCGCTAGGGCCGGCCTGTCGGACAGTTCCCGGCGCCGGGCCCTGTCGTGGGACCTACTCGACTAGCAGTGCGGATGAGGGCGTCGAGCCCGTCATGATCAGCACATAATCGAAGCCGTGAATCGTCCGGGCCAAGGCGACCAGATCAGGATCGGTGGTGCGTGTCAGAACCGCACGCAACGGACGCAGATCGATCAGCGTGTATCCGCTGTCGAACGCGGCATCATAGAGCGGCCCCATGCCAGCACCGTAACCATCCTTCGGCGCGCCGTCCCGGAACGTCATCGCCGTAGGATCGAATACGGCGACAGATGAGCCCTGCCCCGGCAGCACAAAGAGGCTGACTGACGGGCGACCTTCAAGCGCGGCCAGTTCCGGCAAGGTCGTGCCGAGATCGAACACGCCGTTGGAATTCCGCCCGCGGACGAGATGCGACGCACCATATTTGGCGAAGACCCGCGGTTCGGGACTGCGCCCATCTGCTAGCTCCACCCGCCAGTGACGAAGAAAGTTCGCCACCAGATGATCTGCGCGCCGCTTGTTGGACGCAAAATTTTGGCCCGTCACGAACAGGCGATTGATTTCCAGCGTTTCTTCGATCTGATCGAGTATCCAGGCCGCATCCACGGATCGGTCGAGCCAGGCGGCCTCGACATCCCGGACCCGCTGCGGATCGCCGGAAAAACTGAACACGAATTGCGGGCTGCGTGTCTCTTCATATTTGGCCCAACCCGCATCGCTCTCAGCGCGCAAGGCGGACAGCGCTACAGCAGCCGCCTCAGGCTTGGGCATGGCTTCGAGCGCACGGAGCATCTGGCGATCGCCAAGCACTTCGTAGTCCGTCCCCCAGAGCACATCCGGGGCGTCGGCAAGATTGCCGCGCACAGTAGCCAGCATTTCGGCTTCTTCGGCCATGCCGAAAAACGCTGGCTGTCCGCCCGGCTCTGCGAACAGCTCTTTCAGCCCGTCTAAGCCGCCTTCGGCCAGAGCGTCATCCATTCGCGCCGCCATGAAGGGCGACACTTCGATCGCGAAGCGCGAATAGCCGCTCTCGCTCAGGTCCGTGAACAGTGCCGCAGCCAGTTGCGGGTTTTCGGCAATGCCGTGCTCTTCGCCGAGCAGGAAGAATTGCGACTGACGCCCTTCTGCAAGCAGCCGATCCCAACCATCGCCGGAAAAAATGTCGCCGGATTTCTCGATACGGTAGCGATTCGCTTTTGCCGCTTCCGTCACCCGGTCCGACAGGCTCGGCGGTGCAGGCTCCGTCGTCTGCGCGTGAGCGAGCATGGGCCACAGCAGCAGGCTGCTCATGAAAATGAGGGGCTTTATCATTGGCAATGTCATCCGCACAGTGCGGATCTCCTACAGCGTGCCCCGCCGTTCCAGTTCAACTGGTCCGGTCATGATGACATGATTATCGGCAGTTCGCCAGTCGATTTCGAGAACACCCCCATCGACGACGACACTGACTTTTCGACCCATGCGTTTCTGACGGTGGGCCGCAACGACGGCGGCACAGGCCCCGGTGCCGCAGGCCAGCGTCATGCCAACACCGCGTTCCCACACTTTCAGGCGCATCCGGTCCGGACCCTCGACCCGGGCAAACCCGACATTGGTCTGTTCCGGAAAGAGCGGATGAAATTCGACCATCGGTCCGGCCAGATGCGGTTTTACCGTGTCGAAATCATCGACGAAAAAGACGACATGCGGATTGCCCATACTCACCGCGCCAGGATTGCTCAGAACAGGCGCATCGATTGGGCCCAGCTTCACATCGACATGATGGGTATGCATCGGCTCCTTGAGCGGAATTTGCGACCAGTCCAGCTTGGGTTCGCCCATATCGACGGCGACAGACTGCGGCCCGGCGCGGGTGCAGGACAATAGCGCATCATTGGTCTGAACCACGGCCTCGTCATCGCCCGTTTCTTCCATGACCAGCCAGGCCGCGCAGCGCGTGGCGTTGCCGCACGCATCGACCTCGAAGCCTTTCTGGTTGCGGATTTCCATGAAGATATCGGCATCGGGCGATGTCGGCTTTCGCAGTATGATCAGCTGATCCGCGCCGAGCGGCCCCATGGCGGCGGAGCCCGGTTCGCTGATCCCCCGCACCTGTTCATCGCTCAGGGCGAAGTCCGGCAGATCCCGCGCATCGAAAATGGCAAACCGATTGCCTGCCCCGTTCATGATCAGAAAGTTCACAGCATGGCTCCGGCTTGCGCAAAGGCCCAGTCAAACGCCTTACTGGCGATCTCTGTCTGATTGGGACGCTCCCCCGTCATGGGTGAACCGTCCACAGGACTGCCCAGATCGGCATGCGCGAACACGGCCCCCGTTTCCGGGACGACCCAGAGGCCGCAATAGACGCCATAGGCTTCGCCGTGATGGCCGACCCATTGTCGGCCCGCCCCGGGGCGCGGACCATGCGGATAGATATAAACCCCTTCGCCGAAGGCGGTGAAATGCCCGGCTTCGTGACCGCGACCGTCAATACTTTCAGATTCCGAACCGCGTCCATCCGTCTCGCTCGCCTGCCAGTTCGGCGTCCAGAGAGCGGGCTGCTGCAGGACGATCTCTTGTCCGATCACGATCAGGTCGGACAGGCTGGCTCGCAGGCCGCCCTGCGGAGAGAACAACGTGCCGTTCGAGCCCGGCACATAGTCTTTCAGATCGAAGCCGCGATCGCGTAGTATGGCAGGCTCGGACGCGGCCAGCGTGTCAGGCCGATCGACCTGCACATCCCAGGCACCGGGTCGACCGCGCATGACGGGAAAGCCCGACGCCCGGCGTGCCGCACTGACACCGGACCAGTTGAACCCGATATCGAGCCCCAGCGGTTGCGCAATCCAGCGGGTGAATAATCGGTCGAACCGATCGCCCGTGGCGGCTTCCATGACCGTCGCAGCTATACCGTAATTCAGGTTGCTGTAGCGAAAGCCTGCCCCCGGCCGGACGCCCGGCTCCCAAATCTCATCCGTCAGCAGGGTGCGGATATTGCCCGGAGCCGCCATCCAGTAGACAGGCGGATCGATGATGCCGGATTGATGGCCGATCAGGCGACGCAGGGTGACCGGCTCCTGCAGAAACCCCGGATGGCGCAGGGGGTAATGGATGATGTCGCTGACATCGTCATCCGCATTCAGCTCTCCTGCGGTGTGAAGGCGGCGCATCAGCTCCCCAACCAGCAGTTTGGATACAGAAGCAATGCGGAATGGGGACGCTGCGGAAAAGACCCGCCCGCCGATCCGGCCCGACATGTCGGACAGCAGTGTTGGCGCCCCGTCACTGGCTGCAGGCACGCGGAGCACCCGGCCCCTGCCGGGTCTGTCGTCCATTTCCGGCACAGGCGCGGCGCGACTGACGCAGCCCACCC
The DNA here is from genome assembly GCF_041429795.1 of Algimonas porphyrae. Lineage (NCBI taxonomy): Bacteria > Pseudomonadati > Pseudomonadota > Alphaproteobacteria > Maricaulales > Robiginitomaculaceae > Algimonas > Algimonas porphyrae. The sequence continues at coordinate 380,789 of NZ_CP163424.1, read as the reverse complement.
CTGTCAGGCCTAAGGTCACCGCACCGCTGGCCATTAATGTCTGTCGTCGTGTCAGCATTGTTCCGCTATATGGCCATAATCGGGTTTGCACAAAACCACTGATCCTGAGGGTTGTTTCGTATGCGTATCATTCTTTTTCTGCTCTGTCTGATGGTACCTCTATCGTCGCTGGCGCAGGACGCGCCTGCCGACACGGCCCCGATCACGGTCGCGTCCGGCCCGACCGACGCCCAGGTCGAGGCCCGGATCACGGATATTCTGGCGCGGCTAAGCGATACGCGTGAGGTCACGGTTGCGGTCGAAGGCAGTGTCGTCACGCTGGCTGGAGAAGCCGCCAATACGGAAGCGGCTGAACGCGCCGTCGGGATTGCAGAGCGCGTCGACGGCGTCGTCGCCGTTCAGGACGACATCGTCCGGACACTGGACGTGACTGATAATGTCACGCCGCTGGTCGACCGCTCAGCCGAACTGACGACGCAGTTCGTCCGCGCCCTGCCCCTGATCGCCGCCGCCTTGTTCGCCCTTGTCGCTATTTTCCTGCTGGGTCGCTTCCTGGCCAGCCGGACCGGCGTGATCAGACGCATGGCCGGCAATCCGTTTCTGGCCGAGCTGATCGCAACGGCCATTCGTATCGCTTTCGTGATGATCGGGATTATCGTCGCCTTGAACATATTGGGCGCGACGGCGCTGGTCGGGACGGTGCTAGGCGGGGCCGGGATCATCGGGATCGCGCTGGGCTTTGGCGTGCGCGACACGGTCGAGAATTATATCGCCTCGCTGCTGCTGTCGATCCGCCAGCCCTTCCGGGCGCAGGACCATGTCGTCATTGACGGGCAGGAAGGGATCGTCGTGCGACTGAATACGCGAGCGACCATTCTGATGACGCTGGACGGCAATCACCTGCGCATTCCCAATGCCAAGGTGTTCAAGGCTGACATCCTGAACTATACGACCAATCCGGAGCGGCGTTTCAAATTTCGGATCGGCGTGGACAGTGCGGACGATCCCGTTGCCGCCATTGCGGTCGGCGCAGAAATCATGGCCGATCTGGATTTCATTCTGGACGATCCGGGCCCGATGGGCACGATCGTCGAAATTGGCGACAGTTCGATTCTGATCGACTTTTTTGCTTGGATCGATCAGCGCGAAACGGGCTTCGGTACGGCACGCAGCCAGGCCATTCGCGATGTCAAAGCCGTCCTGGAAGAGCGTGGCTTCTCCCTGCCCGAACCGCTCTACCGCGTCCGCGTCGATGGCCCCGCCGCGCTGGGCAGTTCTTCCTCCGATGAGGCGTCCGATCACACGACGGAAACAAGGCCACGCGACGGAAAGGCGGCCAGGGCGCTGCACGCCGTTCTGAATACGGATGCCGACCTGACGATCGTCGAGCGCGTTGCAGAGGAACGTCAGGGCACCCAGCAGAACGACACGGGCACGGGCCCCGATCTGCTGAGCGATACCGCCCCGAAAGAGTGACGCGTCATGGCGCCCAAGATGACGCAGAGTTTATCCCGCGCCCGGTCCGTCGGCCCGCTTCTGCTTGCCAAAGTGACCCAACCCCTTAGAAGACGGCCCCACACAGGCCCGTAACGCGTATAAGACCTGACGGGCCGCCCAAAAGGAGACTTTCAATGAGCCCCCGTAACACGACCCGAAATTTTCTGACGGCGACCGCCATGGCCCTCGTGCTCGCGGCCTGTTCCAATGCTGACGAGGCAAGCGTGACCGAAACGACTGATACTGCCGCAACGGATATGGCGACGTCCGATATGTCATCGCCTGAAACGCCGTCGACCGACGCCGCAACCTATGTGCCTGTTGCTTACGAAACAGACGGTCAGCGCGATGCGGATCACCTTTGGCTCGAAGAGGTCGAAGGCGAAGCAGCGCTGGATCAGGTCAAGGCCTGGAACGAGGTGACGCTGAACGAACTGATGGCCGATCCGCGTTACGAGACGCTCTATAATGACGCGCTCTCCATTCTGCAGAGCAAGGACCGGATTCCTTACGTGTCCTATCGTGGCGGTGCGGCGCATAATTTCTGGCAGGACGAAACCAATGTCCGCGGTGTCTGGCGCAAGACGACGATGGACAGCTATCTGTCCGGCAATACGGCGTGGGAAACGGTGCTCGACTTTGACGCGCTCGCCGAGGCCGAAGACAAGAACTGGGTCTATAAGGGCAATAACTGCCTGTCGCCCGACTACACGCTCTGCATCATCAACCTGTCCGATGGCGGCAAGGACGCCGTCGTCCGCCGTGAATTCAACACGGAAACGGGGGAGTTTGTCGTCGACGGGTTCGTAACACCGGAATCCAAGGGCACGATGGACTGGGTCGATGAGAACACCATGGTGGTCGCCGTCGATTTCGGCGAAGGCACGATGACGGATAGTGGTTATCCCAGCACGGCCCGGATCTGGACGCGCGGCACGCCACTGGCCGAGTCGGTCGAAATCGGACGCGGCAACCAGACCGATGTCGGCTACTGGCCCGGTGTATTCGAGCTGTCCGATGGTCGGCGCGAAATCGTCGTCAGCCAGAGCGAGACCTTTTACGACACCAATTATTTCTGGTTCCCCCGCAATGCCGACGGCACGGTCGGCGATGCCGTCCCGTTCCCGATCCCCAGTAAGAGCAATCTCGGCGCCGAATTCAAGGGCCAGGTCATGCTGAGCCTCAATGAGGACTGGCGCGGCTTCAACTCCGGCGACCTGGTCAGCTTCGCCATTGACGACTTCATGGATGATGGCGAGATCGCGGATCTGAATCTGGTTTACAGCCCGGACGCGAAAAGCTCGCTCGGCGGTTATGGCGTGACCAAGGACAAGGTCCTGCTGGCCAAGACGACCGACGTCAAAGGCTCCGTTCTGGCATTTGACTGGGACGGCGAAACCTGGACGTCGGAACCGATCGCCTTGCCGGAAAACGGTGCGGCAGGCGTGGGGGCAACCAATCCGAAGGAAAGCATCGCTTTCCTGTCGGCCGAGGACTTCCTGACCCCGGATACGCTCTACACGATCGACACATCCGCCGACGCGCTGACGCCGGTCGCGGCCAAATCCCTGCCGGACTGGTTCGATGCATCGAACATGGTCAGCGAGCAGAAATTCGCGACATCAGCCGACGGCACCCAAGTGCCCTATTTCATTGTCCGGTCGAAAGACACGGCGATGAATGGTGAGAATCCGACCCTGCTTTATGGTTATGGCGGGTTCGAGATTTCACTGAATCCAAGCTATTCCGCCACGCGCGGCAAGCTGTGGCTGGAAAATGGCGGCGTCTATGTGCTCGCCAACATCCGGGGCGGCGGCGAATATGGTCCGAACTGGCACCAGGCCGGCCTGAAAACCGAGCGTCAGCGTATCTATGACGACTTCATCGCGGTGGCCGAAGATCTGATCGAAACCGGTGTTACCAGCCCGGATCACCTCGGCATCGAAGGCGGGTCCAACGGCGGGCTGCTGACGGGCGTGATGACAACCCAGCGTCCGGATCTATTCAACGCCGCCATCATCGCCGTGCCTCTGCTCGATATGCAGCGCTTCCACAAGCTGCTGGCGGGCGCATCCTGGATGGGCGAATATGGCAATCCGGATGATGCGGTCGAAGGGGCCTTCCTGCGCCAGATCAGCCCCTATCATAATATCCGCGAGGATGAGGACTACCCGGAAGTTTTCCTGATCACCTCGACCAAGGATGACCGCGTTCATCCAGGGCATGCCCGCAAATTCGCCATGCGCATGCAGGACCAGGGTCACGATTTCCATTACTATGAGAATATCGACGGCGGTCACTCAGCCGCGGCCAATCTAAAGGAAACAGCCAAACGTCTGGCCCTGCAGCATGTCTATCTGCTGCAGAAGCTGGCCGACGACGCCAGCTAGTTCCTGCAACATCATAGAATAGCGAAAGCGCCCCTGCGGGGGCGCTTTTTTCTGGTCAGTCCAGCCCTTCGACTGTGCCTAACGGGGCGCGGTCATAGGCAATTGTCCAGAGCGTTTTCGGCGCATCGCCGCTGACATCCTGCGTGCGTTGTTCCCAGCTGTCGGGACCGGTGATGACCCAGGCGCTGGCAATCGTCATGCTGCGGCCATCGGCCATTTCGTAGACCTCGTCCGGTGCCTTGAACCCGTCATCGACGGGAATGAGCGTGCCTTCGCTCTTACCGCCAGCGGTATCGAAATAGATATAGACGATCCGGCCCTCTTCCGCGTCCCAGCTGAAGATAGTCTCCCCGCCATAAGGGCCGCGCGCGCCATCGACAAAATGGCGGTCGCGGACGAAATGGCCTTTATTCATTGCGCGCAGGCAGTGCCGGTCCGTACTCTGGCCATCGCTGAAAACACCGTCCCAGCAGGAACCGACGAAAAACGCCATCGCATCCATGACAGGGGTCTGGTCTACCGTTGTCGCAAGGACTTCCGGTGGCGAGGATGGGTTGGCTGTGGCGCAGGCGGCAAGGGCCGACACGCCAATGCTTGCCATGATTGTCCTGATCATTCGTGTCATTATCTGTCTCCTAACCGATGGTTCCGAAAGCCAGGCCGAAAATCGCGAACAGGCCGATCATATAGCCACCATTGATGAGCGACAGGCGCAAGGGGCGACCTTCGAACAGGTCGCTGACCCAGTAACTGCCTGCCGCCCAGGCAAATCCTGCCGACAGCGCTGCGCCCATGGCGAAACCGAAGGACGGGTTCGGGCCCAGAAACGCGCCGAAAATCACGGCGGACAGCAAAAGCAGGATGAAAGCGCCGCCATAAGCTACACCGGGATTGGGCGGCGAAGTTTCATTATAAGTCGACAGGCGTTGCCATGTTTTGCCGAACAATATGGGTGAATACCATAGACCCCCCAGAATGAAGGCCCCGACAGTCGCAGCCGCGGCCGCGATAAGCGTAGATGTGTCCATGAAACAGTCTCCCTCATATGGACCGACACCAGAGGGTCTTCGGGACCGTCCCGAAGCTTTGATCCTGATAGCGTCTTCGCGGCGATCCCTACGCCTGCGCTGGGCCGCTTGATTGGAAGAATGTTACCTGCGCCGCATTTCCGCCCCACATTTCTGCCCCACATTTCCGTACAGTCATTGCCAGATCGCGCCGCCTAATCGAACAGGATCGATTCCCCGTCACTGGACCGGGCCGCGATGAAACGAAGCGGCGACTCGCCTGAGAAGGCTCTGAAGTCGTTAATGAAATGCGATTGGTCGGAAAAACCGAGATCCAGAGCCACATCTGCAAAATCCAGTCCCTTGGCATGCTCCAGCGCGCTCATGGCCCGACGGAAACGCTGCAACCGCGAAAAACCTTTCGGTGTCATTCCCGTGGCGTTGCCGACCAGAGTCGACAGATGTTTGCGACTGACCGACAGCTCGTCACACAGATCGCCGACCCTGATCTGTCCCCCGGTTGCGATCGTCGCGCCCACCGCCCAGAGCGCGGAAAACGGCATGGGCCGGATCGACCGCATGCGACAGCCGCGCAGAAAACCGCAGATGATGTCGAAACGGGCCGCGGTCTGCTTCGCCTCTCCGATCCGGTGCCAGATCGACTGCGCGGCCCCGCCGAACAGATCGTCAGCCGGGATGACCGTGTTGCGCAGCTCCCGCGGGTCGAGCCCGAATAATCGTCTGGCGGCGACCGGGGTCAGCGACACGCCAACCAGATGAGTGCCGTGAATCTCCGCGCGATAAGCCGGGCCGACATGGATCGGGCGGTCGAACAGACCGGACAGCCAGGCGCGGGTGAAGATCTGCGGATGATCCATCGACCCGTCCGGATAGAGCGCCTGCGGCCCGGCCAGATTGAAGATCAGATCGAGATGACCGCGCGGGACCATGCGCTCATAGCTGTTTCCGACGAAGCCTTTCGATTCCCACAGGCTGACGACGTCCCCGACCAGATCGATCGGGGCATCCCCGTCCGAGACGGTCCAGTTTCCGAATGGGGATGGAAAATGGTGCGTGCGGATGGACCCAGGCCGGTCCCGGAACGAAGGCGGGTCGATCACGATCCGGTCGCTATCATTTTCGCTGCCGCAAGTCGAACCCGAACAATATGGGCGTCACGCTTGGATCACAGCCGTGTGACGAGGCGAGAGCGATGTGTGTTTTGCTTATGAACCGATTGGTCCATAATAGGGTGGCACGGCTTCGTTGAGAGCCATCACATAAGACTTGAAAAGAGATCATCATGAATAATTTTCTGAAATCCACGGTCATTGCGACCGCCATCGCTCTAGGGACGACCAGCGCAATCCTCACCACACCAGCCTTTGCCATTGACGAAGTCAGCATCGCCGGATCGACTGCGGACGCGCCGAACCTGGCGGTTCAGGGTTATGATGTCGTCTCCTACCGCTCCGGCGACGCACCGGTCGTCGGTGCGGCGACTTACAGCGCCCAGTTCGAAGGGGCGACCTACCGCTTTGCCAGCCAGGCCAATCTGGACACGTTCAATGCCGACCCAGCCCGGTTCGTGCCCGTCTATGGCGGTTTCTGTGCCTATGGTGTGGCCAAGGGCAAGAAGTTCGACGCGGATCCACTCGCCTATACAGTCGTCAATGACCGCCTTTATCTGAACCTGAACAAGAAGATTCAGAAGAAATGGCTGAAAAAGCGCGATAAATATATCGATCAGGCCGAAGGCAACTGGGCCGATATCGAGCATGTCGCCATCGGCGATCTGTAGCGCCTGCCCCAGCTTTATTCGCGGGCGCATTCCGCCCTTTAGAGACCCGTCTGCTCCGGCAGGCGGGTTTTTCCTGCACCGGACGCAGCCAACAGGCAACAAAGCGCTTAACCCGCCGCGCAACCCTCGCTATGGGCGGCCATTATGGCGGCTTACAATCCATCTGCGACAGAACCGAAATGGCAGGCCCGCTGGGAAGCGGACGACGTCTTCACGGCGGATAATGCCAGTCTGAAACCGAAATTCTACGCGCTCGAAATGTTCCCCTACCCGTCCGGGCGCATCCATATGGGTCATGTCCGCAATTACGCCATGGGCGATGTGGTGGCGCGCTACAAACGGGCGCAGGGCTTCGAGGTGCTGCACCCGATGGGCTGGGACGCGTTCGGCATGCCGGCGGAAAATGCCGCGATCGAGACGGGCGGCCATCCCAAGGACTGGACCTACGCCAACATCGAACAGATGCGCGCGCCAATGAAACGGCTCGGCTTCGCACTCGACTGGTCGCGTGAATTCGCGACCTGCGATGTGGACTATTATACCGAGCAGCAGCGTATCTTTCTGAAGTTCTGGGAACGGGGCCTCGTCTATTCCAAGACCGCCAAGGTGAACTGGGACCCGGTCGACATGACGGTCCTCGCCAATGAGCAGGTGATCGACGGCAAGGGCTGGCGTTCCGGCGCAACGGTCGAACAGCGCGACATGGAACAGTGGTTCTACAAGATCACGGAATATTCGGAGGAATTGCTGGGCGGTTTGGACACGCTCGACCGCTGGCCGGACAAGGTCCGGCTGATGCAGCGAAACTGGATCGGCAAGTCGGAAGGGCTGTCGATGCGGTTCGAGTGGAGTGAAACTGATCCTGAACCAACCCCTTTGGTAAGCACTGCTCAGTTAATTTCTTTCGAAGTGTGCCGGGATGGTATCGAAATTTATACGACTCGACCCGACACCCTTTTCGGCGCTTCATTTCTTGCTCTCTCACCTGATCATCCAATTGCTAAAAAACTGGCGCGAACGAACCCTGATTTACAAGATTTTCGCACCGAGTGCGCCAAGATCGGCACGTCGGAAGAGGACATCGCCAAAGCGCCCAAGCTGGGCTTCGACACAGGCCTGCGCGTGCAACACCCCTTCACCGACGAAACACTTCCCGTCTGGATCGCGAACTTCGTGCTGATGAGATACGGCACGGGCGCTGTGTTCGGACAACCTGCGCATGACCAGCGCGATCTGGACTTTGCCCGCAAATATGGTCTGCCCGTCACACCCGTCATCCTGCCAGACGGCGAGGATGCGAAAGACTTTACCATCGAAGACGACGCCTATGTCGGCGAAGGTACGCTTTACAATTCAGACTTCCTGAACGGCCTGTCAAAGGACGAGGCGATTGCAGCGGCCATCGCCAAGATCGACGAGATGGGCCTCGGTGAAGGCACGACGCAATACCGCCTGCGTGACTGGGGTGTGAGCCGTCAGCGCTATTGGGGGTGTCCGATCCCGGTCATTCACTGCCCAGAATGCGGCGCCGTACCCGTGCCGGAAGATCAGCTGCCGGTCGAGCTCCCCTATGACATCGAGTTCGACAGTCCGGGCAACCCGCTCGATCGTCACCCGACATTCAAACATGTCAGCTGCCCGAAATGCGGCGCGGACGCAGAACGGGAGACCGACACGCTCGACACGTTCGGCGACTCGTCCTGGTATTTCGCCAAATTCGCCGGGAAGGACGGCCAGCCCTTCGACAAGGCGGCGGCGAGCGCCTGGCTGCCCGTGGACCAATATGTCGGCGGGGTGGAACATGCCGTGCTGCACCTGCTCTATTCGCGTTTCTTCACGCGGGGCCTGCGCGATTGCGGTCTGCTCGACCTGCCAAGCGGAGAGCCGTTTGCGGGCCTGTTCACGCAAGGCATGGTCACGCACGCCGTCTATACGGACGAAGACGGTGAATATGTCGTGCCCGCGGAGGTCATTGAAGACGGCAATATGCTGATCCGCATGGACACGAAGAAGGTCGTGACCCGGGGCGACGTCATCAAGATGTCCAAGTCGAAGAAGAACACGGTCGACCCGAACGATATCATCGAAACCTATGGCGCGGATGTGGCGCGCTGGTTCGTTCTGTCTGATTCCCCGCCCGAGCGTGACGTGGAATGGAGCGAAGACGGGGTGCGTGGGGCCTGGAACTTTCAGAAGAAAGTCTGGCGCATCGTGGAAACGACCGATGTGCCCGACCATTCGCCCATGGCCGCCGATCCGGACGCGACGGGCGGCGCGCTGACCTTGCGCCGTGCGGCGCATAAGGCGCTGGAGAAGATCACTGCGGGGATCGAGGCCTTCCGCTTCAACACGTCGGTCGCTCAAATCTACGAACTCACCAATGCCCTGTCCAAATATAAGGCGCAGGACGCGGTACGAATGGAAGCGCTCGGCATTCTGATCCGGTCGATCGCGCCCTTCATGCCGCACCTGGCTGAGGAATGCTGGGCCGGGCTCGGCGGGGACGGGCTGTGCGCCACGGCCCCTTGGCCGCAGGTCGATCCGGCCATGCTGGTCGAGGATAGCGTGACCCTGCCTGTTCAGGTCAATGGCAAGCGGCGGGCGGAGATTACGGTCGCCATGGACATGCCGAAAGCCGAGATCGAAGCGTGTGCCCTGTCCGAGCCGAATGTCGCCAAGATAATCGACGGTCAGACGGTACGAAAGATCATTGTCGTTCCGGGCCGGATCGTGAATATAGTGGCATCATGATCCGCACTATTCTCACTCTCCTGGCGATGACCGCCGCCCTGCTTCTGAGCGGCTGTGGCTTCAAGCCGGTCCATGCCACATCGGCAGGACAGACAAGCTTCAACGATATTCGACTGGTGGTCGAAGAAGGCGATGACGAGATCGATCGTCAGGCCGGGTTTCAGATCCGGCAACGATTGCGCGACCGGGTCGGGACCAGCACCCAAGCCAGCTACATACTGACGGTCCGGCCCAGCTCGACCCGCATCCCGCTCGGTCTGACCGGGCTTGACCGGGCCAGCCGCTTCGACAGCAACCTCTATGCCTATTGGAAGTTGACGGAAGCGGACAAGACCGAAATCCTGGCGTCAGGAACGGTCAATAGCGCGACGACCTTCGCCGCCGATGATGACCCGTACCGCCTGAATGCAACAGATAATGCCGCCCGCGAACGTGTGGCCCGCGATGTCGCGGACAAGCTACTGGTCGATCTGGCGCTCTATTTCGCCGATAATTCTGCCCCCTGACGCCGCCATGCCCGGGCCCATTCCCACAGAGGTTTCCTCAGAGACTGTGCGATGAAGGTAACGGGCGCACGCCAGAACCGGTTTTTGACCGAACCGCCACACGATCTCGTCGGCGCGCTGCTGTTCGGGCCGGACCGCGGACTGGTCAAGGCCCGGGCCGCGGCCCTGATTCAGACCCTGGCGCCGGATGTCGATCCGGCTTTCGGCGCGACCGTGCTGACTTCCGATGACCTGATCACCGATCCGGCCCGCCTGATGGATGAGATGAGCGCGATGAGCCTGTTGGGCGGGACGCGGCTCGTCCGTTTGCGACTGGATCATGAGCGTTCCGGCGCGGCGATCGGCAAGATCATCAAACAGATCGATGCCGATCCGTCCCGCGTCGAAGCCAAGCTGGTCATCGAGGCGGGAGATCTGTCGACACGGTCTGCGATCCGCAAGGCCGCCGAAGCGGCGAAACATCTGGCCGCGCTGGGCTGTTATCCGCTGGGGACCCGCGCGCGGCGTGATCAGGTGCGCGACCAGCTGCAGGAGATCGGTATCGCCGTCATGCCCAATGCGCTCGATCTGTGGGTTCCGCTACTGGAAGGCGATCACGCGCTGGCAGCGGCCGAGGTCGAGAAGATGGCGCTCTATAAGGGCTATGGCCGCGTCCCGGATGCGACTGTCACACCCGACGATGTGCGCACACTCGCCGCGGGCGCGCAGGGCTCCGCTATCGATCCGATCATTCAGGACGCATTTTCAGGCCGCATCGACAGCCTGGATGCGCGCTTCCGACGCGCGGTCGAGGCCAAGACCAGTCCAATCGCGATCCACTTCGCTCTGCAGCGCCATCTCCTGCGTCTGTGCGAGGCGGCGAGTCGAATGGAGACGGGCGATAGCGCCCTGGCTGCCACGCGCGCGCTTCGCCCGCCCATATTCCGCATGCAGGAAGATGCGTTCGTCGCCACGCTGAACCGCTGGAACAGTCGGGCTCTGCGCTCAGCGCTGAGCCAGTGTCAGACCGTCGAACGCCAGCTGAAAAGCACGGGCGCACCGGCGGAAGCCCTGACCGAACGGCTCCTGTTCGGCCTCGCCAATTTTGCAGCGCGACGCCGCGCCGCCTGATTTTCTACAAGGATTACCCCCCTCATGGACGTCATTGCCGATTACTGGGCCCAGGCGCAGGAGCAGTTCCCCTTTCTGCTAAGCATAGGCGGCAACATACTGGCTGCAGCACTGATCTTCGTGCTCGGCCTGATTGTTGGGCGCAGCCTGTCAAAGCGCATGCGCCGCTCGCGCTTTGGGGGCAGCCATCTCGATGCGACCCTTCGACCGGTTCTGGCCAGTCTGGTCTTCTATGTGATTCTGGCGATGACGCTCTATGCCGTGCTGATCAAGCTCGGCGTGCCGCCAGCCGCCCTCGTCGCCGTCTTCGGTGCCGCGGGTCTGGCGATCGGTCTGGCGCTGCGCGACACGTTGTCCAATATCGCCGCCGGGGTCATGCTGCTGATCCTGAGGCCGCTCAAGGTCGGCGATTTTGTCGATATCGGGCAAAGCACGCTGGGTACGGTCGAGGAAATCGGGCTTTTCACCTCCACCATCCGCAATGTCGAGAATGTCGCCGTCTATCTGCCAAACAGCCTGGTCTGGGGCAATCGCGTGCAGAATTTCGGTCGCCATGTGAATCGCAAGGCCATCGTCGACATCGGGGTCGGCTATGACACGGATCTGAAGGCGGCGCGTCAGCTTCTGCTTGACCTGATCGGCGCCCATCCAGGCGTGATACCTTTCGATGAAAGCGGGACCGGCGCGCCGACGCCGCCGGAAGTCTATGTGATGGGCTTTGGCGACAGTGCGATCAACCTGTCCTGCCGTTGCTGGCTGCCCGGCGATCAATGGCTACAGCGCATGACCGATTTGCGGGTCGCGATCAAATCAGCGCTGGATGATGCAGGCGTGGAAATTCCCTTCCCGCAGCGCGTCGTCCACATGGCCAAAACGCCTGAATAAGTGCGTCTGAAGACATGAATCGTCAGCGCTCGGCGATGCGCATTTATCCGCGCTCATCTTCGTCCGCACTCAGACAAGCGCGGAAGGCCGCGCCTTTGCCTCTCATCCCGACGACGGGGTCATAACGCAGAGGCTGATCGGTGACGAGCAGGTCCAGCGCCCGTGCGGCTTTGGGCAGCTCTGCGGCATTTTTCTGCCATTGCGCGCCGAACACATAATGACGGGCTGCGACCGCTTTATCGTCACCGTCACGCCAGCGTCCGCCGATCCAGACCCCTTGTCGGGCATTGGCCGTGATCCGTTTGCGCGCGCGCGGCAGCGACAGTAGAAATTCACCGGCAAAGGGGCGCAATGCCTCCGCTTCATCATCCGTCGTCGCAATCAGGATCACCTGATCGGTCATGTCGCGATCGCGGATCATCTGCACCACGGTCGCCATGTCAGCAGAGCTTTTGAAATCCACCTCCAGATAGATGCGGTCTTTGGCTCGATCGAGCATGTCGGCCAGAGTCGGAACCGGTTCTGCCGTAATCACACCCTTCATGTCTTTCAGTCGGAGCCGTGCAAAGGCATCCGGCTCCGTCGCCACGACCGGTCCCGTCGATGAGACGTGATCGTCCCACACACCGTCATGGAAGATGATCGGCGTCCCGTCGCGAATGGCGGCAATATCGATCTCCGCCATCAGGACGCCCGCCGCGATCATCGCCTCCAGGGCGCTGATCGAATTTTCCGGCAGTCTCAGGGAGCTGTCCGTGCCCCGATGCGCGGCCACCAGCGCCGCTTCTTTCGGCAGGCACTCAAACACAGTGCGGATCGGCGGCAGGGGCTCCCCGGCGGGAAAGGCGTTGGGCGGCGTCGGACCCGCGCTGGAACAACCCGTCAGAAAGACTGGCAGACAGGCTGACAGGAAGGCTACGCCCGACAGGGACAGAGATCGCATATAGGCAGTCATCACCGTCGCCTATAAGAGTGTCGCCATGACTGTCAAAACACAGATTGCTGACGGACCGGGCGATACGATTTTCGCTCTCTCGACCGCATCGGGCCGTGCCGGTGTCGCCGTCATGCGGCTGTCCGGGCCGCAAGCCCGGTCCGTTGCGGCGTCACTGACCGACGATCGTCCCCTGGCCGCGCGAAAAGCGGTCCTGCGTACATTGCGCCATAAGGGCGAACGTATCGATGAGGCGCTCGTGCTGCTGTTTCCCGCGCCGCACAGCTTTACGGGGGAAACCGTCGTCGAGCTGCAATGTCACGGATCGCAGGCCGTGATCGAAGCCGTCTCCACCGCTCTACTGCAGCACGGTCTGCGGCAGGCCCGTCCCGGAGAGTTTACCCGGCGCGCGGTCGAAAATGGCCGCATGGATATGACCGAAGCCGAAGGGCTGATCGACCTGATCGACGCGCAGACGGATGGCCAACGCCGGCAGGCGCTACGGCAGATGGATGGCCGGCTGAAAGGTCTCTATGAAGACTGGCGAAGCGGCTTGCTTGACGCGCTGGCCCAGGTTGAAGGCGAGATCGATTTTGCCGATGAGGGTGACGTTCCGGACGCGCTCTCGCACGCCGCTCGCCCTCATCTGGACCGCGTGATCGTCGGTATGGAAGCCGCTCTGATACAGGCGGATCGCGGACGCGCCGTCAGAACCGGGATCGAGATCGCCATTATCGGCGCGCCCAATGCCGGAAAATCGACCCTGCTCAATCAGATCGTCGGGCGCGATGTCGCCATTACCTCACCACACGCCGGAACGACCCGCGATATTGTCGAGGCGCATATGGTCATCGCCGGGCTGCCCGTCACATTCTCGGACACGGCCGGTCTGCGCGACACGACGGACGCAATCGAGGCCGAAGGCGTTCGGCGCGCGCGCGCGCGCGCCGAACAGGCGCATTTGCGCATCCTGCTGCAACGCGAACCGGCTATCGACACACACCTGCAGGATGGTGACATTGTGCTGAAGAACGTCGAAGGGCCTGTAAAAAAAAATGAAATCAATGCGTTAACAGGAAATGGGTTGGACGATCTCATGGACCGACTGACGATGATCGTCTCCACCCGCTTTACCGGAACCGAATCCGCCAGCCTGACACGGGCGCGCCATGTCGATTGCGCCAGACGCGCGCTGACGGCCACGCAATCGGCTCGGACCCATCTCGGGGTCGCACCCGAACTGGTCAGCGAGGACATCCGCGCCGCCCTGCGCGCCATTGACGAATTGGCCGGGCGCGCCGACATCGAAGAGGTGTTCGACCGGATCTTCAGCCAGTTCTGCGTCGGCAAATAGCGCGCCTGAGCCATGCTGCAGCGTGACAGGTGACGACGACGCCCCTCTGCCTTATAGGCCGCCGCATGAAATCTTACGATGTCATCGTTATCGGAGGCGGACATGCGGGCTGTGATGCAGCCAGCGCGGCTGCGCGTCTGGGTGCGAACACGCTGCTGTTGACGCATAAGGCGGCCACGATCGGAGAAATGAGCTGCAATCCGGCGATTGGTGGGCTCGGCAAAGGCCATCTGGTGCGCGAGATCGACGCGCTGGGCGGTGTAATGGGCCGGGTCGCGGATGCGTCCGGTATCCAGTTCCGCCTGCTGAACCGGTCTAAAGGCCCCGCCGTTCGCGGCCCGCGCACGCAAAGCGACCGCTGGCTCTACCGCAATGCGATGCAGGCCGAAATGGCCGCGCAGGCGCAACTCGATATTGTTGAAGGCGCAGTGCGCGATCTGATCGTTGACACCGGACGATTGTCCGGCATCGTGACGGAGGACGGCCGGGAGTTTCTGGCCGACCGGGTCGTTCTGACAACCGGGACGTTTCTCAAGGGCGTGATCCACATTGGGGACGAGCGAACGCCGGCTGGACGCTGGGGCGAACCCCCCGCGGACAGCCTGTCGGCGCGCCTCTATGCGATGGGCCTGTCCATGGGACGCTTGAAGACCGGCACGCCGGCGCGTCTGTCCAAGGCGTCAATCGATTGGGGCGCACTCGAGCTGCAACAGGCCGACGCGGTCCCTGTTCCGTTCAGCTTTCTGACCGACCGCATAACTGTGCCGCAGATTGCCTGTGCGATCACGCATACCAATGCTGATACCCACGCTGTAATCGCTGATAACATAACGAAATCAGCAATTTATAGCGGTTCTATCTCAGGGCGCGGGCCGCGATATTGTCCCGCTATCGAAGATAAGGTGGTCCGGTTTGCAGACCGTGACCGACACCAGATTTTCCTCGAACCCGAAGGTCTGCCGGGCCATCCGGATGGCGACACGGTATATCCGAACGGGATCAGCTCCTCTTTGCCGATCGATGTGCAGGACGCCTTTCTGCGAACCATACGTGGCCTCGAACAGGTCGACGTCAAACGCTACGGCTATGCGATCGAATATGATTATGTCGATCCGCGAGAGCTGCGCGCCACGCTAGAGACGCGCGCCCTGCCCGGGCTTTATCTGGCGGGCCAGATCAACGGAACGACCGGCTATGAGGAAGCGGCTGCGCAGGGCCTGATGGCGGGCGCGAATGCGGCTCTGGCGTCGCAAGGACGCGAGCCCTTCATTCTGGACCGGAGCCAGGCCTATATCGGCGTCATGATTGACGATCTCATCACCAAAGGCGTCAGTGAACCCTACCGCATGTTTACCAGTCGCGCCGAATATCGACTGCATCTTCGGGCCGACAATGCCGATATGCGACTGACGCCGCTGGCGATCGATCTGGGCTTCACCTCAAACGATCGCGCTGACATGTTTCACGTGAAACAATCAGAATTCGACGTGACGAAAACGCTCATTGCCTCCCTCACCCGAACGCCGAATGCTCTTAAGGAAGCTGGCTTTACGATCAATCAGGACGGTCAGGCCCGGAGCGTTCAGGATCTTCTGGCCTATCCCGACATCTCCATGGCCGATCTTCTGCCTGTCTTCCCGGAACTCCAGTCGCTTTCGCCCCGGGCACAGGACTTTGCCGAAATCCATGCGACCTACGCCGGATATCTGGAACGCCAGCAGCGCGACATCGATGCGTTCCGCCGTGATGAAGGGCTGAGGCTTCCCGATACGCTGGACTATGCGCAGATTGGCAGCCTCTCCAATGAAGTCCGGGAAAAGCTCGAAACAGCACGCCCCGCAACCTTGGGCCAGGCCGCACGCCTGGAAGGGGTCACGCCCGGCGCGTTGATGGCTGTTCTGGCGCATATGCGCAAACGCCCCGCCGCCTGACCATGACGAACGCAACATCTTTCGCCAACAGGGCGCCGATCCATCCAGCCAGCCTGGCGGATTATCAGCGCTGGGAGCAATTGTTGCGCAAGTGGAATGCGCGAATCAATCTGGTCGCGCCGGACTCTCTGGATCATTTCTGGAATCGCCATGCGTTGGACTCTGCTCAAATCCTGCCTTTGGTAACAGAACGGGACCGTACCATCGTCGATTTCGGTTCAGGCGCAGGCTTTCCGGCTCTTGCCCTTGCGATCGACGCGAAACACCAGAATGCCGATCGCCATATTCATATGATCGAATCGGTCGGCAAAAAAGCCAGTTTTCTGAAGAGTGTTTCACGTGAAACAGCGCTTCCCGCCACGATCCATGCCGCCCGGATCGAAGCCCTTCCATCCTTGCAAGCCGATCTGATCACTGCACGGGCTTTCGCGCCACTTGGCCGCATCTTACCTCTGGCCATGCATCATCTTGGCCCGGATGGGCGCATTTTGCTGCTGAAAGGCGCAAATGTTGCGCACGAAATCAAGGATGCGCAGCTGGACTGGTCATTCGACACGAAATTGCAGCCCAGCATGACGGAGGGCGGCGGCCAGATTCTTCTCATCAATGAGCTTAAGCCGCGCTGATTGTTTCACGTGAAACAGTCTCAGGCCGCGCATATTCTGTGCGAAACTCAGGTCACCTGATGGACTTGCGTCACGAAATGGCGGCATAGACGCCGAAATAGCGAATTTTCAGCGACGTGATGCGTTGCTGAGCGGCATCCAGGGATATTGACGTGATACCCAAACGAACTATGGCCGTGGTCAACCAGAAGGGCGGGGTCGGAAAGACGACGACGGCCATCAACCTTGCGGCCGCGCTGGCCGAGCATGAACAACGCGTTCTGCTCATCGATATGGACCCGCAAGGTAATGCTTCGACCGGCTTGGGCGTGCGGCGGGATGATCGTGAGCAGTCAACCTATCATGTGCTGACGGACGGCTTGTCGATCGACGATGCTGTGCGCCCGACGCGGGTTCGTGGGCTGTATATTCTGCCCAGTCACCCCGATCTGGCGGCGGCTGAGCTTGAAATCGGAACGGCTGACGGTCGGACGCGGCGGCTGAGCGATGCCATGGAGGCCGCGACGGCAGGTTTCGACTATGTGCTGATCGACTGTCCGCCCTCGCTCAACCTGCTGACACTCAACGCCCTGACTGCCGCGCGCTCCATCATCGTGCCGCTGCAATGCGAGTTTTTCGCCCTCGAAGGTCTGTCGCAATTACTGAAAACCGTCGAAATGGCGAAGGCCGGGATCAATCCGAAACTCGCCATCGATGGCGTGGTGTTGACCATGTATGACAAGCGTAACCGCCTCTCGGCTCAGGTCGCCGACGATGTTCGCCGTCATCTTGGACGTGCTGTGTTCGAGACCGTGATTCCCCGCAATGTGCGGATTGCCGAAGCGCCCAGCTTTGCCGAGCCCGTGACGACCTACGACTCCGCCAGCCAGGGCGCCAAAGCCTATCGCCGGCTGGCCCGTGAAATCCTGCGCAAACATGCTCAGCGCAAGAAGTAAAATGATATCAGGAGCTTGAACCATGGCTGGACGCAAAAAAGACAGAGGTCTCGGACGTGGCCTGTCGGCGCTAATGAGCGATAGCGGGTTGAACGAAGCCGCTGTTCCGGTCGCAGAAGACGACGCGCCGCTGGAAACGAAATCCGCGTCTAGCCCAGATTCCGCGCCGCCTCTGGCCCGGACACCTGAGGAGGCCAAGCTTGTTCAGACCCTGGTCGATACACGGAAGGGCGACGCGCCGCTGGAACAGCCTAATATTCTGCATGTCGCCATTTCTCGTCTGCAGAGAAATCCGGATCAGCCGCGAAAAGTCTTTGCCCGCGACAAGCTTGACGATCTGATTGCCTCGATCCAGCAGAAGGGTGTTCTGCAGCCCATTCTCGTTCGCGGGATCGATGACGGACAGTTCCAGATCGTAGCGGGCGAACGGCGCTGGCAGGCGGCCCTCAGGGCCGGGTTGACATCGATACCCGTCATGGTTCGCGACCTCTCCGATCGCGATGTTCTGGAAATCGGCGTGATCGAAAACGTCCAGCGCGCCGATCTGAATCCGCTCGAAGAAGCACTCGCCTATGAAAGGCTAATCACCGAATTTGGCCGCACCCAAGCGGAAATCGCGACAACAATCGGAAAAAGCCGGGTTCATGTCGCCAATACGGTCCGTTTGACCGGATTGACACCGCGCGGACGTGATCTGCTGATGACAGGCGCAATTACGGCGGGTCATGCGCGCGCCCTGCTGGCCGCCGATGATCCGGACGCGCTGGCCGAAGCCATCGTCGAGAAGGCATTGACTGTCCGGGACGCCGAACGCTGGGCGCAGGGGGATAAGAGTCCGAAACTCCCCGCCCGGAAAACGCGTGAGAAACCTGCCGACATTATCGCGCTGGAACAACGGATCCAAGACGAAACCGGCTTCCCCGCCGACATTCGTCAGTCGGGAAAGAGAGGGGAAATAAGATTAAAATACAATGACTTAGACCACCTTCAGGCCTTGCTGCAACGCATGGGGCTGATGGGCGGTTAACGCTCGCCTTCGGCGCGGCGCCCTTCCATCCGACGATGAACCCGCTCCCAAAGGGCCGACCCGCCCA
Organism: Algimonas porphyrae; assembly: GCF_041429795.1. Classification (NCBI taxonomy): domain Bacteria; kingdom Pseudomonadati; phylum Pseudomonadota; class Alphaproteobacteria; order Maricaulales; family Robiginitomaculaceae; genus Algimonas; species Algimonas porphyrae. Next base: position 361,968 of record NZ_CP163424.1, on the reverse strand, counting down.
TGTCGGCCAGGAAGGCCGCATGCGCCGCGCGTTCCACATCCGTCAGAAGGCTCGGTAGAGGCGCAGGTCGCGCCCGGGCAGGCGCGGCTTTCACGGATGAACCAGAGCCCCCGGCGCGGTCTGGTTCGAAGGCCAGCGAACGCTCACGTCCGCCGCGCAGTTCAAGATAGACGCGCGCCAGCAATTCCGAGTCGATAATGGCCCCATGCTTGTCACGCGCCGACAAGCTGATGTCGAAACGCTTGCAGAGCGCATCGAGCGAGGCCGGGCTGCCTGGAAACTTCTCATTGGCCATAGCCAGCGTATCGATGAAGCGATGTTCCGGAATTTCGGGTCGGCGTGCGCGCCGCAGCTCCGCATTAATAAAGCCCATATCGAATTTGGCATTATGCGCGACCAGCGGCGCATCGCCGATAAAATCGAGAAAGGCATCGGCTCGCTCGGCAAATTTCGGCTTTCCGCGGAGAAATTCCGTGGTCAGGCCGGTAATCTCCACGACTTTAGCAGGAACGTCCCGCTCCGGGTCAATAAAGGCGTGAAACTGCTCGCCCGTGGGCAGCCAGTCGATCAGTTCGATACAGCCCAGCTCCGTGATCCGGTCCGCACCCTGACTGTCAAAGCCGGTCGTTTCCGTATCGAAGACGATTTCGCGCAAGCCCGCCATGATGAAAGTCTAGGCCGATTTGTCCGGCGAGGGCAGGGGCTAATGCGCGTCTTCTGTGGATTCCGCGCCCGCCAGAATAGCGGCCAGAACGTGATCGACTCTCTGACGCGCCGCCTCAATGCCGTCTGCAGTCGATATGATATAGTCGGCCCGGGCCTTTTTCTCTGCATCCGGCATCTGGCGAGCCAGCAGGCTATCGAACAGAGCGTCGCTCATACCGGGGCGCGCCATGACCCGCGCGCGCTGCACGTCCGCAGGTGCCGTCACAACGATCGTTACGTCGACCTCCGCCTCACCGCCCGTTTCGAACAGAAGCGGAATGTCGAACAGAACCGCTTCCGCTCCGTCATCAATCGCTTGCTGCATGAAAGCGGCGCGCATCTCGCCCACCCATGGATGAACGAAGCTGGTCAGGACATCCAGATTCAACGGGTCCGCGCGCATGTGATGGCCGAGAACAGACCGGTCGACCGCTCCATCCGCGCTGATCGCATCCGGAAACACCGCCCGTATCAGCGGAACAGCCCGTCCGCCGGGTGCATAAAGGCGGTGCACGGCAGCATCGGCGTCAAAAACAGGAACTCCCCGGCTCGCAAACAAGGCTGCCATGGTCGACTTCCCCATGCCGATCGATCCCGTCAGGCCGATCACGATCGGAGCTTGCCCTGACGCGCTCATCGCTGGCCCGTCATCAGCGCCTGACGTAAGAGATCCGATGGATCGGATGCAGGCGCCTCGACCCCGTAGAACAGCCGAAAGGAAGGGCGCGCCTGCCCGATCAGCATGGATAGGCCGCCGATCGTCTCCAAGCCCTGCGCTTCAGCCTGCGCGATCAGCGGCGTGCGTTCCGGCGTATAAATCAGGTCATAGACCAGACCCGTCTCCGGCGCGCGCGACAGATCGATATCCAGCGCCGGATAACCGCTCATCCCTGCCGCACTGGCATTGATAATCAGTCCGGCCCGATGGGTTGCCAGACTGCGCTGCGCCCAGGGTAGGGAATAGAAGGAGGGTAGTCCCGCCTGCGTCACCAGATCATCGGCGGTTTCGTCCGTGCGGTTGACGATAATGATCTCGGGCACACCTTCAGCGATCAGTGCCCCGATCACGGCGCGCGCCGCGCCGCCCGCCCCGATCACCAGTGCGGTCCGCTGACGCAGCCAAGCTTGGCCACGCCGTTGCAAAAGCGGGCTGATAAAGCCCTCCATATCCGTATTATGGGCGATCAGCTTGCCATCACGCATGAAGAGGCAGTTGGCGACACCAATCCGGTGCGCGTCCGCCGTCGCTTCATCGGCCGCGCGAAACGCACTCGTCTTGAGCGGCAAGGTTACATTGACCCCGCTGATCGTTGTCTGTTTGAGCGACCGAAAGGCACGGATCGCGTCCCACGGCTTGACCATGAACGGCACATATGCGCCGCGGATTCCGGCCTGTCGCAGCCAGTAATTATGCAGAACCGGCGACAGCGAGTGATGGATCGGCCAACCGCAAACGCCAGCCAGCTTTGCAATCGGGATCGAGGTCTCGCTCACGTCGCAACCGCTCCGCAATCGCGCAAATATTGCAGCAACGGTAGAAGGCTGAGGCCCAGAATCGAAAAGAAATCGCCTTCGACTTTGGTAAATAGCTGCGCTCCGGGGCCTTCGAACCGGTAAGCCCCGACACTTTTCGTCACCAGATCCCCTTCACGGGACAGATAATCTTCCAGGAAAGCATCAGAAAAGTCCCGCATCCACAGGCGCGTTTCCGACACATGACGCCAGACCGGCGTACCGTCACGCGCGACGACGACGCTCCCGACCAGCTCATGCCGCTCGCCTCGCATCGCCTTTAACCGGTCTCGCGCCGCCTCGACCGAAACGGGTTTGTCGAACAGAACGTCATCCATTACCATGACCTGATCCGCGCCGATCACCAGCCCAGACCGGCCTTCCATCATCAGCGCCCGCGATACACGCAACGCCTTGGCTTCGGCCAGTGCATCTGCGATCTCCCGGGGTCGGGCGCCCTCGCTCAGCATGGCCGTCTTGATCGCCGCTTCATCGACCGGTTTGACGATGACTTCGAAATCGAGCCCGGCTCCGCTCATAATGTCGCGCCGGATGGCAGATCCTGATGCCAGGATCAGAGGCGCAGACGGGTATGAGGGTCCTGACTGGGGCGACGCGCTCACATTTTTCTCCGCATGGCCGCGTCTGGGCGGTGCATCTTGTAAAGATTGATGATCTGCGCTGCCGTTTCCTCGATCGAACGCCGTGAGACATCAATGACGGGAAAGCCTCGGCGCGAAAACAGTCGTTTGGCAGAGCGTAGCTCATCGCGCACGAGCTCTTCATCTGTATAGCCAGAGCGACCCGTGGCAGAGAGACCCTTGAGTCGGTTCTGACGGATCTCCACGATGCGGTCGGGCGAGGCGAACAAGCCGACAACGAGCGGTCCTGTATCCTTGGGCAGGCGGTCGATAATCGGCGGCAGCACAATGCCATCCGGCCCCGTTGGAACCAGCGGAATATTCCCTGTCTTGTAACCACGATTGGCCAGATAGATGGATGTCGGTGTCTTCGATGTTCGCGATACGCCCAGCAGGATCAGATCCGCGTCAATCAGACCGTCCATCTGTTGTCCGTCATCATGCGCCATGGCAAAATCGAGTGCGCCGATCCGGCGGTAATAGGCATCGTCCAGCGTCCGCTGCGCGCCCACTTCGGACGTCACCGACACGCCCAGATAACGCCCCAGCATGGACAGGGTCGGATCGAGAATCGATACGGTCGGAATATGTCTTTCCGCGCAGAACGTCTCCAGCGTCTTGCGTTTCGCCGGATCGACCAGCGTGTAGAGCACGACGCCGGGCTTGCTTTCGATTGCATCCAACGTCCGGGTCAGCTGCGCTTCGGACCGGACCAGCGTATGCAGATGTTCCAGCGCGGTGGCATTGCGAAACTGCGCCGTCGACGCTTTCATCATGCCCACCAGCGTTTCACCCGTCGAGTCACTGACAAGATGAACGTGGAAACAGGTCGAGATATTAGGATTGCGCTCTGCCATTATCGCCTATGTCTGGTTTGCGCCTTTCATCCCGATCCGATGTCCTGTCCTAGCGGGACTTGTCCGCCCCTGTCCACAGATCAGACACGCTCAGCCGATCGGAAGCCTGAATGCGGGAATGGAATCGAACAGGCTGCCCATTCCATTCAGACCGACTCTGCGTTAACCCGTAATCCCGTGGAGAATGGGGATGAAACAGTCCGTTGAAAGACCATCCACAAAGGATCCCCACAAGCCAATCCCAACTGCCAGCACTGTTTCAGACCAGAACACACAGGCTGTGAAATGGATAATGAATTATGACCCTGTCCACAGTCTTTCGAGCGGCTGTTAAGACCTCTTACTAAAGTCTTAAGATTGTCCCCAGACTCACAGCCTCTACTATCTCCTCTTCTTTAAAAAATAAGTTTGAGAGAGGGGGCGCGACCGGGATTGTTTGGCGTATAAGCCCACATCATGAAGCCTGATATGAAAACCCCGATTCTCAGAGCCCTGTCCGGCGAACGCGTCACGCCCGTACCCGTCTGGTTCATGCGCCAGGCCGGACGGCATCTGCCGGAGTATATGGAGGTTCGAGCCACGGCCAAGGACTTCATCGATTTCTGTTTCTCGCCCGACAAGGCCGCCGAGGTCACGCTGCAACCGATCCGGCGATATGACATGGACGCCGCCATTCTGTTTGCCGATATTTTGCTGATCCCGATCGGACTGGGTCGTCGTGTCGAATTCGTCAAAGGAGTCGGCCCCACACTGGATCCGATCGATGCAGACGGGATCGCCGCGCTCACCGTCAGCGGAGCCGCAGACCGTGTCAGCGCGGTCTATGAAACCGTGGCCAAGGTTCGCGCTGAACTGGATGCGAAACACCCCGGCAAGACACTGATCGGATTTTGTGGCGGAGCCTGGACGGTCGCCACCTATATGCTGGAAGGTCGCGGCACCCCGAACAAGGAACACGCCAAACGCTTTGCCTATGAACAGCCGGCGGCAATGGCTGATCTGTTGCATGCCCTCGTCGAAAGCTCTGCCGATTATCTGATCCGGCAGGCACAGGCTGGTGCGCAGGTTCTGAAGATTTTCGAAAGCTGGGCGGAAGGCTTGTCGCCCGACCTGTTTGACCGGCTCATCATTCGTCCGACGGCCGATATGATCGCTCGGGTGCGGGCGGCCGGAATCGATGTGCCGATCATCGGGTTTCCACGCGGCGCGGGCCTCAATGCCGTGCGCTACGCGCATGAAACCGGGATCACGGCTATTGCCGCGGGAACGGATGTTCCACTGGATGATTTCCGTGCCACCATTCCGGAGGACATGTGTGTGCAAGGCAATCTCGACCCGCTGGCGCTAAGAACAGGCGGGAGCCCCTTATTCAGAGCGGTCGATGATGTGCTGCGCGACGGAGGCGGGGGTGCCCATATTTTCAATCTGGGTCACGGGGTTACGCCCGACGTCAGGATCGACGACGTCCATGCCGTGATCAACCGCATTCGGGATTATGATTATGACTGAGCCCTATCTCTGGATCAAAGCTTTCCATCTCACAGCCGTCATCTTCTGGATGGCCGGTATGCTCTATCTGCCGCGTCTGTTTGTTTATCACTCGGTTGCGATAGCGGGTGGCGAATTGGAAACGAAGATGGAGGAAGCGGAAGCCAAATTGCTGCGGATTATCGTCAACCCGGCGATGATCGTGGCGTTTCTGCTGGGACTGGTTTTGCTGGGTTATAATATGCCACCGCCGCTGTGGCTGCTGGTCAAAGTGGCCTTGGCCTTCTCCCTGATCGGTTTTCATGCATTTCTCGCCAAGACGCGCAAGCAGTTCCTGAATGGAGGCCGTCCGCGGTCGGAGAAATTCTTCCGCCGGATCAACGAAATCCCAGCGCTGGTGACGATCGTGATCGTCGTTCTGGCAATTGTGAAGCCGGTCTTCTGAACCTTTGCTCAGGCGTCGATCAGACCCAGAGCATGGGCGCGCAAGACCGCGCTCGGTCGATCGGATACGCCCATTGTGGTGAGGGTTCGCGCAATGGCGGTGCGGAGGGCTTCAGGGCGCAGATTGACCATGCCACAGATTATTGCATCCGGCTGACCGCTGGCCATGGCGCGCAAGATGCGCATCTGCACATCGGTCAATTCGAAATCGCGTTCCATCCCGGCCAGTCGCAGCTCACAGATCCGCAAGTGAAAGCTTTCACAGACAGACTGGATAGCGCGCCGCTTGACCGGGTCCCAGGGAGGGATCGGTTTGCGCCAGCCAATCCCGACATAACCATGCCGTCCGGACGGACCGAATAGCGGTACGGCCAACCCGTCGCCAGGGGACAGCCACCGGTAAAGGTCTTCCATATAGGCTTGCTGAGCGGGGCTGAGGCGAACGCGGTGCGGGATGTTGGACCACAGGACAGGTCGGGTCTGATAGGCCGCAAAGGCAGTAATCGGATCGATCCGGTGATAATCCGAGGATTCATAGTGGCGCACCCATTCATCCGGAAAGCCGTGCGACATGAGGTTGATCGTGGGCATGCCCCCAGCTTCATCGGCACGCGATAGGGGCGGGTCAATATGGTGATAGCTGAGAAGATCCGCGCCGACCGCGCGGGCAAATGTGTTCAGCGCGTCAAAGGCCTGATCTTCGTGATCGGCATGTTCGAAAGCGGCCAGGGCATGACGTGTCGGCTGTTCCCACATATCACTGTCTTAGCACAGTAAAACACGCCGCACCATGCGACGTGTCGACTGCGGTTAAGAATAGCTTGCCGGAAACGGCGGGGATCGCGTGCTATGCGTTATCGACTGTGGCGATATAGAGCTGACGGGCGCGGGTCAGGATCGCATTTTCAACCTGACGAGCCGTATCGGCATCAATCGGGGCATCATTCCAGCCACCGGCGCCGCGAACCTGTTTGAAAACGCTGACTTTCAGTGCATCGGCCCGGAGATTCTGGTCGAGGATGTAAGCCGTCGCCCGCAAACGCTCATTCGGAGCCGCTGGATCGGCATACCAGTCCGTGATCACCACACCGCCAAAAGGATCGACCTGATCCAGCGGCATAAAGTTCAATGTCTCCAGCGTGGCGCGCCACAGGAAGCTGTTCACGCCATTGGCCGGCGCGATGGCGCGTTCGCCGCCGCTGCGCGTCGAGGAATCGGACTTCTTGCCAATTCCGAGCGTGCCACAGCCGACAAGTGTCGCGGTGAGGGCAATCATCACGGCAGAGCGGCCGATACGAACATATGCAGTCATGGACGAGACCTTTTTCATGTCCTGTTTTTCCGGTCTTACCCGGGAAATTTGCGAAGCGACACCCCTGCGGTGCCTGTGTTGATCCGCGCGCTTATGGCAAACCCGGCTGCGTGGTGAAAGGGCGGGTTTCATAAACTTACCGTAAGCGCAAGAACTATCCTATGCGACAGCCTTTGCCAAAGCCCTTTCTGCGCCTCTCGAACACAGGACCGGGATGCGGTAATCACCATCTATGGTTAATGACATGGTAAACGCGGCGTTAACCTTCTCTTAGGGCACGGCAGGGCATAGCGAAGCGAGCTTTTTCGCCTGTCACGCCCGGAGCCCGGTCATGCCCCGCATCCGACATGAATTTGCAAGGCCGCCGCAGCCGCAGGCCGCCCCGATCCGACCGCTTCTGGATGCGCGTCAGGACGCACCGTCGCGTCTGCGCCAGCGACTGGCGTTTGCCATCGGTCCGACGCTGATCATTGCCATGGGGGCCACCGTGGTGGCGTCCGCACAGTCCAATAGTCCTTTTGCCAGTAAAAAAGAGACGCAGGCCTGGGAAACGCCTGCGGCGGCACAGCCGATTCCCGCAACGCCGGTCCGTGCGCCCGCTGCCGGGCCGTCCTCCATACGGCCTGCCGCAACACAGGGCGGTCTGGCCGGCCCTGCCCCGTCCTTGCGCCTGCGCGCAGCGCCGCGCGATCAATCCGATGCGATGACGGCGCGGTTGGAACCGGTCCGCCCGAGCGCGCCGCCTGAATCGGCTGCGTCTAAATCCGCGTCCGCCCCGGTCCGGTCTGAGGAAAAGCCGGCACCACCCGCCGCAGCCCCGGCTCCGGCACCGGCCCCAGTTCGGGCGACTATTTCGGCGTCCGCCGCACCAACGGCTTTAACGCCCGGCGTCACCGCGCCGCAATCCGCACCGGTAACCCGCCATGCGCCTGCCGTTCCCAGCCGTTGGACCTTAGGATCGAGCCACCGCGCTGGAATTCAAGGTGCGTCCACTTATGGTGCAACGAATCAGACCTGGTCAGCGGGCACGCAGACTTACGGCGCTGTCCCATCATCACCGCAGGAAAGCATCGCAACGCGCCAAGCCGGGCAATATGGATCCAGCCAGTATGGACAGGCCCGTCGATTGGCTGCGGATACGGACCCGTCGGATTTCAAACCGGAACCGGATTTGCCGATGGCTTGGTATCCTCCGGGAACAGGCCCACGGACGGCAGGCGCCTCGACCGCTCAGGCGCAGGTCAGATCGCAACAGGCAAGTCCTTATGCCGCGCCGCAAGGCCAGCCCGCCTGGGAACGTCAGCCATCGACATCGCAACCTCAGAGCGGTCCATTTACGCCCGGACCCAACGCACGCGGCCCCTATGCGCAGACTCCACCCAGCGAAGGCCCCTACAGTCAGGGGCCTTACAGTCAGGGACCCTATAGCCCGGGGCCCAACAGCCAAGGTCCTTATAATCAGGACCCCTATAATCAGGATCCAGGCAATCAAGGCCCCTATGGCCAAGGTCCCTATTCCGGGCCGATGGATCAGCAGCAACCCCAACGTCGGGGCTGGATGAACCGCATGGGTCTTGGTGCCCTCACCACCTTTATCCGGGGCGGGCTGCGTCTCGGGGCGGGCGCGCGCGAAAATAATGGCTGGGAAGAAACCTTCATCGCCGATGCCGATGTCGAAGCCGAAGTCAGTGCCGTCACGCAAGGCGGTATCGAATGGGGCGTGCACACGCAGGTCCGGGGCCAGTATGACAAAGGCCGCAAGGGCTTTACCCGTCGCCTGCCGGATTGTCCGCCGACCCTGATCGGCTGCCCATCCGTCATCGTTGCCGGCAATCAGGTCGCAGTGCGCGGCCACACATCGCAATTCTACACATTTGGGCCGGACGTCTCCAAGGACACGCAGATTGCGCTCGAATCCGCCCATCTGTTCGCACGCTCGGCTTACGGCGATGTGACGATCGGCCGGGATGACGGCGCAGCCTATCTGTTCAGTCTCGGTGCCCCAACCCTGCTCAATGTCGGGGCCAGCAATAGCGGCGTCGACTATACCGGGCTGGATGCGGTCAGGACTCGCAATGAAGCGTCCGGCTTTTCCGAAAAGATCACCTATACCAGTCCGCGCCTGCTCGGCGATCAGGTCGGCGTCGGCATTCAGATCGGCGGCTCCTACGCGCCCAATGCCAGCGCCTGCGGCGTCGACTACTGCGTTGATCTGAACGATATCGACAATGTCGCTGCGCCGGACATCAAGGATGTTCTGGAAGCCGGCATCGCGCTGGACCGGACTTTCGCCAATGGCCTGTCGGTCGAAGGCACACTGACCTATGCACGCGGCTCAGAACAGTCGGCCCTCGCCGAAATGGATGATCTGCAGACCTTCGGGGCGGGCGTCGAAGTCAAATTGTCTGACTGGACGCTGGGAGGCTCCTTCCTGCAGTCCAATCAGGGGCTGATGAATGGCGATTATCAGGCCTATGATGTCGGTCTGACCTGGCAGCCTTCGCAGCTTGGCTTTACGCTGGGTTACGGTCACGCGACCGATGATCTGGTTGGGCTGCAATCCGATCAGTTTGTCGGCGGCGTCACCTTCGATCTGAACGAGCGGGTCCGCCTGGGTGCCGGCGTGCAATATGCGGATCGCGACACGGTTCGGAATGTCGCTGGGACCGCGCAGATCGGAAACGAAAAAGCCACCGCCATCTTCATCGAAGGCGGCCTGAAGTTCTAGGCTGAGTTAAGGCAGCTTTGAGTCAGGCGGCAACGCCGTCTGCCCATTCCGGTTTGCGTTCGAACCACCGGGCCACGAAGGGGCAGCCTGGAACGACCCGGTAATTCTGCTGCCGCGCATCTTCGACCATGGCCGCGATCAGCGCTTTGCCGACGCCGCGTCCGCCAATGGCCTTGGGCACGCCCGTATGATTGGCGTTCCAGACACCGTCCGCAACCCGCCGCAAGGTCAGCTCGCCAGTCTCATCCGCGCCCGCGACGGTTGCGGTGAAGACGATCATCGCGCCGTCTTCCGCCTTGCTGATTGTCAGTTGCGCTTGTGTCGAAGATGCCGTCATGGATCGGGTCCTTAAAGATTGGGCTAGACCGCCGATCGAGGCCAGTCCGGCAATGCCCGTATCCAGCAGGGACGGGGCGGTTTCATTCGTGACACCGCCCAGAGCAAAGACCGGGCAGGGCAGGATGGTAGTGAGTCTCTGCAACGCGGCCACCCCGATGGGTGTTCCAGCGGACGGACTCGGCGATGCAAAGACAGGGCTGATGAACAGCGCGTCCAGCCGATCCAGCGGGCGCGGATCGTGATCCGGCGTCAGGGGAACGGGTTTGCTCGCTGCCGCGCTGATGATCCAGTCGGGCCGTGCCGCCCGCGATGAAGACAGGGTCTCGGCATCCGTGCGGCGCGAAAAATGTACGCCGTCCGCCTGACAGTCTTCCGCCAGAACCGGGTCATTGCCGATCAGCAGCTGTACGCCCCGATCCTGCGTGATCTGGCGAAGCCGTGTTTCCAGCCCGGGCGATCCGAAATGGCGATAGATCAGCGCCGATCCGGGCGACATGGCAGCGGCCAGATCCAGCAGGTCTGGCGTTCGCGTCGGATCGCTCATCAGAACCAGCGGATTAAGCCGGGACCGGATCGCCGCAGACCGGGGCAGGATGGCGGCCAGCTGCCCCATCGTGCTTTGCAGGGGGGCCGGGTTTGCGTATGGCGGGCTCATGACGCCCACGCCTAGCATAGACGAACCGATAGATCAGGTCCGCACCGACATTCTGGCGCGCATCGACCGCGCAGCCACCAGGGCCGGTGTGCCCACCCCGCAATTGACCGCCGTGTCCAAGATGCAGCCGGACGACCGCGTGGCGGCTGCGCTGGCGGCAGGTCAGACCGTTTTCGGGGAGAACCGGGTGCAGGAGGCCCAGACACGCTGGGGCAAAACGTTTGCGCCTGCGCGGGACGGTCTGGAGCTGCATCTGATCGGGCCGCTTCAGACCAACAAGGCCAAAGACGCCGTGACCCTGTTCGACGTCATTCAGACGCTGGACCGGGAGAAGCTGGCGCGGGCGCTGCTGAAAGCCGCCGACACCGTCGGTCACATGCCGCGCCTGATGGTCCAGGTGAATATCGGCGAAGAGGATCAGAAGGCGGGCGTTATGCCAGATGATCTGGATTCGTTTCTGGATCGTCTGCGTAGCGAATATGGGATCGAACCAGACGGGTTGATGTGCATTCCGCCGCTGGGCGCGCCTGTCGCACCGCATTTCTGGCGTCTGGAGCAGATGGCCCGGCGTCACGGTCTGGCGCAGCTCTCCATGGGAATGAGCGCGGATTATGAAACCGCCATTCCCTTCGGCGCTACCCATGTGCGCGTCGGCAGCGCACTGTTCGGCGCGCGGAAGACAGGCTAAACCGAACTTAATTTGACACAGGCCTCCGCCCACCTTTGGATCGGTTCAGGAGGCCTCATATGCGCACATTCATTGCGAGCTTGCCCATCATCGTCGCCATCGGCGCTCTGACAGCCTGTTCGGACCTGAGCCCGCCTGAGATGACTTCCGCTGAGCTGACACCGACTGCCGGGGCCAGCGAGACGCCGCCCGCCGATCTCGCGGCGGCAGCGAAGGACATACCCTTGGCGGACACGGTCATGGACGCGCTGAAGCTTCGCGACTTTGCGCGCATGGCGTTCCTGATGGAAACCGAGCCGGATGAATATGGCATGCGGCGGCAATTCTACCCCTATCTGGGCCGGGCCGCCGCCGAAATCGACCCGGAGGCATTCGGCACGCCGCCACGCTGTTCGCCGGCGCGCCTTGCGCAGCTGCAGGACGGCGCTGTCGAAGCCATTCTCGCCGCCGCGGAGGATCATCGCGTCATCATCGTCAATGAAGATCACTCCCGCCCGCAGCACCGGGCCTTCATCGGGCGTCTGCTGCCGGGCTTGGCGGAAAGAGGCTTTACCCATTACGCGGCCGAGACCTTCTCACTCAGAAATCACGACGGGCTGCGCGATCATGCGGCCTGGCAAAGCGCGGTCGCGGCGCGCGGTTATCTCCTGCCGGATGACGGCAATTATACGCAGGACCCTGTCTTTGCACAGACGGTGCGGGATGCCCTGTCCCTGGGGCTGACCCCGGTCGCCTATGAAACGGAACGGTTCGCGCCGCAGGGCGCAACCATGGCTGAGCAGGTCGCCTTGAGGGAGACGGAACAGGCGCGCAATCTGTGGGACCGTGTGCTCTCGGATCCGGATGCGCGGGTTCTGATCCATGTCGGCTTCAGCCATGCGCGCAAGACGCCGGACGCGCAGGGCAATATCTGGATGGCGCAGCGATTGGTTGAAAGCTATGGCGTCGATCCCTTTACGATCAACCAGACCGGTTGCACGGATGCCGAAGCCTCCGATGGCTGGCGCTATGCGACCTCGGCAGACCCTGCCGACGGCTTCGACATGCATGTTCATTCCATGCCGGAGCGGATCGTCAATGGACGTCAGGGCTGGCTCGCCGGACCGGACAGGGTGCGGGTCAGTGCGCAGGGCTTCATTCCCGATACGGCGCGTGAGCGGATGGCCGTGATCGAAGTCCGGGACGTGAAACAGCCTGACCTGATGCTGGACCGCGCGCTGGTCAGGCCCGGGGAGACGGTCGATCTGATGCTGCCCTATGGTCCGGTCATGGTCACGACATATGGCGAGCGCCGGACGGTGCTGGCCGAAACCCGCGTCACGACGAGCCGCTAACAACAATATTCATGCCGGTCCGGAGCCTGGGCAGCAGCGCCCACATATCGGGTGGGGCCAGCGCCAGACAGCCCAGGGTCGGACGGTGATCGGGCTGGCGGCAATGGATGAAGACGGCCGACCCGCGTCCGGGCCGGGGCGGGCTGTCATTATGGCTCATCACCAGCACGACGTCATACGCACCGTCCTTACGCCAGAGCCGCTCGTGGCTGGCGGGGTAGGGTCGGCGGATGAACCGATTATAGGCTGGATCATCCGGCGCGTCGCACCAGCCGTCATCCGGCGTCATGGCGTGCAAGGTCAGAGCGGTCGCAGGCCGGGGGAGACGGTCCGCGCGGTAGAGGCCGAAGCGGAGCTGATAGGTCCCGAGCGGCGTCTTTGCGTCGCCCTCGCGCCCATCCCTTTCGGGAACGCACCCGGCGCGGCCCTGTCCGAACCGCGCAGACCAATCGCCCAGACACACACGCCCGGAACCCGTGTCGAATTGGACCGATCCGTTCACAAATATATCACGCGCGTTTTACTCCGGCTCACTAATCCATGATTGGCGCAAAAGACTGTGCTGGTCTAGGACGTCCTCATGTCAGTTAAAAAACGTATCCTTATTGTCGATGATGATGACGCGCTGCGGGAGGAGCTTACCTCTCAATTCGCCTTTTTCGACGAGTTCGAAACTACCGCCGTCGCGACAGCGACGGACGGTATCAAGGCGGCAGAAGACGAAGATTTCGATGCCATCGTCCTCGATATTGATCTGCCGGATATGCAGGGCACGGATGCCTGTGCCGTCATGCGCAAACATGGTGTGGCTGCGCCAATCATCATGCTGACCGGCAATACGGGTGAAGCCTCGGAAATTCTCGGTCTCAATAGCGGCGCCAACGACTATGTGACCAAGCCCTTCCGCCTCTCGGTTCTGATCGCCCGCATCCGCGCGCATCTGCGCAGTTTTGAGCAAAGCGAAGACGCGACCTTCCGCATCGGGCCTTACACGTTCAAACCGTCCGCCAAGCGTCTGACACCGCCCCAACCCGAAGACGGCAAGACAGTGCGCGATATTCGCCTGACGGAAAAGGAAACCAACATTCTGAAATATCTCTACCGCGCGGGCGGCAAGCCGGTCGGTCGGGACGAGCTGCTGGAAGAAGTCTGGGGCTATAATAGCGGTGTGACGACGCACACGCTGGAAACCCATGTCTACCGGCTGCGCCAGAAGATCGAACCCGTCAAAGGTCAGGCCAGCATCCTGCTGACCGAAGCCGGCGGATACTCGCTGGCTCGGGAATAGGCCCGGCCTACTTTAGGCGTGCCTTCAGCGCCTGGCCCAGCTGCAGCGCGCCCTGATTGATGCCGTCCACCACGTTGGCATGCGGCAGATAGAGATAGGGTTCGATCATTTCGAGCTCGATCAGCGCCAGCTCGCCGTCCAGACCTCTCAGAAGATCAATCCGTGCATAGAGTGGGGTCTGGTCCAGTGTCGCCAGAATCGCATCCGCGGCTTGGATGTCTTCCGGGCGCGGCGTGTAGGTCGTTTCCGTGCCGCCATACAGGCTTTGAATCCGGTAGTCGCCCGCCTTGGCGTTCTTGACCAGTGCGTGGCTGAACCGGCCTCCGAAATAGAGGAAACTATATTCGCCTTCCTCGACGACGCTCGGCAGGAAAGGTTGGATCAGCGCGCCTTCTGGCGGTAGCGTATCCGCAGCGGGCCAGGGATCGCCTTGCCGGTAAAGTGCCTGCCGCCAGGCCCCGCCACCGACTTGCGGCTTGATGACGATCCGGTCGGTTCCGAACCTTGCAAACGCTGCGTCCGCGTCTTCAGGCGTGACGCTCTCGACCCGGAGCGTCGGGATCACCTTGGCTCCGCGTCGGGCCATCACATCAAGATAGAGCTTGTCCGAATTCCAGCGTAACAGATCCGGCGGATTGAGCAGGCGCGTCTTTTCATTGGCCCGCGTCATCACATCCAGAAAACGCCGCTCATGCCCTTCGAAATAGTCCCATACCATGAGCGGCAGCATGGCATCGAAGCGCTCTGCATGCCGATCCGCCTCGTCCCAGAGCACGGGCTCCAACATCATGTCGAGTTGCGCGAAGCCAGGGCGCAGCGATCCCAGCTCTTCATCGAATTCGAAAGCGTCATCCCGTTTCTTGCCAGGCCCGGGCAGAAGGTTGGCGGAGGCGAGCAGGCCGATGGTCATCATGGTTGAATTATTGCCTTCGATAAGGGCTGTGGCGGGTGTGCAATTTTGTCACTGACGCGAGACAAAAGCTGCGCTATGGGGCGCGCCATCATCCGTCAACCTGGCCTGTTTCTTCGCCGTCACTTTATACGGACCTGTCATGGCATCTCACTATCACATTGTCGGAATTGGCAATGCCATCATGGATGTTATCGCGCCTGTCGACGATGAATTCCTGGCTGATCATCATATGACCAAGGGGATCATGTCGCTGATCGATCAGGACCGGGCGCTCAGCCTCGACACCGCCTTTCGCGAGGCCGGTCAGGTGCAGACGATTGCAGGCGGATCGGCTGCCAACACCATGGTCGGTCTGGCTGCCATGGGCCTGAAGGCGGCCTATATCGGCAAGGTCGGCAAGGACCGGACCGGTCAGGCCCTGTCGGACGGCTTTACGCAGGCCGGACTCGACTTCGCGACGCGCCCGACTGAGACGGGGACCGCCTCAGCCCGCAGCATGATCGCCGTCACTCCGGACGGCGAGCGGACAATGAACACCTTCCTCGGGGCCTCGATCGAATTTGAGAAAGCCGACGTGCAGGACGCAATGATCCGCGCCGCGGATCTGCTCTATCTCGAAGGTTATCTGTTCGATGCCGACCCTGCCAAGGCGGCGTTCGTCCATGCCGCCGAAGTGGCACGTGCCTCCGGCGGGCAGGTCGCGGTGACCCTGTCCGACCCGTTCTGTGTGGAACGCCACCGCGAAAGCTTCCGCCATCTGGTCGATCACCAGACCGATATCGTCTTTGCCAATCAGGACGAGCTGATGACCCTGACCAGTTCGACCGATCTGGACGAAGCGATGGATGATATTGCCCGGGACGATCTGATCCTGTGCGTGACATGCGGCTCCAAGGGCTCCGTTATTTGCGAAGGCCGGACCCGGCATCAGATCCCCGTCGTCTGGGCCGATACGCTGGTCGATACGACCGGGGCTGGAGACCAGTATGCTGCCGGGGTCCTGGGCGGACGGGCGCTCGGCATGAGCTGGGCGGATGCCGGTTTCCTGGGATCGATCGCGGCGGCCGAAGTCATCGGCCATTACGGCGCGCGCCCTGAAATGCCCGTTCACGATTTCGCCCTGTCCCTCTGATCCTGGCGATCCGCATGGGGATGTGATGGCACCCACTTGAAACAGAACCGGTCCGACAACCGTATGCATGTCATGACCGATCTTTCCCCGTCTCTTGTCTGGTTTCGCGATGACCGCCGGCTCGGCGACCATCCTGCATTGCAGGCGGCCATGGATCGTGGCGGCCCGCTGGTCCTGCTATATATTCTGGAGACGGACGCGGCCCGGCCTCACGGTGGGGCGCGGGCGGTCTGGCTGCACTATTCGCTGACGGCGCTGCAGGCGGCGATAGAGGATCGGGGCGGCCGGCTCATTCTGCGGCGCGGTTCCTCCGCAGAGGTGATTGACGCCGTCATTGCGGAGACGGATGCGGGCGCGGTCTTCTGGAACCGCCGCTACCACAAGCCGGATCGCGACCGGGACGCGGCGATCAAGGACGATCTGGCGGCGCGCGGCCTGACGGTGGAGAGCTTTAACGGCAATCTGCTGGTGGAACCGTGGGAGGTCGAGACCAAATCCGGCACGCCCTACCGGGTCTTCACCCCGTTCTGGCGCGCCGCCACGGACGGGCTGGATGTGACCGATCCGATCCCGGCGCCGCAGCAACTGGATAGCTGCGTGCCGGACGTCAGCTCCGATGGGCTCGCAGACTGGGCCCTGATGCCGACAAACCCCGACTGGGGATCCAAGATGATGGATTATCACACGCCGGGCGAAGCGGGCGCGCAGGCGCGTCTGGCCGATTTTCTGGACGGTCCGATCGAAGAATATGCGGAAGGGCGGGACCGTCCCGACAAAGCGTTGACTTCGCGGCTGTCGCCGCATCTGGCGCACGGCGAAATTAGTCCGCGTCAGATCTGGGATGCGTGCAAGGATAATGACTATACATCGCGCAAATTCCTGACGGAGATCGGCTGGCGCGAATTCTCCTATTCGCTGCTGTTCTACAATCCCGATCTGGCGACGCAGAACTTCAATGACGGTTACGATGCCATGGCCTGGGATCATGACGATCAGGCCTTCGAAGCCTGGACCCGGGGCCGGACGGGTTATCCATTCGTCGATGCCGGGATGCGCCAGCTCTGGGAAACGGGCTGGATGCACAACCGGGTCCGCATGGTCGTGGCCAGTTTCCTGATCAAACATCTGATGATCGACTGGCGCGACGGCGAAGACTGGTTCTGGGATACGCTGCTGGAAGCCGACCTCGCCTCCAATGCGGCCAGTTGGCAATGGGTGGCCGGAACGGGGGCTGATGCCGCGCCCTATTTCCGTGTCTTCAATCCGTTCGGGCAAGGCGAGAAATTCGATCCCAATGGCGACTATGTGCGGCGCTGGGTGCCGGAACTGAAACGCCTGCCGAAAAAATATATCCACCAGCCTTGGAAAGCCCCGAAAGAGGTTCTGACAGATGCCGGTATCGTCTTGGGTCGTGATTATCCGGACCCGATCGTAGATCACAAATCCGCCCGGGAACGTGTGCTGAGCGCCTATAAGACAGCTCGCAATTCGGCCTGATCACAGGGGCATGCCATGAATCTCACCGGAACTTCATTGGAACCGCAACGCCTCTCAACCCATAGTAAAGGCATGATAGCCGTTCGATTTGTCCTCCCGATCACTCTTTTTGCCCTGATGACCGCCTGTACGGAGGCTCCGTCCCGCGTTCAGACGGAAAGCGAGCCCGATCCGCAGGCTGAGCCGAAGACCATGGTGGCCTCCGCTGTCAGCGGGCCGATGGCGCCTTATCTGGAAGAGACCGTAGAGGGGTTGGAAACCGCAATTTTCGCCGGGGGCTGCTTCTGGTGCGTGGAAAAGGATTTCGAAAGCCTGCCCGGCGTGATCGAAGTCGTCTCCGGCTATACGGGCGGGCGTCTGGACAATCCCGACTATAAGACGGTCAGCTACACGGAAACCGGCCATTACGAAGCCGCCGAAGTTCTGTTCGACCCGTCCGTCATCAGCTACCGCGATCTGGTCGATTACTACTGGACCACGGTCGATCCGACCGATCCATCGGGCCAGTTCTGCGACAAGGGATCATCCTACCGGACCGCCATCTTCGCGCAGCCCGATCAGGTCCAGGCCGCCGAAGCGAGCTTGGCTGCGCTGCTGTCTGACAAGCCGTTTGCCGCCGATATCGTTACACCGGTCCTGCCCGCCGTCACTTTTTATGACGCGGAAGACTATCACCAGGATTACTATAAGAAGAACCCGGTCCGCTATAATGCCTACAGGCTGGCCTGCCGCCGCGATGCGACGCTCAAACGTCTCTGGGGCAATGCGGCCAAGGGCGGACAATAAAACGTCGGTCCTGAACGCCAGTTGAGAGGCCCGAAACTCGACACGTTAATCGCGTGCCACCGGGCCCTTATAACCTTGCGCCGCATAGGCGATGAGAGCGCGTGACTTCCCGCCGCCCAGATCGATTTCGATCTCGCCCAGCCGGGTCAGCTGTTCGAAGTCGCGCGCAAAATAATCTGCATAGGTGGGATAGTAGGAGATCAGCAGAACGGACCGGTCGTCTTCCGGCAAAGGCCGCGTCATCTCCGCATGATTGTTCAGGCGCGGCTCATAGCGCCACATGAAGAGCGGGGCCGTGCCTTCCATGTCATAATAGGTCAGCGCGTAGAACATCAGGCGGTTATCGACGGCAACGGCGTCATAATCGCCAGCGGCAAACTGTTCGGTGATCCTCTCAACTGTTTCCGGCCAGCCGCGCTGTCGCTTCACCGCATTGGCAAAACCTAGCCGGTCGGTCAGGGCCGGGGACGTCAGGACCAGAGGCGGAACGATGCTGAGCAGCAGATTGACGGCCAGACCCGCCATCACCCAGCGTAAAGTTTGCTGCGAGTGTATCGCCCAAGCCGCGAGCAGCACTGGCGCTGCGGCATATGCTGCCGCCGCCCAGTTGGCGTTGGCACGGCTCAAAAGTGCTTGCAGGCAGATGACGCTTAGCGGCGTCAACACCAGCACGGCCAGCCACAGACGGAACGACGTCCGGTCCAGCCGCAGTCGCCAGAGCGCGATCAGAAGTAGGATGAAGGTGATCGGACCGAAAACGCCTAGCTGCCCCACGACAAATTCGATCAGCTCAAGCGGATTGAGCTGCACTCCGTCGCCCATATTCGCATTGTCGGTTGTGTGCTGCAACGTCGCAAAACTATGCTGCTGGTTCCAGATCAGATTGGGGGTGATGATTGCGGCTGCCACGATTGCGGCGACTGCGCCCTTCAGGCCCAGCAGTGACGCCCGGCTTCTGGCATCGAACAGCAGCGCCAGACCGAAGGCCGGCAACACATAGATCATGGCATACTTCGCCATCAACCCCAGACTCAGCGCGACACCCAGCATGATGACCCAGCGCCAGTCGGTGCGCTCGCGCAAGCGGATCCAGCTGTGAATGAAGAGGGCGACGAAGAAGAGGAGCGCCGCATCCGTGCTAATCAGAGAGGCCGATAGGGCCACGCCCGGCATCAGAATATAAAGGGCGCAGGCGATTAGTCCGGCACGGCTGCCGAACAGGCGGGACGCCGTCAGATAAGTCAGGATCGCCGTGCCCGTATGCAGGAAGGGCGAGGCTAGCCGGATCGCCCATTCCGCATGGCCAAAGATGGAGGTACTCACCCAAATGATCCAGGCGATCAGCGGCGGCTTGGAATAATAGCCGAAGTCCGGATCAAGCGACCAGGCCCAATATTGCGCTTCGTCGCCATGCAGGCCCGACGCGCTGAGCATCAGCATCACAATCCGGAAGACCAGCAGGGTTCCGATCAGCGCCGCCGCCCAGTTCGCGTCAGACAGATGGATATTGCGGGTCCTGATCGTCACAATGCGATCGCTATGCTGACATTTGCGCAAAATAAACTTAATTCGGGTCCAAGACACGCTCCATGACTGCATTCTTGCCCCATCCCGCGCCTCATGCGCTTATTTTCGACTCTGGTGTGGGTGGCCTGACGATCGCAGCCGAAATCCGGGCCGCCCATCCGCATGTTGCGCTCAGTTTTCTGGCGGATGATGCGTTCAGGCCCTATGGTGAGAAAACGGAAAGCCAGCTGAGCGCGCGTCTGCCGGGGCTGCTGCGCCCCATCTGCGATATGCTCAATCCCGATCTGGTCGTGATTGCCTGTAATACGGCCTCGACGACGGCGCTGCCGACGATCCGCGCGGCGCTGAACTGTCCCGTTGTCGGTGTCGTTCCGGCGATCAAGCCCGCCGCCGCCCTGTCGCAGACTCGGTCGATCGCGGTGCTGGGAACGCCGGGAACGGTCAGGCGGACCTATGTCGATGATCTGATCGCCGCCCACGCTGCCGATTGTCATGTCGAATTGGTCGGCTCGTCGGCGCTGGTCGAGCAGGCCGAACGCAAATTGTCGGGCCGGGAGGTCGACATGGCCGTCATCCGCCGCGAAACCGCGCCGCTTTTCGACGGCCTGCAAGGCGAGACCGTGGATGCGATCGTCCTGGCCTGCACCCATTTCCCGCTCTTGCGTGACGAGCTGGAAGCAGCGGCTCCGCGTCTCGTCGCATGGATTGACAGCGGCGAGGCCGTGGCCAGGCGCGTCGGCAATCTGCTGGACCGGATCACGCAGTTTCAAGCCTGTCCGCCGCTAAGCGACACCGCTTTTCTGACCGGGCCGGATGATGATCCTGCGCGGCGACAGGCCTTTGCCGAGCATGGCTTTGGCCGCATCGTCAGCCTTTAATCTAGTTAGGGTCGTGCGCCAAATCCAGAACACGAAGATTAGTGCATGAGGGTCACATAGGCCCAGTAGAGCGCGGCCAGCATGATGAAAAGACCGACGCCGCCATGAAGACACCGAAATTGATCTTCAGCGCGCCGCTCATGATGGTGACGACCTTGTAGGGAAAGGGTGTCAGCGCCGCACCGAACACAGCCATCGCGCCGTATGTTTTCACATTGGTAGAAAATTCTTCGACCGCAACGGCGCTGCCGAGATTGTCCAGCACCGGCATGGCCAGCGCATCGAATGGGCGCAAACCGGGAAGATAGCCGAATGCGCCGCCGATTACGAAAAAAGATCGTCGCAATCGTGACCAGTCGCCAGGCCCGTTTCAGTGCCGCCTGTACCATCGGAATCAGCATCCCGTCCGGCGAAATGGGAAAAACCGAATTTTCGATAAAGCAGATACCCGCAAAGGTCCGTTCGGCATTGTCGTGGCCTGTCAGAGACCGCCACCGACCGGGTGTGAGGGCTCCGCCTGAGAGGCGATCAGGCTCTGCTGCCAGCGCCAATGATCTTCGCACATGCGCTCTACCCCCAGCTCGGCGCGCCAGCCAAGGCGCGCTTCCGCCGTCTGCGTATCCGCCCAATAGGCTGCGACATCGCCGGGCCGACGCGGGCCGATCTTATGCGCAATCGGGTGCCCGACGGCCTTTTCAAAGGCCCGCAGCATGTCCATGACGGAATAGCCTGCCCCCGTTCCCAGATTGACGGCGTTCCAGCCCGTCTCCCGTTCGATCAGATCCAGCGCCGCCACATGTCCCCGCGCCAGATCGACGACGTGGATATAGTCCCGGACTCCTGTTCCATCCGACGTATCGTAATCGTCCCCCATCACGTCGAGATGCGGGCGGCGTCCCACTGCGACCTGCGCGATGAACGGCATCAGATTATTGGGTCGTCCTATGGGGTTTTCCCCGATCTGTCCGGACGGATGCGCGCCGCAGGGGTTGAAATAGCGTAGCACGGCAATCCGCCAGTCCGGGTCGCTGATCGCCAGGTCGCGCAATATCTGCTCGATCATCAGCTTGCTCCAGCCATAGGGGCTGGCGGGGGCGAGCGGATGGTCTTCCGTGAAGGGCAGAAATTGCGGCGCGCCATAAACGGTCGCCGAGGAGCTGAAAACGCAACGTCTGACCTGTGCCGCCTGCATGGCTTCAAACAGGGACAGGGCCCCTGCAACATTTTCACGGTAATAGTCCAGAGGCTGTGCGACGGAGTTGCCGACCGCCTTCAAACCCGCAAAATGCATGACCGTGTCGCAGTCATGATCCTTGAGGATCCGGGTGACTGTCTGCCTGTCGGCGATGTCAGCCGTATAGGCCGGGATGGTCGCTCCGGTCAGGGCTTCGACACGGGCGATCACGTCCGGCGACGAATTGGAATAATTGTCGATCACGACCACGTCATGTCCGGATTCGATCAGCGCGACAGCTGTATGCGACCCGATATAGCCGGCACCGCCCGTGACCAGAATGCTCACTTGTCGCTCCCTTTTGAAAGGCCTGCGGCCCCTTGGACATGATCGGACAACTAACCTGTTGCAGCGCTCCCTGCTACGACCTTCTTGCACGATCGGCTGCAACCGTTATCGCCATGCCACCAAGACCATGCAGATCGACCGCTTCGACATATCCGGGCCCGTCCTATTCACGCCCCGCCGTTTCGTGGATGAGCGCGGCTATTTTGCGGAGACGTTCCGCCAGAGCGTCTTTGTGGATGCGATCGGTGAGGTCGTGCAATTCGTGCAGGACAATCAGTCCCTGTCCGAGCGCAAGGGAACGATCCGTGGTCTGCATTATCAGGCTCCGCCGCACGCGCAGGGCAAGCTCGTCCGCTGCACGCAGGGTGCGATCATCGATGTCGCCGTCGATATCCGTTCTGGCTCGACGACTTATGGGCAGCATGTCCGGGTTCAACTGAGCGCCGGGAATGGCGCGCAGCTCTGGGTTCCGCCGGGATTCCTGCATGGTTTTGCCACACTGACGGATCACTGCCTCGTGCAATATAAATGCACGGCCTACTACGATGCGGATTGCGACGGAGGCGTGGCCTGGAATGACCCTGACCTCGACATAGATTGGGGCTTATCGGGAACCGACCCTGCCATATCCACCAAGGATGCGGCCGCCCCGGCATTCGGAGCCTTCAAAACGCCTTTCTGAGCGCTATTCGACCGTAACAGACTTGGCCAGATTACGCGGCTGATCCACATCCGTGCCCAGAGCGAGTGCCGTGTGATAGGCCAGCAATTGCTGGCCGATGGCCTGAACGATGGGCGCACTGATCATGGGCGCAGTCGGCAGAACAAGACATGTATCGACCTGATCGCCTGCGGCAGCCTTGCCTTCGGCATCCGTGAATAGAATGACACGGGCCCCACGGGCCGCGACTTCCTGAAGATTGGAGACGGTCTTTTCGAACAGGCCATCCATCGGCGCGGAAGCGATGACGGGCGTACCGTCTTCAATCAGCGCGATCGGACCATGTTTGAGTTCGCCCGCCGCATAGCCTTCGGCATGAATATAGGAAATTTCCTTGAGCTTGAGCGCCCCTTCCAGTGCGATCGGCACCATCGTGCCACGACCGAGGAAAAAGGCCGAAGAGGCGCCCGCCAGCGTACCGGCAATGGTCGCGATTTCGGCGGCGCTTTTCAGCGAGTCTGCGACTTTCGTCGGCAGGCCCATCAGTTCGCGTACATGCGTGGCAACAGAGTCGGAATCGAGCTTCCCGCGCAATTCGCCCGCCCCGACCGCCAGACAGGCCAGGGCCGCGACTTGCGAGGTGAACGCCTTGGTCGAGGCGACCCCGATTTCAGGCCCGGCATTGATAGGCATGGCGACGTCCGCTTCGCGGGCCATGGTCGAGGTCATCACATTGACCAGTGCCGCCGTTTTCAGACCGGCCTCTTTGGCGTAGCGTAGAGCCGCCAGCGTATCGGCGGTTTCCCCTGATTGGGACACGACGATCATCAGGCTGTTCGGATCCAGAACCGGTTCGCGGTAACGGAATTCCGAGGCAATATCGATATCGACGGCAACGCCGGCAATCTGTTCAAACAGATATTGCCCGACCATACCCGCATAGAAGGCGGTGCCGCAGGCCACGATGACGATGCGGTTTATCTGGCCCAGATCGAGCTCTTCGGGCAATGACACGCCCATGGCGGCCAGATCCAGATAATGGGAGAGGGTCCGCGCCAGCGTATCGGGTTGCTCGTGGATTTCCTTGAGCATGAAGTGATCGAAGCTGCCTTTGTCGGCAATATCGTCCGCCCCGCGCACGACCGTGATGTCGCGCTCGACAGGCGTTCCGTTATCATCGAAAATCTGGATCGAATCGGATTCCAGAACGGCCCAGTCGCCCTCTTCCAGATAGATGAGCTGATCCGTCAGAGCCGCGAGCGCCATGGCGTCCGAGCCGAGATAGCGTTCGCCCTTGCCGATGCCGACAGCCAGAGGCGAGCCGCGGCGCGCACAATAGATGCGGTGCGGTTCGTCTTCGACCAGAATGCCGAGTGCATAGGCCCCGCGAAACTGTGCCAGCGCGCGTCCGACCGCATCCTGAATAGTGCCGCCTTGGTCAATCTCGTGATCGATCAGATGTGCCGCGATTTCCGTGTCGGTGTCGGATTCTAGATTGCGATGGGCGAGCTTTTCGCGAATTTCGGCGAAATTCTCGATAATGCCGTTATGCACGATGGCGACCCGGCCCGCGCGGTGCGGGTGCGCATTGGTGACGCTCGGCGCGCCATGTGTGGCCCAGCGCGTATGCGCAATGCCGACGGGACCATCCAGCGGATCGACCGTCAAGACGGCTTCGAGATTGACGATCTTGCCCTTGGCGCGGCGACGATCGATCGCACCATCGGCGGCAATTGCCAGACCGGCACTGTCATACCCGCGATATTCGAGCCGACGCAGACCAGCCATCAGGCGGGACGTGACCGTCTTTGAACCAATAATACCAACGATACCGCACATAGCGTCTTGACCTCGATAATTTGCGCCAGGCTGGAACCTGCTCAGCCGTCACGACGGCCCTTGGCGGGACCCCGTGGCAGCGCCCGTAGCGGCAGAAAGCCTGTAGAGCAATCCCGCGCTCGCACGGGGAGAACTTTCCCGGGACTGACCCTTAATCAGGGCGAAATTTGCGCCGTATCATGGCGATGCTTTCGCCATATGTTGACATTATGCGGTCACGCCCGGAAAAAGCGCCTTTTCCGATATGGTTCGAACCCTGAGCCCTGAAGCCGTGCCCTGAACTCTGATCTCTGACTGATGCCTCATGACCGATAATGCTACAGATTACGCCGTGCAGGCCCTCCAGGTCGAGCGCGATGGCCTGAATGCATTGATCAATGCCTTGGATGTGTCATCCGACCACTCGTTGCACGGTGCGTTTCAGGCGGCGGTTCGCCTCTGTCACGACATGCGCGGTCGCGGACAAGGTCGGATCGTCGTCACGGGCATGGGAAAATCCGGCCATATCGGACGAAAGCTCGCTTCGACCTTGGCCTCGACCGGCACACCGTCCCTGTTTGTTCATCCGGCTGAGGCCAGTCACGGCGATCTGGGCATGATCAGCCGGCAGGATATTGTGCTGGCTCTGTCCAATTCAGGAGAAACGCGCGAACTATCCGATATTCTGCAATATTGTGCGCGCTTCTCGATCCCGCTGATCGCTATAACGTCCGGGGCTGACTCCACCCTGGCCAGAGCCGCGACAACCACCTTGCTTCTGCCGGCAGCCGATGAGGCCTGCTCCGAGACGCTTGCGCCGACGACCTCGACGACGATGAGCCTGGCGCTGGGCGACGCGCTGGCCGTGACCTTGCTGAAGCTGTCGGCTTTCGGGGCGTCCGACTTCAAGACGTTTCATCCGGGTGGAAAGCTCGGCGCGGGGTTCCGGGCGGTCGGCGATATTGTCAGCCAAGGCATGTTGCCCCTGATCGATGCCGACGCGCCACTACCGGCCGCGATCGCGCAAATGAGCGAAAGCGGTCTGGGGATTGTCGGGATCTGCGACATGTCCGGTCGCTTGATCGGGGTCATTACGGATGGCGATCTGCGCCGCAATGCCGGGCGGGACCTGATGGCGTTGCGCGCGGGGGATGTCATGTCGTCCAGTCCGGTCACGGTTACGCCCGGTCAGCTTGCCGCCGAAGCGCTGGCCCTTCTGAATGAACGGCGCATCCAGGCTGTTTTTGTCGTGGATGGGGGCACGCCCGTCGGGTTGCTGCACATTCACGACTTTCTGAAGCAGGGAGTCATGTAGCCCGAACTCATGTGGCCAAGGTTTATGTGACCGGGCTCATATAGAGGGGTCATGTCGCGGGGCGTTCGTCCCAGCTGATCAGTTGCGCTTCGTCCGGGCCGCTCGCGATGACGCCGAACGCGCCCGTCCGCAGTTTCAGCGGCGCATCCCCCTGTGCAACATGATCGAAAAGATAGCGCGCCGTTCCATTGCTTGTCACGACCATCAGGTCCTGCGTCTGCGCGCGGCTTAACAGGTCCCGCCACACGGCGCTGAGCGCGGCGGCGTCAATCATCCAGTCCGGGTGGGGAATGCGGTCCGTGTCCCAGCGGGTCAGGGCGTCTTGTCCGATCCGGGCGATCACGTCATCTTCCGGCTGGCCTTCATCCGGACCGTAATCGATTTCGGTCAATCCGGTCTCGACAGCCCATCGATCCGGACGGGACAGACGGCTGAGAATGGCGTCCGCGGTCTGGCTCTGGCGCAGCAACGGACCGCTGAGAAGATGATCGAAACTCTGCCCGGCGAAATGCGCCCCCAACGCTTGTGCCTGTTCCTGTCCGGAACGGCTCAGCGGCAGATCCGTCCGTCCGCCGACCCGCAGCACCCTGTCGCCTCGGTCGAACGTATTGCCGTGCCGGACGACGACCAGCCAGCCCATTAGTGAGACATTCCGGCCAGCAGCGCTTCGGCGCGCGCCAGATCTTCCGGCGTATCGATGCCGGACAGGCTAACGGGTGCGGGATCGACGCGGGCGCAGCTGATGATCATTCCGGCTTCCAGCGCGCGGAGTTGTTCCAGCCCTTCCGTGCGCTCATAGGGGCTTTCCGCCAGCGCCATGAACTGTTCCAGCGCCGCGCGCCGATAGGCATAGAGCCCGACATGGCGCAAAACGGGGGATAGTTCCTCGTGCTGACGCCAGATTTCTTCCTTGCGGATCGCCGGGATGATGGTCTTTGAGAACCAGCGCGCGCGGCCTGTCGCGCCGTCGATGATCGCCGTGGTTCCGGAAAAAGGTGTGGTGCGTTTATCCGCCCGAAGCTGATCGAGCGCGGCCCAATCGAGCGGCACGACAGGCGTGGCCATGTCGGCCTCCGGGTCGTCCGCCAGATTGGCCAGACAATGTTCGATATAGTCGGGCGGCGTAAACGGCGCGTCGCCCTGCAGATTGACGATGATCTCCGCCGTCGGCGCGACCATGTGACAGGCCGCCATGGCGCGGTCGCTGCCGGACGGGCAATCCGGATCGGTCATGACGACAGGCAGGTCGTGCGCCTCGCAATGATCTCTGATGCGGTCATCATCCGTGGCTACGACATAAGCCCGGCCCGGTGCCGCGCGGGCGACGACATCAGCCGTTTCAGCTGTATGCCGCAGCATGCTTTTGCCGCCGATCTCGGCCAGTGGCTTGCCGGGAAAGCGCGTCGAACCATAGCGTGCCGGGATGACAATCAGTGTGCGGATATGCGCAGCTGGCGCGATCATCCCTGGACGGCCTCTCGCACACGTTTGAGCGTGCTCAGCAAATCCCGCGCGCTGGAGAGCGGCAGGCAGCTCGGTGCATCGCAGAGCGCCGCATCCGGATCAATATGAAATTCGAGGAATACGCCGTCCGCACCGCTCGCCACGGCGGCCTTGGCGATGATGGGGACCCCTTCGCGACGACCGCCCGTCGACGCGCCCGCCGTGCGCGGATCCGCGCCGGGCAACTGTACGGCGTGGGTCGCATCGATCGTGACCGGCACGCCCAGATCGTGCATTGCGCCGATTCCCAGCATGTCCACGACCAGATTATTATAGCCGAAACTACTGCCGCGTTCGCACAGGATCACGCCGACATCCGGGGCGGCTTCGCCAATCTTGGCAATAATGTTTTTTGTATCCCAAGGGGCCAGGAACTGAGCCTTCTTGACATGAATGACACCGCCCGCTGCCTGCGTTTCGCGCGCGATAGCGACGACCAGGTCCGTCTGGCGGCACAGGAAAGCCGGGATCTGGACAATATCGGCAATGGCCGCGACGGCCTTGGCTTGATCGGGTTCGTGAACGTCGGTGCAGATCGGTACGTCCAGCGCCGCCTTGATCCGCGCCAGATGCGCCAGTCCGGCCTTCAGTCCCGGCCCCCGAAAGCTCGTGATCGAAGAGCGGTTCGCCTTGTCGAAACTGGCCTTGAAAACGTAGGGCAGCCCGAGATCGACACAGATGCGTTTAAGTTCCGTGCCGACTTCCAGCGACAGGCCTTCATCTTCGAGCACATTGATGCCGGCAATCACGGCAAGTGGCGTATGGGTGCCGCCGATCGCCCAGTCGCGATCTGCCAGTTGGATCGGTGTCATGAAACGCTCCTTTTCATGGACGCAGACTTATGGCGCGAAGTCCGCGCAGGAAACCGCTAAATTCGGCAAGGGCGCAAGATTGCTGTAGCCAACAAAAGAAGGTGTCCGCAGGACACACGAAAGCCCGTCCAGGGCTTTTTCATTCTATTCACCCCGTATGGGGTGTCGTAGCGCGCAAAAATTGGTGTCCCCGCGAGGGCGCTTTGAGAGCCATTTGAGAGCCCCTCCAGCACCTTCGCAGGGACACCTGCTCGCGGGTTTATGGCTGTCAGTCGATAGACTGAGTAAGAGGTTGAGCGATGAAGGGGGATGTAAGCGTGTTCGCCGCAGGTACGAGACTGTACTTGAGCTCTGTATGGCCGTTCAGTTGTCGCTCGAGTGCGACGTCGAAACGGACAGTATGCGCAGCTGGCCCGGACACGTCCTGCGCCAGCACATCAGGACTAGCAGAAATTGTCAGGAATGTCGGGCCTTCCCCTTGAACGACGACGCATTCCAGCTGGAGATCGATCTGATGAAGAGCGGCGGCATGCGGAGCATCACTGATGAAGTCTGGCGCTGATGCGCTGGCGAAAGGGGCCGACATGAGCAGGGAGAGGAACGTAAATGCGAGTGCCAGAAGGGCGGCTCCAGCAGATCGGAAGGGATGGAATTTCATGGAAGTCTCCGGGCGAGTGTGATTGACTGTGTGCGTGTCGATGACCCCTTTTCGCGCATAGAGGCGTAAGGAAACAGACTGACAGATGTCAGGTTGCTCACCTTGAATTCCCTTTGCGTCTGGCCGTGAGCCGTCTGAGGCGGGCGCGGAACCGGGCGGGGACCGGGACAACGGTAACGATCGTCAGGCCGCGCATCAGATAGGCATAGTCTAAATATATGATCGCCCAGGTCGCAACCTTTCCACTATATCTGAGTGCGTCCATCCATCGCCTGACCTCTCCTGACAACTCCCCACGACGCAAACCCTGTTCATTGACCACGAGAATGTGACGCTCGACTGAACGCCGGTTCAAGCCAAGCCTCTGACGCATACGGAGCGCCGCATGTCGCGAAACAATCAACATTCCATCGCCTGATCGACGCGCCAGACAGAGCGCCACTTCCATCCGTGCGCGCGCTCCATCAGAGCTGTATCGCCCCACATGGGGCTCAACCCCTCGGTTCCGGCTGACCGCAGCCCATCGATGTCATAGAGCTTCCCGGCGATCTCCACCCAGACATGATCGAAATTCGTCCACGGCCGAGCCTCAGGAAATATGGTGCGTAGGATACGATAGAGCTCGAAACAGGAGCCGTTCTTGTAGACGAACGCCGCATCCTGAAAACTGTCCCGGATGGCCCCGATCACCTGAAGTGGCTCAGCTTCTTTATGGAAACCCTCTGCGGTCATCCACCGCCCGTCAGAATGAGCTCGCGGGCCTTCGTCGGACCGGACGCACTGATTTGGTAAGAGAGTTCGACCGGCTGCAGATCGCAGAAGGCGAAGATGTCGCGGACATCTTGCGTGTCATTGATAGAGAGAATGAACCGACCTTTCAGGGCTCGTAAACAGTCGGCCAGACGCTGGAAGTCCTCGCGCTGGAAAGGCGCATCATAATCGTCCTCCGAGCCCATATAAGGCGGGTCCAGATAGAAGAGCACGCCCGCGCGGTCATAGGTCCGGATGAACCGTTCAAAGTCCATCTGTTCGCTCATTGCCGAGACGCCTCATAATCTCTACGCCGAGGCCTTTGTGGGTATGGGCGGCGTGTTTCTGCGGCGTCGCAGCCGTCCCAAAGCTGAAATCATTAATGACGCGAACGGCGAAGTTGCCACCCTTTTCCGGATCCTGCAGCGGCATTATCCTCAATTTATCGAAGTGCTGCGGGATCGGATGCGCACGGCCGTGCGCTGACGTGGGCAGTGTGTTCTGCCCGGCTCGGGACATTGGCGTGTCCCAGCCCCCGCATTGACGGAAGCGCTGTCATGGCCTTTGATGTCCCGAGGAGCCCAATGAGGACGATGACCATGAAAATGATGATGACGGCGATCGCAGCGACCGCCCTTTTGACGGTCCCTGCTCTGGCGCAAAGTGGAGACGCGAAGACAGAGATCGTGTCGTATAGCTGTGAAGAGCACCGCGCACTGACGAGTCAGGATCTGTGCAGCACGCACAAGACGCTGAGAACGAGCCGGGCGCGGCTGGAGGGGATGCGCCAAGCCGCCACGCGCAAAGCCTGTCTGGCACGCGCCGTCGAGGCCTATGGGGAGAAGGCGTGCTTTCATAATTACAATAAACTGATCGATAAAAGCCCTGATGGTTATGCTGCTTGTCGAGCTGCTAAAGCTGCATGTGAGAGACCTAAGGACAACGTCAAACAGCCAGCACCGACGATCGACGTCTGGAAATAGGTCAACTGTTTCGCTCACGGCTGCAGTTCTTCCGTTGGAGGTTCAAGCTCCATTCGTGTTGAGAAGCGACCATTCGCGCCGCCCGATAATTCATGCTCAACCCGCCTGACGATCCATTCACCATGCGCGAGAGGGTCCTTTGTCGTGAAGACGACAACAGCTTCGGCTTCGACTTCAGGGTTGCCCGGCATCTCGATTGACAGGGTCGCCGTCTGCCGCGCCAGCTGCGCATGCTTGGATTGCGCGGCTTTCAGCGCTTCCGCCTCACTGCTGAACGGTGTGTTCATCGTGTAAGTCGGGCCGTCCGGGCCGAACCGGACCCGTTCACTCGTCTCCGTGGCCGAATTGATCCAGCGCGCCGAGACACCGGCAAACTTGCTGCGGTCCGGTGCGCGCGCCGACCAGCTGGAGACGCTGCCTTGGTCGATCAGCACTTTGTGAGCGTCCTTACCCGTTCTCGACACCAGTCGACCTCGTGGCACGAAAATCAGCCTCCCGCCGCTCGGCTTTGCCACTGCATCATATTGCTCGGCCAATCGCGTCAGAAACTGCAGGTCGCTTTCCGCGTCCTGCTCGATCTGGGCATAGGGGATCTGGACGGGAACGATCGCGCCCAGCGCGGCCGAGACGGCGGGCTCCAGCCCATATTCGGCCGCAATAGTGCCGACGATACTCGCAAAATCCTGCAGCGGCCAGCTGCGCGTCTTTGGGGCCTTCATCTCACCTGTCATGTCGGCCGCCTTGGCCCCGATGGTCAGCGTATGGGGATTGCCCGTGCTCTCGATCGTGTCGACGACGTAGAGCCCCATGGCGTATTGCGGCACGTCATATCCCATGCGCACAGCCAGCGTCATGCCCTTTGGCGGATGCTCGAGCGCATGATCGCGGTTAGAGAGTTTAAGAGTGATGCGATCGGACGTTATTCCGGCCTCATCCACCACCGTCAGACGCATCAGGTGATCCCCGATCTTGTCTGTGATGTCACGTCCATTGGCGCTGATCTGATAGACGGGCTTCATGACCAGAGCCTCACCCGCGAATCCGCGACGACGGGCGTGAAGGATGGCAGGCTGATGATGAGACCAGCGGGCAGAATGGG
The DNA here is from genome assembly GCF_041429795.1 of Algimonas porphyrae. Classification (NCBI taxonomy): domain Bacteria; kingdom Pseudomonadati; phylum Pseudomonadota; class Alphaproteobacteria; order Maricaulales; family Robiginitomaculaceae; genus Algimonas; species Algimonas porphyrae. The sequence goes on along the minus strand of NZ_CP163424.1, from coordinate 330,123 downwards.
CGGCTGATCGCGCAGCACCGGATTGGCATCAAGCACAGCTTCAACCCGACCAACCGTTTGGCCGTAATGATCATGCACGATCCGGTCCAGCACATCGCCTTCGACAGTTCGGTAGGTCATTGCCCGCGCGCCTCGTCAGCGCCGCTGTAGCAGATCAGATGCACGGTAAAGGACTGCTTGAAGGCAATGCCGGATTCATCGATATGACTTTTCACTTCACTAATTTCGCGGACCGCCCACGATCCATGATTGAAGCCTCGGCCATCAACCAGCAGCATCGGATCACCCTGACCGGCTATGGCGTCCATCCGCGCGACCTGATCCAGACCGCCGCGAAAATGCGGGTAGATCACCCCTTCGAGCTGGATGGTTTCTGACCCGCGTCCCAGAAACTGCAGGGCTGGCCGACGTCCGACACGACCCTGTTCCGTCCAGTTGTAACGGCGCGTTCGCGTCAGGGTCTGATAAGCCGCTGTGCCGATGGCAAAGCGGAAGTCACCTAGGGCCAGCATTGTCTCGCTCATCGCAGGCCTGCCTCGGCGCGTCTGCGCGACCGTTCATCGAGAAACGGCTCGAGGCGGCGAGCCGCTTCCTCACCGTCGAGCACCCCATGAAAATGGGCCTCCAACCGGTCGCCTTCATATGTGTTCTGTGTGACGGGTCCGGACACAGGCCCGGCTGGTGCGGGCGGCTGCAGGCGCTCGGATGGTTCGACCGGACGGCCTGATGCATCGAAGCCTTCAGCCTCGGCAAAGGCAGACCCGATCGACGCTATATCATTGTCGTTAGCCGCGACGCCAAGCCCGGCCGCTTCGCTCTTCACACCCCGGATCCGGTTCCACAGATTACCGACCCAGCGGAACGGGGCGGCCAGTTTCTCACCGATCGCTTTGACGGCCTCACCCGCAAGCGATTTTATCTGCCCGAATAGATTGCCGTAAAAAACAGCCACATTCTTCCAGGCACGCGACACCAGCCCGATCGGCGACCAGCTGAAGATGCCCTTCAGCAGACGGCCAAAGCGCGCGCCCGCATTGGCCGCGCCTTCGAATTCGCCCTCCATCGGGCTTAGCAACCCACCGACCCATCGGACCGCAGCGCCGATTTGGCGTAAGCCGCCCATGACCAGGCGCAAGGGTGGGTTTATCCGGTACAGGAACTGACCAATGCGCGTGATGCCGGATCCGAATGCCATCACGGGCGGGCCGATTTCCGACCAGAGACCGCCAAAGAAAGCCTTGATCGGACGCCACGCCTTGTAAATCGCAAAGGCCCCCAGCGCGACCAGGCCGACGACGATACCAATGGGATTAGCGGTCAGGGCTAGACCGATCGCACGGACACCGATGGCCGCGAAGCGCAAAGCCCGGCCGAGCAACCCGACCTGGCGTGCGCCTGTGCCCGCCGTCGAAGCCCATGCCGCCATCACGCGTCCGGATCTGGCGCGAGCCAGACTTCCGCCAACTTCCGCAGCCGTCGATGCGCGCTGTGCAAGGGTGACGCCGATTATCCGGCCCTTGAGCGCATCATAGAAGGCGAGCATGCGCCTGTTGGTCGAGACCTGCATGGCGGCGTTCCATGCCCATGTCGCCGTCGTCGCAGTGCCCATGGCGAAGGCCGCGCCGATGATGAAGGTCGTCAGCACACCGATTGTGAGCCCCAGTCCCGGCACATTTTCGATCGCCCAGGTCAGACCTTTCAATGTCCCGCCGATCGCACGACCGACGACGCTGACGACCGGCATCATGTCAGACCCGATTGCGGTCACCAGCTGACCGATCAGCTGGCGACCCTGACGCCACATGCCATTTGTGCTGTTCAGGAAGCGCGCATATTCTTCATTGACCAGATCGGACTGTGCCGCGTCAGCCAGTTCGGCATGTCCGTCCCGAAGCTCCTCCAGCTTGCCGAGCAGCGGAACGATGGCGACCTTGCCTTCTTCGCCGAACAGCGTGCCCAGCAGATCGGAGCGCTCATCGACACTGAGCCCGTCCAGCGACGCCTCGAGATCAGCGAGCGTGCCGATCAGATCCAGACCACCATCCGCCCCGCGCCGCATGGTGAAGCCGAGCTCGTCAGCCGCCTTTGTCATGTTGCGCATGACAGCTGAAAAAGCAGTACCGGCCCGTGATCCCTGCAGCCCAGCCGTATTGAGTTGTCCGATGACGGCGGCTGTCTGAACCAGATCAAGACGGGCTGAGGCCGAGGCTGCCGATGCATATTCCATCGATGCGCCCAGCTGGCCAAAATCCCGGATCTGATACTTGAACTGGGTGCGGGCATAGATGTTGCCGATCTCGGTCATCTTCTCTTCGGCCGAGCCCGTCATCTGATCGCCGAGGTTATTGAAGGTCGTCGCGACAATCTCGCCGACCTGACCACTCTGGCCGCGTGTAATCTTGGACAGCTTGTGGACCATGCGCGACCCAGCCCGCGCCACATCCTCTTCCAGGCTGGCGCTGTTGAGCGCATATTCGATATCGATCAACTCGGCTTCATCGGCCAGGCTATCTCTCGCAAAGGCCTGAGCGGCGGTTCTCGATCGTCTGACAGCGGCGTCCTTGTCGCCATCACGCGCATTGATGACGGTGCGAAGGTAAAGTCCCTCTTCTTCCCGGTTACCTTCAGAAACCAGGCCAGTACCGGCAATGGCAAGCCCGCCCATGGCCACAGCCCTGCCAACTGTCGTCCGATCAAAGCCAGCGCCGATCGCGTCATGATTGCGCCGCTGCGCATCGCCCAGCGCGCGTGTCTTGCGTGTGACGTCATCAACTTCGTCGGCATAGAAACCAGCCGCGCGGCGCGCCGCATTATAGCGCCGTTGAACCTCTTCAATACCTCGGTCCAGACGTTCAGAACTATTGCCGAGACCCTGCTGCTTTCGCTTCAGCTCATTGAGAAGGCGACCGTAGCGCCGCGCTTCGCGGCCTTGTCCGAGCCGGTCATTGACCTGCTCGATCGCCGTGCCGATACGCCGCTGGTTTGTAACAGCCCCGTCTGTGGCCTGCTTGACGGACGGCGAAAGCTGTCCTGAGATGAGGAGCCCGACTTTGATCAGCTTGCTGCTCATATCGCCTCCTCTTTTTGGTCAGTTCGGGGCCGGGGGATAGAGTTGGCGAAACACCGACCATTTTTCGTTAAGCTCACTGACGGTCAGAGACTGCCAGTATGGGATCGGTGTGTTCAGCTCGCGCGACAGGATCATGCAGGCCTGGCCGAGATCGACGGAGCTGGTTAGCCGTTTCCCTGAGTCATGGCCGCATAGGCATCCTGAAGCTGGGCATAGTCGGCCATGTCGAGTTCACCGATCAGATCTACGCTGATCTCGCAAAGCGATGCGAACAGATTGATTTCCTGCAGGTCGGTTTGCTTGGCTGAACGTGCGGCTGCTGTCTGATCCGCAACTCTCGGACGACGGATCGTGAGCGTGCTGAGTGGCGGTTCAATGTCGCTCAAAGGGTATTTGAGCGTAATTGTGAACGGACCGGCCCCGGTAAAATCGGTCGCCTGATCACCTTCCATCTGATCGGAAATGCTCTTTTTGGTCATGATGTCTCGCTCCTTACGTTACAGGCCAAGCGCGGCGCGGTGCTCGGCAAAACGGTCGACCCCATCCACAATGAAAATCTTGTTGATGACATCGACCTCGACGATCTCGACAGAACCGATCGTCGCCTTGAAGTAGCTCAACGTCGCCATCAGCTTCTGGCTGCCTTTGTCCTTGCGCTTGAGGTCGCCGAACTCGGCCTTCTTATAGAGACCGCGCGTCTGGAAGATGGCCTGCTCTGTCACATCGTCATTGACGAGTACGCCACGTAGCGTGAGCGGAAAGTCGGACCGGCCCAACCCTTCGGTGAAGGCGGCCGACATGCCGTCGACTGTCACCTCGGTCTCCATTTTCTCGACGAGGCCCATCCAGATATCCACAGTGCCACCCATACCGCCAGCCGTATGCTCTTCGGTGACAAGCCCGATGGCCGGGATCTTCGCTTCATTGATGCGCCCCGCAAGGCCCCGCCCATCAATGAAGGCGGTGAAGTCGCTGACGACTTTTGGGAGTTCGATCATGGTCTATTCCTTTGCGATCGTGTGAGTTGAACGCTCGCCTTAAGCGGCGAGCGAAGTCGCAACCTGATCAGCCAGAGAGGCGTAGTAATCAGGCTCGCGGTACATGCTGAAGGTCAGACGCTCGAGTGGGCCGGGCGGCTCGATGTCGAAGTTCAGATAAGCCCGACCGGCCTGCAATGTCGCGACGTCGTTCAGGTCCGGATCGAACCAACATCGGCCGCCCAGCAATGCGCCCCGTGCTGTCAAAGACCGCAAATAGGCATTCACCGAATCGGCAATATCAAGAAAGAGCTGAGCACTCATCGGCTGGTCCAATGCCCAGGCAAATGCACTCTCCATCGCAAGCTCAACGCTGTCCATCGTTCGCAGCACGCTCTGGAACGCGGTCAAAGGCTCCGCCCCCGTGCCGCGATTGCCCCAGATCCGGAAACCGTCGCGATGAATAAGCGTCGTGACATTGCCAGCATTGAGCAGATTGGTCTGCCCATTCACATTGCTGGGTTCATGATGGATTGGACGGCCTAGCCCGGTAATTCCGGCGAGAGGCTGGTTGGACACGGAGTGCCAGAAACCGAGATCGTCATCGACCTGCACGCGCCGTCCCGCCATGCGCGCCGATGCCGGTTCCAAGACAGAGGATCCGTCACGGAAAACACTGGACCAGGGATCGATCAGACGTCCGCGCGCATCCCCGAGCTCCAAGGCTGCCGCCAGCGCGGCCGCATCGGTCGTGTTCGGGCCGTCAGCATAGAAGACAGCCCGCAGGCTTTCAGCCACACCCTTCAGCTCGGCGACGACAGGATTGGCATTGTCATTCGGGCGCTGATGGGTCCAGCCCGTGGCGACGAGGATGCGTGGCGTCAGCTTGATCAGGCTCTCAGCCGCTTTGAAGGCATGAACACCGGTCAGTGTCGCCGCGTCACCGACGATATTGGTCAGCGTGTCCGTTTCCGACGCTCCTTCATCGACGCGGATAATGACAGCCGTGCCGCCCCCATTGTCGTAAAAGCCGTCCAGGGACGTAGGCAGGGTTCCAGTCGCGCCGAGACCCGCCATATCGGTCGAGCCGAGCACGCGGACTGGCGTATTAAGTGGGAATTTCTGCGCATCGGCATCGGGAGCCGTACCGATAATGCCCGCAACACTGATGCGCTTGGATTGAATAGGACGTGATCCGTCGAGTATGGTCAGAACCTCGACACCGTGAATGAAGCTCATACAAAACTCTCCTTGGTTTTAAGCGATGTTTGAAAGGCGCGACCGCCAAACAGGCGAACGGCAGTGTAAGCCAGACAGGCAATGAGACGGCTCATCCGCCCGTCCCACCCGGACCTTGGCGGCACCTGCGCGGCTTCGCGGAAAATGCGGTCCGCGACCCGTCGCTGAAAGGCAGGATCATCGGCCAGCTGGCGCAGATCATCGACGCGCTCTGGCAGGGGTCCGGTCAGCGTTCGGACATAGTCCTCGCCGAGCCGCGTTCGGTTGTTCAGGATGGCCCAGATCAGCGGCAATAGCGCTTGCGGATCGCCATAGAGGTAATCATGCAGGACCGCCGCCTTGGCGAGCCGTCCGGACGGGTTCAGACCGAACCAGTCATCGATGAGACGCGGGATGGTCGCCAGATCCGTCTTGAAGTTCTTTGGCACCAGAATGGCGATCGGCCCGTCCTTCTCCTTCAGCGCATAGGTAAAGGACTCGCGCAGACGGAAGCGCGGGCGACCGGTCCGGACGCAGTCCGGAATACGGCGGTAGATCAGCGGTGTAGTGAAACGGCCCATCAGCCGTCTACACCTTGCGCGCCGATGGCGGCCAGGATGGTCGCGACGCCGGTACTGCGCGTTGCAATTTCGTCCAGGACCGTGCCGGGTGTTTTGACGTTGGCCGTCAGCTGGATATCTCCGGCCTCGATCGCCGTGACAAAACCCTTAGCCAGAGAGGTCAGTCCCGTCTCACCGTCCGGGGTCGGGAACATGTCATCGACGCTTGCAAGAAATTGCGTCCGGATGGCTGAGATAGTCGTATTGTCAGCCATCGCCGACAGGAATGCGAGCAGGATCGCGGCGTTGATCTGCGTGGCGTCGGCCGTGGTGCCGAGAATGGAGTCACGATCGCCGACTTGCGCCGCGATCGTGGCTCTCACCGCATTGCGCGCCAGTAGACCATCGGCGATTTTAGCAGCAGCATCCCAGAGAGACAAGCCGTCCTGCCCCAGCCGAGCCTCGGCCTCGGCGCGCGTCACCTGCAACAGATTTTGACCATTATGAAGAATATCGAGACGGCGCATGATGACCTCCTAGAAGTTGGCGATCGGCGACCGAAGCCACCAGAAATTCGTGAAAGCTGTTCCGTCGGTCACACCCTGAATGATGCGCCCGTCCAGACCGGTCCTGGACATATTCGCCACTTCGAAGTCGAGGGTACCGGGCGCGCTTGGGGTGCCGAAAACACTGGCCGCATTCGCTCCGGTTTCCGACAGGGTCGTGTTGACCAGGTGCGCCTTGAGGCTGCCGCCTTCCTGGCGAAACGCGCCGAAGTCGAACTGGCTGCCCATCGCAATGTCGAGATCCAGCAAGAGCAGAGCTGCGAATGGATTCTCAAAAAAGATGCCACCCGGTCTGGATGCGGCTGCATCGTCCTGAACGGTGAGAGTGCGCTGGGCTGGAACTCCAGCTGCATCGACGCCTCGAAGGAAAAGATAGCCGCAGAAGGTCCGCAGCGTCGTCGACACGCTGAGGGTCATATTGTTCATGATCCCGATTTCGGTGTGCTGCAGGCTGCGCACTTCCTGCAGCGCGCGCTCCAACGTGGCAAACGGCGCGGCTAAAGTGCCTGCATTCGCGTCCTGCCCACTGGTCGGGTCGACATAGAGGAATACCCGGCCCTTATCCGCCTGAACGGCGGCGTCGGCCCGTGCCGTGGCCGCGACCGTCAGATCGAGAAGGCCGTTGGCACTGTCGATCCAACCCGCCTGTTCTAAGGCGAGCCGTCCCAGCTCGGTAGAGATGGTGTCTAGGATGTCGCTCATTGGAATCGCTTTCGTTCGAGTTTCATGCGGTTGGTCATGGCGGCCGTCAGGGCGAGATGGCCGATCAGCTCGGCATCGCGGACCCGATCCTCCACAAAGGCACGGCTGGCGATCGTCGTTGTTGGATCTATCTTGAGCTCGACAACTCCGGGGTGTTCGACGGCAAAGTCGAAACCAACCAGCGTTTCAGTGACGGCCCCTTCTTCCGCCACGACCTTGTCCGTGTCCGGGACATTGGCGATCGCGACCAGCACACCGTCTGCCGTCAGCAGACCGATCTCGCGGATCGTAAACCCGCCCACATCGGACGGAACCGTGACTTCGACAGTAAAGCGATCGCCATCGACTCCGAGCGGAGCAAGGCGCTGAACAGCGCCGCGCCAGCGTTCCGACCGTAGCGCGGTCTCCACGCCCGTTACCGGACCGCCGCCGTCTCCCACTGCAAATTGCGTGAGCGACACCATGTCTCCGGTCAGAAAGGCGTTTGTAACGGCAGCGCGACCAGCATCTGTCAATTTGGCCTGATAGGTGCTCATGAGTTGCCCCCCACATGGATCCGCGATCGGGTGATGGGTGCGGCGATGACCGACAGATCATCTTCCGCGCGCGCCTCTGGCGGGCGCAATCGGATATGCTGTCCGACGCGTGCAGCCGCGAGTATATGCAGCTGGCCGCGACCTGTGAGAACAACGGACAACGATTCCAGCCAGCTCCGCGCAGACTTCGTGTTCGCGATCGTCCGGTAGATCATGTCGATTTCGGCTTCGTCTAGCGGGCGGTCGTACACGAAGACTTCGGCTCGGAATGTGTAGGGCTCCCCGCCATGCTCGTACCATCGGGAGATCCGCACACCGAGATCAAGCGCTTGCAAAGCCCGACGGATGGCACCGATTGTTCCGCGATGCCGATGCACGGAAACAGCCGCCTTGATCACAGTGCGTTTTCGGGCCGTCGACCAGTCATCATCCCACACGTCCACGGCCAGCGCCCAGGCGAGATAGGGCAGGAGTTCAGCCGGGCAGCGCTCCGGATCCCACACAACCGGGATCCTTGTGGCCGGTTGATGCGCGGCGAGCAGCTGCTTTTCGACGAACAGCTCCAGCGGCGTGGCGTTATCTGGTAGCAGCGAACTCAAGACGGATCGCCTTCCGGCAGGACGGTCAGCGCACTCATGCGCGGGGCCGTCAGCGCGGCCGCATCAATGTCGACCTCGGGCAATTGGAGATCAACCTTCGTGACACCCTCCACGACGAGCGCGGCGATGAGCTGGTCACGGCTGACCGATCCGCCGATCTGGTAAGCATTGTCCGTCAGAGCCGTCACAGCCGACTGCGCCGCCGCGAGTACCTGATCTTGACCGGGGCCGGGATTGATCGTCAGCAGCGCATGCACGCTATAGTCGGCGATAACGGGCGAGAGCACGATGACCTGATCTGTATCAGGCACGACATCGTCATCGAGCACAACCGCCACATCATTGCGTTTGGCGACGTCGGCCGAGCCTTCAGGTTCCTCACCTGTCAGCACATAGACTTTGACGACACCCGGATCGACACTCACGTCATTGGTCCGTGTGCGGATATCGATATCGATCAGGTCTGGAACGCGCTCACGAATAATCGTTTCATAAGCCGATCGCGGTCCGGCAACAGAGAAGGCCGAATGAGATCGGCGAATGCGCAGCCTGAACCGGTCATCCGTCTCTTCTGCCTTACGCAAGATCGGGATCAGGGCTGCATGTGCGTCAAGCTCAGCCCCGCTCGCTGTGGCAAGCATAGATTGCCGGACGGCCTGGTTCGCCGCATTTTTGGCGAGCACAGCAAGATAGGCGGCTTCCTGCAGCAGCTTCCTGACCGGATCTGATTCCAGCTCAATCGTCTCAGCATATTCCGGTGCATCGGTGAGGAAGCTCTCAATACGTGCCACCAGCTCGGCATCATAATTAACCGTCCACTCCGCAACAGGAGGCAACCTTTCCAGATCGATTGGATCGAAGAGCGCGCTCACACCGTCACTCCGTCGATCCGAATAGGTTCGCCCAGTTGGGTGCGCGCCTCGATACCGACCTGCAGCTGTCCGCCCCGATCGGCCTGAACGAACACACGATCAACAATCAGACGGGGTTCCCAGCGCGACAGGGCATCGACACAGGCCGCAAACACATCAACCTTAAGAGCTGGCGTCATCGGTCTATCGATCAGCGCGTAGAGGCGCGATCCATAGTCGCGCATCATGACCCGTGACCCGATGGGCGTCGTCAGAATATCGCTGACGGACTGGCGCAGATGCGCCAGAAGATCGATACTCGATCCTGTATGTCGCGACATGGCGACCATCAGTCAGCGCCCGCATCCTTGGACTTCAGTCCTGTTTTGAGCGACTCTTTCGCAGGCTTGCGATCAGAGATCATGGCACCATAACTCGCCGCCTCTCGGTCGGTGAGAAACACAGAGTCACCGAACCGGCGCAAAGCACCAGCGACATTGATCGGACCGGCAACGGCGACGAAACGCTCTTTTCGCTGATTGGATTGTTCAGTTTGATTTTGTGACATCGCTGCCCTCCTGGATCTTGAACGTGTTTGGATTGACCGCATCGCCGACGCGGGCGACCTTCGCCCCGCCAGATCCGCCGAGCTCGATCGTGTCGGCGTCGATCATCACGGTTGTGCCGTCGATCGTCAGGGCGTCAGCGATGATCTGAATATGTCCGTCATGAACGTTGAGGCGTGTGGATCCGACCTCAATCTTGAGGGAACCGCCATCTGGCACACGAATTGTGCGGATGTGGGTCTGACGATCATAGCCATCTGACGCACCGTCATCATGCTGACGCAAGACGACATTGCCGTCCTGGCTCGGGGCAGGATGATCAGCACAGAAGAGCGCGGCTGGGAGAATACGCGACTGCTCACGTCGACCGCCGAGTGCGATAACCAGAACACGTTCACCTATCTCAGGCGCATCCCATTCGGCCTCGCCGCCCACCGCCCGCCGCGTCATGATCGGGATCCAGCCCGATATCCGGTCGCCGTCATCGATGCGCGCAACAGGCGGGCTCGCAGCCAGATCCAGATGCGTCACGGATCCGATGCGGAACAGGTTATCAACGCGCTCCAGAAGATCCGCAAAGGCTTTGTCATTCGTCATGACGCCCCTCCGATCAGCGGAAGATAATCGTTTTTATGCGGAACTCCGATTTCGGGAGCCCAGCTGTAGAGCAACTGGGAAAGCGTGCCGAGCTGCTCATCAATCTCGGGCTGAACGGTAACGGTCGTGCTCCAATGCACGGCCCAGAGCGCGACGCCGTCCTTGCGGACGCTGCTGTCATAAAGGTTGTCTGCCTGGATATCGCTGGCCTGACCGATGCCGCTGCCCAGGCGAAGGCCTGGCAGGATTGTCATGAAGGCCGAAACCATGGCGAGTGCCGCCTGCGAGCCGAGCAGTTTCTTGGCGTCGAGAACGGTATTCCTGGCCGTGAAAACGGTGACGATCTTCACATCGAGCATGGCCAGGCCACCCTGAACGACGCCCCCCTTGACCGTTGGCATCGCCACATGCGCGCTTGGGGCTTTTATTATGAACGCCTTGAGTTCGTCCGGCGTGAAGCGTCCCGGATGTGCATCGCAGGTCTTGAGCGCAGGAAGTAGCGTCGAGATGGCCGTCACCACCTTGTCCTGGACATGTTCAAGCCCGCTCACAGATCCAGACCGTTCAGATAGTCCGAGACAACCTCGAGGATCTCGGTTTCATCCGCAGGAGACAGGCCGAAGGCGGGACGGGCCGGCATGGTCGCGGCGTGGCGCCCGAACGCTTGGAAGTCTCCACCCAGCTGATGCATAGCCGCGTAAATGAGGGGAGAACCGACGACACCGACATCGCCGCGGACTTCCCCAAAGATCGAATCCAGATAATCCCCGCGCCCCTGCAACAGGCTGTGTCCGCCGTGGCGAGTCTCGGCATATGCAGGCGACCAGTCTGCCCAGGGTGTTCCGTCCGGAGCCCGCTTTTCATCCGTAATCCGGCGACGGGTCTGGCTTTCGACAATCCCTGTGACGCCAGACAAAAGCGCCCCGACATCAATCTTTGACGCAATTGCATCGAGACGCGCGCTCGCCAACTCAATTTCGGCCAGATCGATATGCAGAGCAACGGCGCTCATCTACAGCTCTCGCATCGCATGGCGGGAAAACTGACGAGGCGTTCCGGTCGTGACGACAGGACGCGGCGATTTTTGGCCCGGCTTGCTATCTAGGCCGAGCGTGGCGCGTCCATTTGAGAGATCCTTAAGCCAGCCTAGAGCTTGCTTGTTGCGCGTCTCCATGTCCTCTGTCCCCATATCGGCCCCGCTATTAAGCTTGTAGATCGCCATGACGACGCAGTGCTCGACGAGGATGGGCGGAACGGAGGTGAGGGGCAGCGTGTGACGGACGCCGACATAGGAGTTGATCTCGGCAGATGCGGCCTCGAGGGCGGCCGTGATACGCGCGTCCACGATCAGCCCATCCGCGTCGGCCGCGCCGATCAGCACGTCCTCGCCAAAGCGCGATACGATATCCTCACGCGTCGCATACATCAGCGGGCGGCACACTCGGTCTGGCGGGGAGTAACAAATGTCATCACGATCTCCATGGGCGGTTGAGGGTGCAGGCCGGGGACTGGAGGCCCCGGCCCGCAGGTTTCGGCCCGCCCCCATGCGCGAAACCGAAAGACTGTGACGGTTAGTCCTCGGCCGGACGCACCGTGACGCGCGGATCTGCGTCGAGTTGAGCGCGACGCGCCTTGGACAAGGCGCTCGCTGCAAGAGTGACTTCGCGACGATCAGACAGATCGAGCCCGGCGCGGCGATAGGAGCCCGCTGCATTTGCCTGGATGACGAGACGCTCCGTTGCAGGGGGCGGGTTGCCACCTGACGGCTTCTTGCCGGGCTTCTTGTTCGTCACAGGCTTTTTCGCTGCGGGCTTTTTCGCTGCGGGCTTTTTTGCCTCAACCTTCTGGTCATCGGGCTTGGAACCCGGATCGTCTGAGCCATCCGGTTTCGGCGCTTCCGTCTGAGATGTCTGAGTGTCCGACTTCGGCGCAGTCTTGTCCGCGCCATCAGGCTTGGGGGTTTCCGTACCGGTATTCTCTTGCGTCATCGCCGCCTCCGCTAATTCAGCTGCGGCGCGACGATCAGCTCGAACGCATCCTTGAATTCATTATAGGCGTCGTTGATCTTCGCCGCGCCGATCAACTCCTTGGCTGCCGACTGATTTCCGATCCCGACCATGAGCGTATTCGGCATGACACCCAGCGTCTCGCCCGAATGACTTTTGTAAGCCTGCATGGCGTCGCGAGCCGCCTTGAGATTGGCGGCGGTCAGGGGAGCCTTGGACGCGAAGGCGAGCTGCCAGTAACCATAGCCCGCATTGGACCGATGGCGCGTGCCGAACACATACTGGTCTTTCATGAAGACATGCTCCGGCATCGACCCATTGGAGATCCCGTCCAGACTGTCGAACTCGACGGGAGATCGGTTCTGGAAGATGAAGGGTTTGAGCGGCGCGGTCGTGTCGAGCAGGTACCAGGCTTCGCCGGCACCGTTCTGGAAGTTGGACACGCTCTCCTCCTTGCCGTCCGGTCCCACTGGATGGTCCGTGTCGAAGAAGTTCTGGCCGTCGAAACAGCGCGACGTAAAGCCCGCCTTGACAGCTTCGAATACCAGCTTGTCAGGGTGCTTGGCGGCCTTGTCGGCAATCTGCCGCGTGCGAACCGTATAGGATCCGAGATCGCCGTCCTCGATGCTGGTGCGCTTCACCGCGACCGTGCTTTCGAACAGGCGGTTATTGATGCGGTAGGCATGCTCGTCGAGTTCGCGGATCTGACGTTCACCAATCCACTCACGGACATCTGGTACGTCGGCGAGCCAGCCATAATTATTGCCGGATGTCGTGGACGGAACCTCTGTTGCGATGCGGTCCCAGACTGGCTCGATGCCACTGAAGACATCTTCAAATTCGGTGCGCAGGCCGCCCCGGATGGCTTGCAGGATTTCTGGGGTAATAACGAGAGGGTCCATGATTTTGCTTTCAGATCAATCGAGAAACGGGATGGGCGGACTTAAGGGAAAAGGATCCAGACGCCGTCTTCATCGACGTCGAGAACAATGCCGACAGCCGAGCGGTCTGTGGCGTCAGAGCTGACCGTATGATCATCGACAATGTAGGCCGATCCACCGATATGCTCGCGCGTGACCGGGGCGACCCCGTCATTGTCGTAGCGCTGTGCGAGATCGCGCTGCACGGTGATGCGGGCATCGCCATTTCCGCCAGCTGAATTGTCGCAGCTTTCAATGGCGCGACCAACAGAACGGAGACCGGCTGCCGCCGTTCCAGGCTGCGCGAAATCGTCACCGTTCAGAACGACGATCGCGCCGGAATGGATGACGGCCGTTGCAGCGACAGGATGGGCGACAAGGCCCGGCTTGCGAGAGACAATCTCGCGGCGTTTCGTAAGCGCCATGGATCAGGCTCCTTGATTGGCTTTGTTGGTGGCGATGAATTTCTCTTCCGAGACACCGAGCGCGCGGCAGACCTGCTGTTGGGCAGCTGTCAGCGACCCAGCTGTCGCGATCGGTTTGTTCAGTGATGCGTCCGGCTTGCCGACCACAAGGTCGGGGCTGACCTTGACGAGCTTGCGGAAGCTGTCGAGCCCTGCCTGTGTAGCGCACATGGCGACGTAATGATCCTTCGATGACGGCGCGATCCGCGCGGCAGCGATCGCCTGATCAATGACCTGCTCGACTTCGTCAGCACTTGGCGAAACCTCACCGGCGCTTTCCGTCTCGGCGAGACGGTCCACGACGGCATCGTAATCGGCGCGGGGAACGTAATCGGTGAGATCGACGCCCGCCCCCGCGCCTGCTTCACCGCCCTCAGGGTTTGCGGGGTCGGCAGGATCGCCGGGCTCACCCCCGCCTGGTTTATCTTCATTCGATGCAGCGACGGCCGCCAGAATATCATCAACGCTCGCATCGGCGTCGAGGCCGAGCTTTTCGCGCAGGGAGGCCAGTTGTTCTTCAGTCATGAGTGACTCCGTTGGTTTGGGTGTTGGATCGCCGTCAGCCTGAGACCGGGCGACGGCGGGCATGGTCATGGCAGGCGAGTTCACCAGACCGACGGAATGAAAGCCGGTGATCTCTCCGTCTTCGGCGTGGGAGAAGGCAGGCGAAAGATAGCGGTAGTGACGCGCCTGAAGTACATTCAAGCCACGGTCGGTCCAGTCGATCAGACCCCAGATCGCACCGTCGCGCACTTCCATTTGCGCGACCCAGCCTTCGGCAGGCGGACCCCATTCCGATCCGACCGAGCAGTGATTGATATCGACCATGATATCAACAGGGTCTGCATTATAGGCCGCAACGAGAGCGTCAGGATCCGGGTTTCTGTAGACACGATTGTCGCGAAGCTCCAAAATCTCCCCGGCTGGAAGGATCATGTTCCAGCTGGAGACCGCATCGCCCTCAGTCTCTTCAGGCAGATTGACGATGAGCTGCTGAAGATCCCGTGCAATCGCAAGTCCCTCGGGCAATTTCAAAGGGCCTCGAACCGCGTCGCCAGGATCATTGGCTGGGCCGGTCGCACCGGCGCTACAGAGCGCAAGCGCCATACCATCAATCAGTGTCCGGGCGGTCCAGTTCATGACCCCGCTATGGCGCAGGCGGATGAGAGCAAACACGCTGACAGTTGTCAGGCTGAAACCGGAAAACAGGGGAGGCGCAAAATTTCACCGCACAGCGCAATTTCGCATCCCGTCGTTAGAAGCTACCGGAAATGAGCGCAAGGGCGCTTGAGACTAGCTTGAGAGGCGCGGTGCGCGATAATCAGGCCTTAAGACCGCCCAAATTCTGTCAGGGCCGGTGATTTGCGTTGATTTTGCCAAGGATCGGACCTATTTCAGGCCTGAGGTCGGAGCCATTTCGCGTTACCAGGCTAACAGCTCCTGTGCGGGGATCGCGACCCGCCCGACCTCTTCATCCCTCACCGATATCGAATCGCTCGCCTGGGCCGCGTCGGTGCGTCTGCGAGGGTCGCGGCGGTCGGGCAGGGTCGGGACTACGCCGCTTGAACGTATTGAGCCAGAGCTCCGCGCGTTTTGGCAGGCTGGTCAGGGTCGCGTGCAGCCAGCGGCCCTCATGATAGAGAATGAAATTGATCCACCGCTTCCCGGTCGGGCCAGTCTGGATCCAACCGGTACCCTGATCGATCAGCAGCTGCAGCAGATCCCATTCTTTTGCATCCGGGTAATTGATTTCGACAGATGGATTGTGCCTCGCTGCCGACCGGCCCGTCCAGCCGATCACCGTGCCCTCATGCCCGGCCAAGTCGCGAAAGCGCTCTGGCAGAACGGCGACCGGCAGCGAGACACGCGGATCATCCGTCAGCTCGCCGCGCAGGAATGACTGCATGAAGGGACGGCTGCGGAGATCCGCGAACCCGACGCGAACCATTGTCTCGGTCAGGTCAGGCCGCGTGACTGACTGGCGCGCAAACAAGGTGCGGCGCAGATTATCCTGACGTTCAAGTCCCGGATTGCTGGCCCATTCGGGATCCACGCCCTGCGGCACGGTCCGGATCTCGCCTGTCTCCCGGTTGCGGACTTGCACGTCCGGTACGTCGGGTTCATCACTAACGCCGCCCAGCCGCTGCGCCTCCCGCGCACTGATCGCCCGCGCGCCGCATTTGCAGCCCCAGCCATTCGGGAAATACCAGACCCGCCAGAAGGGATGGTCAACGGGCAGGATGAGGCCCTCCTTGTCAGCATGGTGCGGGCGATGCTCTTCAGAAGGGCCAAGCGTATAGATGAGGTAGGGCAGGAACGCCTTGTTCCGCTGGGTGCGCTCCCAGGCACCGGCGGCACGCGCCGAGCGCATATTGGCATCGAATATGGTCCGTAGTCGACGCGGCGTGCCCAGTTCGATCAGATCATTCTCACCGGATACGCCGTCGCCGCCGAGCGTAAAACCCGTCCAGCCCTTTCGCGCCAGCAGCGGCTCAAGCTCGGCTTGGAACTGCGCAAAGGTCTTCCCCTCTTCCAGGGCCGTGACAAGCGCACCGCGAATATCACCCAGAATGTCGAAGCCGGTCGAGCGGGCGACCGTAAAGGCGAAGGCATGTTCCTGAGCCGCCAGATCCCGATAGCCGATCGTCGGCAGCAATTCCTTATTGCGCAGGAAATTGGTGACCGCTTCAGGCGGATTGGTTTCGAATACGAAATCTGTCACGATGAAACCTGCTCACAAGTTTCGATCAGAATGACACCCGCACCACTGGCACCGCGCAGCGCCTCTTGTTGTGATGTATAGATGCCTCCGGCCATTGTCAGGACAACCCGGCGATAATCACCTCCAAGCTGAGGATTGGACAATTCGTCAAAGGCTTCGAACTTGTACCGCCATTTGTCAGGCTCCCAGTCCATTGCGAAAACCGACAGTTCCCCCGATACTTCTCTTTGTCCGACCTGCACCTTCGCATTATCGGGCACCGCTCTACTCCGGCGTATTGCCGAGCAGGCGGGCGCTGACCAGCCCGTCACGCAGCCGGGCGGCGAGCGGATCACTGTCAGGCACGATAGCGTCCAGGCGCGCCAGCGCATCCTCATAGTCCGACGCATCTCTGATGGCGGCAATGATCGGATCGGCCAGCGCATCGGCAATCGGCTCCCAGTCGGAATGGGTCTTTTCAATCAGGTCTTCCAAGGCCGCATCAGGATCGACGCCGGAGCGGCGGGCCATGGCGATATTCTGTCGGGCTGTCGCGACGGCTGGGCTCCCGGCTTCAGGCACAGCCAGTACCGTGTCCGTATCCTTGGCCTGCGGTATGCCCCAGCGGGAATGAACGAAGGATTGCGGCACCTGAATACCCATGGCCGTGAAGTCCTTGATGGCAGCGCGCAGCTCATTCAGATCCTGCGCATCGAGTACCGGAGAGACGATCTTCGGATAGTGCGCCTGCGGCCCGAAATTCAGATCGATGACGGGACGCACGAGATAGCGGTTCAGGGTTGTGCATATTCGACGCGCATCGGCTCTCTTGATGTCAGTGCGCACATCATCATGGACTATGGCCTGTGCCTGACTTGAGCCATCGTCCGTCGTCATGGTCTGGCCGAGCACCGCCTTTGATATCCGCCGATCGCAATACTCGGCGAGTTCCTTGAAGGCCCCTCCGGATGTCGTGCCGGTCGCCTTGATGAACTCGATCTGCATGCTTTGCGGGATCGCGGCCGCTGCATCCGTTCCGATATTGCGCAAGGCGGAAACCAGCGTCGCGATATCTTCGTCCGTCGCCTTCGCACCATATTTGCCGACCCGGAGAGGCTGCCCGTAGGTTTCGACAAAGCCGACCCAATCCTTGATCGTGAAGTTCTGGAAAATATAGGTCCATGCCACAAAGCGCGCGAGCGCGGCCCGGTGCGGCGCTCCGCTCTTGAGCTTCGAAAAATGCGTAACGAACTTGTAGGGCTGGAGCGGGATGCCCGCACGATCATTCCGGCTCTTCAGACGGAGTTGGCGTCGGTCGAGCTGGTCGAGCTGAAAGGCGCGCGGATCGACATGGTTGAACGCGACCGGCACCCAGACACCGGATTCCGTGTGCCAGATAATTTCATTGACTGAGTAACCCTTACCGAGCGCATCGAGCATATCCTCGACCAGCTCAACCATGACCGGATTGTCGAGCATGGAGCCGATCAGCTTGGCCATCTCCTTGTCAGCTGGCGTGTCACCGCCTGGCTCCACAGAGTAATTAAGCCCCTCAACAGCCCGCTTGCGTGTTCCGAGGACGGAACCGTAATGCTCATTCTTTTCTTCAGCTTCTTCAGCAAAAATCAGAAACTGATCGAGATCGCCTTCACCATGGCGGCGCAGAATCCGCGACAGGGTAAAGGGTGTCAGGGAACCGAGAGCCGAGGCCCAGAGACTTTGTGAGGCGCTGGCAATCGCGACCGCATGGGAGGGTCCGGGCTTGGGTTTTTTTGAGTTCGGTATCGGGGCTGATTGACCGACCCGTTGAATATGACGGCCGGGCATCAATAGGCTCCTTTCATGGACGACAGACCTGAGCTGGTGCGCACTCGACGGCCGCCGAATGGCACCTCGGACGCACTCGACCGGGCAGCGGAGTGGTAGTCATATTGGATCTCGCCTGTCTCGGCGGCGAGCGTCGCCAGACCGGCTGCCCAAAACCGGTCCCCATGGCCATCCGTATCGTCATCCTTGTTGTTGTCATTGGCGAAGACGGGACGTCCCGAAGCGCCGCCGCTTTTCTTGATGGATCGCAGGTCGGCGCGCAGCAGTGGATCATTGCTGATCAGCATCTCCTCATCTTCAAACCGCCGCTTCAGCACCATGGCAATCTCGAGCTTGTTGGCAGATGTGAACATGACACCTTCGACAATGCTCTCGCCGTGACGCTCTTCCATTTCTTCCACGACGGCTTCGCCCATGCCCGTCTGATCGATATTGAACTTGATAATGCGGTACCGCTCAAAGAGCCGGTCCACTTCGCCATATTGTTCTGAAAAGCGCAGGCCTTTCATCACGATCAGCTCACGCTCTTCTAGCCGGTTCCCAACCAACTCGAAGAGATAGAGCACTGAGAGGTCCACCTTACGTGCCACGTCCCAACCCAGCACACACGGACCGCCCTGATAGGCATGCGGACCAACTGCATTGTCATTGGCGGCCGTCGCCTTGGCGATGTCGGCCGCCGCGAGCCAGGACCCGCCGCCTGCCGATGGAATGACGTCGAGCTCCTCGGATGCATTTTTCGCATATATGCCGCGAATGCGCGCGACAAACCCGTCGCGACCGAGTGACGCCATCTCCGGTTTCATCAGCGCGACACGCTCATAGAGCCCGTCCGCGATCGCCTGATCGAAGGTTACCTTCAACCAAACACCGGCTTGCTCTCCGGACTTCACCTCATCGAGCAGCTTGTTAAACGGATTGTCTACGCCATTATGCGTAGAGATGATGACCACCCGACCGCCCCAGATCGACATGGCGTTCGCCGCCTTGACCAGCTCATCGAGACTGTCAACGAATGCGGCCTCATCGATGATAACCAGACCCTGCTTGCCGCGGATCGAACGCGGTGCGGAACTGAGCGCCTGGATCTTGAAGCCGGACGCAAATTCGATCCGGAACGCATTGATCCCTTCATCATCTTTGCCTTCCTTGAACAGAAATTCGCCAGCTTTGGTCATCGCCTGGCCGAAGATCCGCGCAAAGAATGCGCAGGCCTCGACGAACTCCCGCGTCATGTCCATGGCGTAGGAAATATACATGACGTTCTGGCCGCCCGCCGCGCGGGACTTCCCGGCCCGCAGAACGGCATCTGATGCCAGCGCCCAAGTCGCACCGATACGACGGCTTTTCTCGATAACAACAAAGGCGGATTGTGCGACTGTGGCCAGAATACGCTGCTGGTAGCGCAGCAGAATCTTGTCATTGTCGTTGGATGCCTTCAGCCGGTCGGCATCGCTTGAGGCCTCGGCCTTAACCGCCTCCCAGTCGATTTCGGATTCAACTGTGGCGGGTTTCGCGCTCACGTCGATGGAGCCTCGAGAGCCGGTCGGTCAACGCCCAGGACTTGACGATAGATCATGTCAGCAATCTCGGCTGATACACCCTGTTCGGATACAGCGTCTCGCGCAGCCTCGGCGGCGAGCTGGCGCTCTTCTTCGCGGATCTGTGCCTGCAATTTTTTCTGAGACACGGTCGCTCTTGACAGATCCCCGATGAGCTTGCCCATCTTGGTTGGATCCATGGAGCCTTTCTCAATGCTGAAGTCCTGCATGTAGGAAAACAGCTCGGCGACGAATGTCCGTAGCACCCCATCCATCATCCCGGCATCGTCGTCAGGGAACATCCGGCGAATATAGTCCGCCTGCTCTGTTGCTATCCGGATCTTCTTGCACTGCTGCTCGAGCTCTTGGCCGTAGGCGTGCACAGACGATTTGCTGATTTCATAGCCCCGTTCCTGAAGCCAGGCAGCAAGCGTGCGATAACCGCCAAAGCCGTTTTCCTTGATGCGGCGGTCGAGCTCGGCGCGCTCCGCATCATTGAGGAGCACCATAATTTTGGACGGCGCTGGCATCTCGGTCAGTCACCCCAGTATTTCGGAGGCCGCGCAATCGACTTAGGGCAAGCAATTTCATTGTCGACGAGATCAGTACCTTTGCTGGTAATCTTGAAGACCCATTGATTGTCACCTTCGTCGATGCCGATATAGCCATGACTTTCGACATAATGCGCAGCATCGCGCATCTCGGAGCGCGTGACAGGCAGGCCAGATCGATTAATCGTGTCCAACACGATATCTTCATTGATGCCAAGTCGCCCGCCTGCGCTGGCACAAAGGATCACAGACCAGCGCAGATTACGCCTCGCTGATGCAACGGTGTGTTCTTGTGATATCGGCATCTCAGCCCTCCCTCGTGACAATGTTGACCAGCCTCTCTCCGAGCCGATCAAGTTTCAGTTCCAACGCCGTGTCCCGCTTCAGAAAATCTTCGCGGGGAACGTAGTTTCGAGAGAGATCCTTGACCATCGACCTCAGCTCCCTCTCAAGTAAATCCTGACGCTTGCGCAGGGCAGCGACATCCTGTTTGTAGCCATCAATCCTCTCGCGCTCGAGTTCATCGCGCGCCCTGAGAGCCGCCTCGAAAGCCTGAACTGCGGCCTCGACCCGCGCGTCAAAGAGCGCGGCTGTCTTTCCTTGATTGACGACGATCAGCCTGTAGACGAGCGTCAGCATTCCGCCGATGATCGTACAGATCAGGGTCGCAACACCGAGAACGGCCGCCCAGTCGATGGCTAACGGACTACCCATCATGTTCATCCGTCAGAAACGAGGTCCGTTCCGCCTGGCGTTCATCGACCTCCTCGACCAGCGCTTCGGCCGTATCAGACACGGTCCCCATGATCTCGTCGGTCTTGCGACCCATCTCACGTTTAAGATCCGCGATCATGCTCTGCGATCGCTGATCCTGCTCTTCGCGCATGGTAAGGATAGCGCTGATCGCGGACTCATTGTCGCTGCGTAAAACCCAGACTGTGAAGGCAAAACAGCCCGTCAGGAAAATACACAGAATGAAGATCGACAGCAGGACGATCGGCCAGTTCAGATCCATCCAGGCATAGAATTTTGATGTAATCGACATCATTCCGATGCCCCTTTTTCTTGTTGTTTTTTTGTCTCGTGACAGGCCTTCACGCTGTCGCGCAGGCGAATGGCGGAGGCGAGCAGATCGAAGACGGGTGATGAGGGCGGCAGAAACATCAGATCATCTGCCGCAACAGCGCGCAGATCCGCAGGCCATGGCTCGACCAGCGGACAGACATATTCCCTGACGACAACGGTCTCGACCTCAGGGGTCGTTCCGCAGGCGGTCAAGCACATCGTCGCGAGTGCGAGGGCCGTCCACATGGGCGTCCTGCATGGCTTCGGTGATTTCAGCATGACGCTCTCCATCTTCGACGGCCTGACGTAGCCGCCGTCTTTCTTCTTCATCACGAACTTCTTCGCGACCCTCATGGTGCGCGCGGCGCTTGATCCCAGTTATCGCCATCAACACGCCCAAAACGACGGCACCCGCCAGGACTAAGGCTCCGCCGATCTTGGACAGGCGAGCCGCGATCCATGCACCAAACCCTCCCATGATCAGCGGAGCCCACGCTGCCAGTCATCCTGGCGCGCGCGGCGGATCAGGATAAAGGCAATGATCGCAATCAGAGCGCCGATGCCAATGGCAGCGAACACCCAGAATGAGATGCTGGACATGAAAGAGGCCGTTCGAACCGTGGCTTCCGTTACGTCGGTGACAGAGCGCGCCGCATCACCGGCATTATGGGCTGCATCAGCCGCTTGCTCTGTGATCTCTCGGACCGCGCCGACTGTCGCGGCCGATGCCGCAATGCCCGTACCCGCCTGCCCGGCCGTTGTCGCTTTCATTGTCCGCGATGATTTCAGGTTCGGACGGATCTCCGACTCGGACGGTAAGACGCTCTCGCTCTGCCCCTGGCGGTTGGACGGAATAATCAACGCGCGCAGCTGCTCTTCATCGTCGAGCGAGTTGTAAGGTGTCGCGTCATAGTAACCGTGCAAGAACAGACGTGATTCTGCGATACGGCGCGCCTCAAGTGCGCGAGATACGACCCGTCGACGCTCGCCGGTTCCTCGGTCGGTAATGGTAATCTTATTCCACATCAGGAAAGCGGCCGCCGCGCCCGCCTCGTCACGGTTCAGGAAGCGACGCAGCACGGTCGATGTCACAAAGCCCGGATCGCGACCGCCAACACCGATATTGAAGGTCAACAGAACGAACGCGTCAAACTGGGTTTGAGACGGCATCAAGCCGCCGTCCTGACAGACTTGTGTGACCGCCGCTTCGAACTGAAGCAGGTCGCGTGTCAGCAGCTGAGCGATTTCGTGATCGCTCAGCACGGCATCTTTGTAGCGCTCGCGGTCTTCGGGCTTAATGAGATGCCCGACGCCGATCGTGTCATGGCCAGCCGCGTCCTGATAGACCCGTGCCCGGCTGCCCTCGAGGCGCTTCAGCAGGTCCCGTCCCGGTTGTGATAATCGCATAGCTCTGGCTCATTGTGGCGCGTGGATCGACACAAGCCATAGGCTTCAGAGATTTCTGGAACACACTGACAGCTGTCAGTCAGTCGGCGCTATCGTCACCAAAAAGCGGGAGTGTATCGGGGCCGCCAGTTTTCAGTGCGGCCCGGACGCGCCACCCTGTCCGGTCGCAGACACCGGCCAGTCTCGCCGCGTCGGTCGTCGTCGCCCCATTCTGCAGAGCGCGCCTCACAGCTCTGCGGCGTGCGCTGGGACCCGACCAGTGCCCCATTGGAATATCCATCTCGCAATTCCCGAATTCTTTAACGATTGCGCCCGCGGCGTCCAGCCCTACGCAATCAACCAATGCGGAGCCTGGGCGGTCGGACAGGTAAAGGCGGTGCCCGCCATGCGCGCGACACAGAAGCTGGGCGGCCTGCTGGCCTGCCGCATCTATGATGCGCTCGAGTGTCTCGGACACGGCCATTACCGACGCGATGTCCTGATGTTGCCGCCGCCCAGACCCTCACGGTCAATAATCTCTTTCAGTCCCTCGATGACAGTATTGCACTGAACGGGTGTCAGAAAATCAGCCCGGTCCGCCTTGGTCATGCGCTTGACATAAGCGTCGGGGAATCTCGGCTGGACTACCCCGCCATTACGCAGGACAGTCCAGAGCGCGTAGATCTTGCGCACAAGCGGATCGTCTGATCGTCTGCGCCAGCCGTCCGGGTTTTCATCTGATGGCGGCGCAAGTTCCGGCTTATATTTGGCAAACTCCCGGATGCAGGCATTGGCACCCGCCATGGTGATGCCCTTCGAACTCTCGCGTCCGATCTGGCCGAGGAGGATCGCCCGGAACGTCTCTTCGTCGATACTGTAACGCCGCCGTTCAGCATGAAGCCTGCGGAGTGCGGCGCTCATGACGGTACCCGCGTTTCGGCTTCGATCATCAAGACCAGATCGCGCGTGATTTCACGAACCTCGCACATGCGTATATCGGCAGCCAAACCCCGATCCCTACAGATATACTGTAGCTCTCCACTATGACGAATGATCGATGAGGCGAGACCATGGACGCGACGAAGAAAATCGGACTCGCGATCCTGGAAACGCGCTTTGTGCGCGGCTGAACTCTCACTCACCGTTTGCGACAACGGAACTGCGAACGCGTGCGTTAAATACGGTTTCCGGCTATCTGCAATCACAGCATCGTCATCCGCTCGACGCCACTCACACAGGCGACCGGCTCGCGCAGCGTCGCGTCGCAGGGCTCGCAATAATTGGACAGGGTCGGCTTTCCGCAGTAGCGACGCGTCCGCGTGTTGTAGCGCTGACACGTCCGGGATTTGCGAGCCTTGATCTCGGGTTTTTCCAGCTCGGCTTCGAGCCTTTCCAGAAATGCATGAGCGCTGTGCTTGCGTTTCTCTTGGCTCGCACCGTCTTCCTGCGAAATAAATGTGTGCCGACAGAACCGTACAGTCTCGCGGCGACAGCCTTCGACATCAGCCATCTGAACGTCCGTCATGCCCTGCAGCATCATTCTGGCGATCCGCCTTGTGCGGCGCTTCTGATTTTCCGAATGAAATTTCATGCGTCGACCTCATTGAATTTGTCAGCCTGATCACCCCACACGGTCCAGCCTGGCCGGGCCTGTCTCGAGAACAGCTCCAGACGCCGCGCACGGGGGATGAGCTGCTCAGCCGCAGCAAAGGCTTCATCGGGTTTTCGGCTGTGCTCCCGGACGGGGCCTTCGATGACAGAACGCACATTCCGCGCCGTCGAAATTTCACCTGTTGTCGCGATCAGGAAAGGTACGTTCGCATCCGAGACCGTAGCGAGCAGAAACGGTTCATTTGCAGACCGCAAAACATAGCCCGTCCCGAAACCGAGCTTGCCGTGGCGCGTGCGCTTGACCCATGTTCCAGCCGTCTTGAACTGAAATCCCCATGCCCGGATCACCTCGAACGCCTGGTCGAGCATCGGATTGGTCGCCCAAAGCCAGAGTAGACAGTTCTTCGACGCCAGTTCCCCGACTGGCAGCGTGCGGATATCGTCCAGGCTCATGCAGCGATAATGCGACTTGGCATTCTTCGCTTCGCCCTTCTCAGACCAGCAGCCAAAATCCCAGGGCGGATCTGCCATGATCAGGTCGAACCCAAACAAAGGCAGATCGGAAAATGGATAATCGTCACTCATCGACCTGACACCTTCCGGACGGCGTCATCCAGAAATTCGCTAACAGACCTCTCCGTCTTCAGAACCTCATCCATCTGATCGGCAGCGAGGTTCAACGTCCCCGCCATACGGCGCAATTCCGAGACCGAGACCGGACGCTTAAGGATCACGTCAACGTAGAAACGAACTTCGCCGTTTTTGATCTCTGGCGTGAGTTCGAACACGGTCTCATGTTCATGATCAGACATCAGCTGAGCCCCACGATCATAGCGGCCATGATGACGGCAAGGGCGAGACCGGCGCTGAGCAGGTCGCGTCCAAAGCTGGATTTTCGGTTGTTCGGTCCCGGTCGCATGGCGCGCCCCCTGTCAGTCGATTGATTTTCAATTCCAGTGCGAGAACGCTGTGCGTGGCGCGCTGGTAGCGTGTCCGCGCCCTGAGGCGCTGACCCCGTCCGGCGATGCGAAGGGCCTTGCGGGCGACATCGCGTTCGGCTCGGGCTTTTTGAAGAGCCGCAGTCAGGGCCTGCCGCTCTGCCCAGTCGAGCAAAGAGGCATCGCCCTGATTGCGGCTGGACGTCATCCGTCTGCTGTCGATGCGCGCCCGGTACCGAGCGCCATCTCCAATTGATAATCGCGGCAATCCCGCGCGATGCGGAACGCGGAGAGGATCTGCGGATCGCCGGACCCTTGCGACTCCATGTGCGATGCCGCCGACATCACCTGTTCAAGGCTGCGCTGCGCCATGACGACATGACCGCTGCGCAGGTAAGCCCAGGCTTCGATCAAGGGTGCGGCCACGGGATCGCGGCCGCAGAGCATGAACACAGGTTCACCCTCTCGCAGGATCGGCATACTCGGACCCTCATCATTTAGAATGTGCGGAACGATAGCCGTCAGCAGTGCAGTCAGGCGGCGAAGAGACTCCGCATTACCGGACGTCTCCAGTCGTGCCGCAATGGCATCGGCCAGCGGGTCGAGCGCCGTGATAGCTGCGCTCATGGCATCGTGTTCATCTTGGAAAGCCATGGCCTACTCCATCCTAGCAGAAGGCCACGCGCGCCGCCTGCGCGCGGTGATGGCCACAATAAATCGAACCGGTGTCGGTCGGACGTCCGCAGGCCATCTGCTCACGACCGCGCCCTTCTCCGACGAGAAAGCTACATTCATGGCTCGTCAGCTCGTCATAGGGCTTCGGGGAATAGGCTGGGTCGACCGCGACATAGACCGGTCCTGCGCCCTCTCCGTCCTCGGTATCGACCGTTTTCCAGAACGGCCCATTTGAATACAGATCAGTCATCGAGGCCTCCCATGTAGAGATCCAGCAGGGCTTCCTGCTCGGAGCGTTCATTGACGTCCTGCTTGCGAAGCGAGATCAGTTTCCTGAGAACTTTCGTGTCGAAACCAAAGGCCTTCACTTCAGAATAGACCTCGCGGATATCCGTCGTCAGTTCGGCCTTCTCGGCTTCCAGACGCTCGATGCGGGCGATGAACTGACGCAATTTCTCGCGCGTGGCATCGCCCATTTGTTCCTGACGGTCGGCTTCACTCATCATGACGAGGCCTCCAGCGTATCTTCAAAGGGTTTGGCTTCGATCATCTCGCCAGCAGATTTGATCGAGACGCCGGGAATTTTGCTGGCGACTGTCTGCTCTCGCAGCATGGCGTCCTTATCGACTTCCTTTTTGATGCGGATGAAGCGCCTGAGCCGGTTGCTCGACAGATATTCGAGGACTTTGTCGACACCGCGCAGGGTCACCTTGGCGGGTTGCTGCCGCCAGAAGACTGTGCCGGTTTCGAGTTTGATGGTTTTCGTCTTGCCACCATTCGTGAGGGCATCCCGGTTCGCTTCCGCCCAGGCAAACAGACCTTTGGAGATGATCTCCTTTTCATTGATGAAGGGCTCAACCTTTGCCGCCGCCCGTACTTTCAGATCAGCTGATTGCTCGCGCAGATCCGTATCGATGTCGCGAATCCGGATATTGACCTTCTGCAGGCGGCTCATCCATTCCTCGGCCTCGGCCCGCGACTGCGGCGCTCCGCCTGATATTTTATTGTCTCTCTTGCTCACTATATTCTCCATGTGTGATTGATGACCGCTCATGAGGCGCGGTCGGACCCGCCTGCCGGGTCCGAAAAGGATTCAACCCGACGCCCAATTCTGATGATTTTTCCGTCCCGACCGATGACTTGCAGGCCTGCTCTGGCAGCAGCTTCTTCTGCAGCAGCGAGCTTCCCCTGTGGCGCGCGGGTCGGCACGCCATTAGCCTGATCGACCGCCGCTTCGATGACGGTTCCTGAGGCCGTCATGATGCTGACGCCGAGTTTCAGCGTACCGGTCAGCATCGATGGTGAGACTGGTTCCCCGGCCTCGATGCGCGTCCGTAATCGCTCGAGCGCGACGATTCCCTGACCTAGATTGTCGAGAGCTTTTTCCAGAAGGGATGTGTCAGGAGCCTGCTTCATGACGGCTCTCCCGCAGACCGCGCATTCGGGCAGCCATTCCGGCAAGCCTTGTAGAGCCTCACTTTGATGGGATTGGTTGGCACCAGCTTTTCACGCTGCGCCTTGTTGCAACGCTCGCCCGTAATGATGCCCATGACAGGACAGCTGACAGACCCGCGCATCAAGGTCTGGCGCACCGCCGTTTCGATATGAACCAGTCGCCCTGTGTAGGATCGATTGATCACGCCGGAGATCGAGCTCGGACTGTAACCTATCCGGCTCGCCACATCACCGGTCGAACCTTCGCCGTCGACGGCTCCAGCAAGCACCTCAACCCAGTCTGGTAATGTCTTCCATGCGGCGCGCGCCTTCTCGAGCGCACTCGCAGTCTGCTTGGCTGCCGGGCTCATGACGGGGCTCCCACGTCAGGATCCTCATCGATCCAGCGCACCCAGTCGCGCTTATTCGGATCATAGAGCCGTGGTGGACCGTCCTGCCTCTTGCGAACACGTGGATGCTCGGGACCTGTATGCTCGCGCAGCCAGAAGACCTTTACAGAAGATCCACCGCGACCGCGTTTCTCGCGGCGCGGCAGTTCCGTCAGATAGCCCGCGCGCTTGAGTTCGCGTACATAGGTTCGGGCATTGTCCTCTGGCTTTCCATCCGTGTCATTGGACGCCAGCGTCAGGATCTCGGGAATGGTAAAGCGCGGCTTTCGCTTCATGGCCCGCCAGAGCCGTGCCCGCAGGCTCTGATTGCTCATCTGGCGATCTTTCAGCGGCGCATCCGGCATCGGGCCAGACGGGATCGTCCCACCTGATGCGAGCAGCTCACGGCCTGATTCAGTCGGACGATACCGTCCAACAGACGCGACGCATATAAGCCCCCGCCTGATCAACTGCCCAAGTTTGTGGTTGGCATCGCATCCGCGCAGACCGAGCTCCTGGGCGACGAGATCCCGCGTGACGCCGTAACTGTCGCAGTCTGTGCCTTCGATGACGAGCTTCAACACGTCCATCTGCCGGACATCTGTTTCGCAAGGCGCGCTCATGCGCTCGCTCCGCGTGCACGGTTATCATGTGTCAGGCGCAAGCCTTTCAGCATCGGCAGAGTGACGGCCTCGCGACGGCGGCGACCAAGGGCTTCGACCCTGGCGATCGCATTCATGACGCGCCGATGATTACCACCCGTCTGCTGATGGATTTCGGCGATGACCTCATCGGTGATCTCAACCTCGCAGCGGGTCCGACACAATGCCTTAATGTCGGCAATGCTCGCGACTTCCAGCTCGACGACATTGCCGATCCGGTCATAGATCTGCTTGTGCGGCTTCAGGACCGATAGCGTTCCCTTGTGACCGCCGGTCAGCAGCATGGTCTGTGTCATGTCCGTGATGTCCCGGAGTGTCTCGATCACGACTAAGCGGCGGGCGGCATGGTTTATTTCATCAACCATGAGGAGCTGTTCGCCATTCATCAGCTCACTGATGATCTGCTCATAATTGGCTTTGCTGGAGCTTTTCGCTTCGATGCCGAGAGCCGCTGAAACGTCCTTGAGCATCCAGTTGACGGTCCAGTCAGCCTTGGCACGAACGAGCGGCACATCTTCCTGAACGGAATACCATTCAAACATAGAACTCTTGCCGAGACCCGGTTCAGCCTCGACCAGCATCCAGCTGGATTCGACGGCTCCCCTGGCCTTCAGCGTCTCGACG
This sequence comes from Algimonas porphyrae, assembly GCF_041429795.1. Taxonomy (NCBI): domain Bacteria; kingdom Pseudomonadati; phylum Pseudomonadota; class Alphaproteobacteria; order Maricaulales; family Robiginitomaculaceae; genus Algimonas; species Algimonas porphyrae. Next base: position 301,087 of record NZ_CP163424.1, on the reverse strand, counting down.
CCGTCCATGAACCGGACGGCATTGCTTACTTCTCGGCAGAACGTATGTCTCACAAATCAACTCCAGTTATGTCTGTGACGAAGGTTGAGAGCCCGGCGATGGACAGCTTCAGCTGAAGCGCAGCGGATTGGCTGACGTATTGGGTCAGCAGCGCAACGTCCTCGGGGTGGGGTGCGGGCTCGGTTTGAATGAATTGGGCAAAGGCGACATCGTCATCGAAGACGGGTCGAGCGGTTCCGTCATCACGGATCCATGTTTCGACGGGGCGCTCGATTTTGGCGTCCAGTTCGGCGACCATGGCTTCGATCCGTTCGACCGGCATCTCGTCCCTGACTGGTGCAGCAGTCGGAACGGGCGCACGCGGTGCGCCGTTGGCTGCTGCGCGCTCTCTGGCGAAACCCGGACCGACATCCCGTCCCGACAGATCCGCGTCGGGATTGAAAGGGATGACGTTTGGAACGAAGGGCACAATCTTGGAGGCGTGCTGGGCCTTTGATCGTAGGATGGACGGAGCGAAGTCTTCCGGATCGAACGCATCCTGTGCGGCTCGAACTTCAGCTTCGAACTGACGCGCCTCGTCTTTCTGTGCGATCTTCGCATTGAGCGCGATCTGCTGTCTGTCAGCCTCCGTCATCGACGGGTCTTCCGCGCTGCAGATAAAGCGCTCACGATCAGCGGAATAGCAGTAGATCCGTGCCGGATCGCTGGGGTCGAACTTTACGAACACACGCTCGCCGACCATGCCGCCCAGTTCTTGGGCGATATAGGTCCGTCCAAGCGCCTTGACGCCTCGCTTGAGGACCTTTCGAACGCCGTCTGTACCGGGTGATGTCGCAAGCAGCAGGTCGAGCGCGCGCTCATCTTCGATCAGAACCGGGTTGCCGCCATCAAGGGCCCGCAGCATCGGTGACGTTTTCAGCGCTTCATGGGTGCGTGTGTGATAATCAGTTTCGATCCAGGCATCGATGATGCTTTGAATCTCACCACCATCCAGCTTAGCCTCAATAAGACGTTCTGAACGCCCCATCCGGTCGGCCATGGCCTTGCGGTTATTGAGTGCCTGACGCTCGGCGACATTGTGTCCGAC